>JAWXCG010000159.1:0-13236 GCA_034440555.1 Pseudomonadota bacterium
GCCGCGCACGATCTGCACGAACACCTCAATACGGTAGACGCGCCGATTAACTCTTTGCAATCTGCGCAACTGTGCCCAGGCAAGGCAGCACTCGACAAGATCAACCGAAGTCTGCGCTGATTTTCAGTAGTCAGGCTCGAGCTGCGCGGGTGCAGCGGGCCGATCCAGTTTCGTGAATGGGTCGAAGTTGTTGACGTTGTTGAAGCTGTAGAAGTTCAGCACGGTCCTCAGCACGCAGTTCGATCATTCGTTCAAGCGTCTTCAATTCGTCATCGTTTGCTCATTCCCGCGCAATCGTGTTGACTCATGCTGTGCGCGTTCACTCACGGATGAAGACCATGAAGCGCATTGCCAGCCTGTTTCTATTGTTGTGGATTGTGGGTCCGGCAAACGCACAGGACGCTCCCATCTTATTGTCTCTGCACGGTTCCAACACCGTGGGGCAGCGCCTGGCACCGGCACTTGCCTTGGCCTGGGCCAAGTCAGAGGGTTGGGAAGTAACGTCCGACGAAAGCCCTGTGGCAAACGAGCGCCTGATTCTGCTGCGTCGCGATTCAGAGTCAGCGACGATCGCAATCGCGGCGCACGGTACATCAACCGGTCTTAGTGCGCTCGTTGAGGGTCGCGCAGATCTATGGATGGCTTCGCGTGCGGTGCTGCCAGAAGAAGTGCGGGTCCATGCACGCAAACTTGGGCGGCTTGATGAGCCCTCGCAGGAACACGTCATTGCGCTTGATGGGCTTGCCATCATCGTGCCTCCAGGCAGCCGTCTGAGTGCGTTGACACTGGAACAGCTGCGTTCGATATTTCTGGGATCGGTTACCAACTGGTCGAAGTTGGGACTGCCCGCGGGCGAGATACGAGTGCATGCGCGCGACGACAAGTCCGGTACGTTCGACACCTTCAAGAGCCTGGTATTGCAGGGCGGGGCGTTGGACAAGGGCGCGCTTCGATTCGAGTCGACTGAAGCCCTCGCCGCCGCGGTGGCTGCCACTCCTAACGCGATTGGTTTTGTCGGACTTGCCGGTGTCGGCAAGGCGCGTGCCATTGCAGTATCGGACCGCGAGACGCGCCCGATGCTGCCGGCGGCGTTGAGCATTGCGACCGAAGATTACGTGCTGTCGCGCAGATTGTTGCTGTACTCGACCGATGCGCCCCGCGAGGAAGTCAAGCGCTTCGTTGAGTTCGCACAAAGCGCCGATGGCCAGACCATGGTCAGTAAGGTCGGATTTGTAGGGCAGGGGATGAGTCTGCATGCGACTGGGTCAGCCGCCAATGTTCCTGAGCAGTATCGCGAACTGACTGCAGGCGCGCTGCGACTGTCAGTCAATCTTCGCTTTGGTAATGCCCGCAGTTACCTGGACAGCAAGGCGATGCGTGATCTGGAACGGATTGCAATGTTTCTGCGTCCGTATCAGCGCGGTGAACAGGAAATAATCTTGATCGGATTTTCCGACCGGCGCGAACACAATCCGATTCTGGCCCAGCACATGTCCAACGATCGTGCCGACTACGTTGCCACCGAATTGGCGCAGCGCGGCGTGCAGGTGCATCGGTCGCGCGGACTTGGGCAGGATCTGGCGGTAGCCGGCAATGACTCCGAACCTGGGCGCAGCAAGAACCGGCGTGTCGAGATTTGGGTGCGCCCGAAGGGATCAGCCAACCCTGCGGTAGCGCGCAAGCCATCGCCGAAGGAAGAAATAGGATCAGGAAGCTGAGCCAACGAGTGTTCGCCGCAAGAAAGAAACGCGAACTGCGTTCGCATAAAGATTGCTATTCCTGATCATTCCTGGCCGCGCTCCACTTGGCCGAGGACTGGTGTGCGTCCTCGGGCACCAGCGATTTCACCGCCGCCACCAGAGCCGATCACGCGCCGCGTGTTGTTCCGCGAGCAGTTGACTGGGGATGCGCACGTCGCGTTTGCCGTCACTGCAGATCACAAAGACACTTGAGCCGCCGACTGTTGGGCGCTCAACCTCGCGCCATGGCGTTTCGAACACGCGCAGTTCGCTGATCAGTGCGGCGAGCGCTGAACGCTGCTCAGTGCTGATCTGGAACACGTGCTCGAAGTGCTGGTTCGTGTCTTGCAAGTCGTAGCCCAAACGCTTTTCAAACTGCGCGCTGCCATCTGCGTCAATGCGAATCTCGGTCGAACGACGATGTGGTGGCGGCAAAGAACCATTATTGCTGGACACCACGATGCTGAAGCGAATCGTCGAATCTGGCGAAGAAGCGCCCACAGTTATCGCCAGCATCATCGCCAGACGCGACAGCACCTGGATCACTTGATGCGCTGCACGCGAGCAGCGCGATTGTATTTGCCCACGTAGAGCAACCACGAGCCCATAGCGGCAGATTTGATCCTGACCGTTGGACTATCTTCGCTCGGCGCTTCAAAGCGGCGCGCATCGGTAACGCGCCAATGCTGTCCGTTTTCCAGTTTGAAGACGGTGCCCTTACGCCAGCCCTCGAAATAGCCAACGATGCTGCTTTTTACTTCGTCAACCTCGGTGGAAACCCCCGCGGCGTTGGGATCATTCTTTCGATACTTCGCCAAAATGTGCGGGCCGTTGTCGACTGGCGCACTCGCAACTGGTGCAGCCGTTTCGCTCGAAGTAGCAGTGGCGTCGCTGCTTACCTGCGCTGGCAAGCTGCGCTGTAACCAGACATTCAGCTGCGCCAGTTCCTCCGGGTTGAGCTTGTCCAGACCAGCCGCCTTGAATTCTCCAGGCGTCATCGATTGCTCGATGTTCTCGGCCCACGCCGGGGCAAGAAAACCCAGTGCCAGCAACAGCACCACCAACAACAACGGCAACAACATTCGACGGCATCGCATGATTCACCTCCAACGTAGGGACATGGGTGAAGTCTAGTCGAACGGGCAAAAAAAACGGGGCACCGTTGGGTGCCCCGTTTGGCTTACAGCCAGAAGCTACTCGAAACCGTTGGCAAAGATCGTGAGATCGGGGCAGGCATTGGGCACTGCCGAGTTGGTGATCTGCACATCATCAAGGTAAAAGCCTTCTTCCTCGGCGCCGCTATCGGAAGTGAAGCGCCAACGGATCAACGCAGCGCTGTCGGCGAAGCCGTTCAGTGTGCGTGTGCGATTGACGAACACGCCCCCACTGGTGCCGGTAAACGCACCTTGCGTGGGTGGATAGCCGCAGGCATTGCCGGCGGTTGCACTCAGCGTGGACCCGGCCCCGTAACCGCCATCCGGCGGCAGGTCGACCCAGGTGGCACCGTCGTTGGTGGAGATCTCCATGATCACGCCATCCCAGTTCACTTCCAGGTTGAACCGTGTCTTGAAAGTGAGTACTGAGCTGTTACTGACCAACAAGGGCGGCGTGACCACCGCTGCGCAAGTATCGGCGTTGTACGTTGCCCTGTTGTCGGCCGCATTCCTGTAGCTGAGCGTGCCTACTGCGGCGCGGTCATTGGTCACACTCCAGGCATTGTCCGGGACCATGAACGACGGCGAGTCAGCCCCATCAATGAAGGTTCCAGCCGTGCTGGTGACTCCGCTGGGCGTGACCTTCTTGCGGAAGATCTCTGGCGTTTCGTTGCCGCCGTTGGGGCCAGGATTTCCGCTCGTCGTGTCCTCGGCTTTGACCACGTAATAGTAGGTGAGCAGTGACGCAACGGTACTGTCGCTGAAGCTTGTTCCGGTTACTCCAGTGGCGATGCGATTGGCTGCGCCTGGCGTGAAGAATGGGTCAGTAGATCGGTAGATGTTGTACACGACGCTGGCGGCGCTCGGACATTCAGACGTAGCCGCTGACCAGTTCACGCTGATGCCGCAGGCGGACGCAGGCGCGTTGGTCAACGTCAGCGATTGCGGATCGAACTCCGGGTAGAGCGTGCACGCCGCGGTGGAGGTGATTTCAGCACAGCTGCTGATCGGACCCTCGCCGCAGACATCGGCACCGCGCACTTTGTACGCGTAGCTAATTCCGCCATGCGTGTTGTTGTCATTGAAGGTAAGGCCGCCTGTAGTTCCCGCGAGTTGAAAATCGCTGGCATTGGCGCCGGCACAGGTCCCTGTCGCGCGGTATACCTGATAGCTGGTGGCTCCTGCGACTGGCGTCGAAACAACGTCGACCGCTCCGGCACTATTGAGGAGTGAGGGTGCCAACGGGGCTCCAGCCACCGTCGACGCGCACTGCGCCGCCGAAACCGCAAGCGAATATCCTTGTCGATCAGAGTAGCGCAGGCCGTTACCGGGCACATTGGTGCCAGTGACACGCAGCGTGTACGTTCCGGCCACCGGTGCAGCGAACCTTACTTGCTCGACATTGTTCAATGTATCCGCGGCACCACCGACAATCGATACCGCAGCCGCTCCCGTGCCGGAAAGGACATTGCCGCGATAGATGTTGGCCGCTTCCTGTACTTCCAGGTTGAGGTTGTTGACCAGCGATACGCCGGTGGCCAAAGCAGCTGGCGGATCGAACCAGGCAAGCGTGGCGCGGAACTCCTGTCCGCTGCCGACCTGGACGGTGTAGGTGTGGGTTTCGCCAGTAGCGACGCCACTTTCCTTGGTAACCGAGAAGTTGCGTAGATCACGGCTGCCAGCTTCGCCGGAAAAGAACAGGTTGTTGTCCAACCACACACGGCCCCAGCCGGTGACAAAACCAGGGGTGAGCGGAATAAATGAAGTGCCGTTCATCAGCGTGGCCTTCAACTCTGAGCCGAGTGGCTTGCGCACGTCGGCCGGCGTCTTCGTGCCGGTGGGATAGTAGCCATCGGTAAAGTACTGACGCATCAAGGCGGCGGCCCCGGCCGTCGTCGGTGCAGACATCGATGTGCCGCTCAGGCTCTGGGTGCTGGTGCCACCGTTGGTCGCCGCGTCTTCATCATTACCGGCGGCCGAAATGATGCCCGAACCAGGCGCTTGAATGTCGGGTTTGCGTCGACCATCACTGGTCGGGCCACGGCTTGAGAAACTAGCCGCGGTGGTGCTGTTGCCGTGACCCAGTGCGCCAACGGTCAGCGCATTCTTCGAGTGTCCAGGATGACCGATGCTGGGACCACCGGGGCCATCATTACCAGCGGAAAACGCGATCAGCATGTCCTCATTCAGCCAGGTGGTCTCGTCAACTTCATAGTCGCCAGCACTATAGGCGCCGCTGAAACCCGAACCATAGCTGTTGCTGGAAATATAGGCGCCGGCGGCCCGGGCTTGTTCCCACATCAGCTTACCGCCGACTCCCGACAGGCATCCGGTAGCATCGTTGCCGATGTCCTGAAACAGCAACTGAGCGTTCGGCGCCATGCCGTCGCCCGGGTTCCAGTTGCCCGCTGTTGGTGTCGATGTCGTGCCCGAGTCCCCGACCACCGATCCACTGGTATGAGTACCGTGAAAACTGGTAGATGCAGAAGTCGGTGTGCATTGATTGTTGTCGTCATACGGCGAAGCACCCGGCATGACGAAATAACCGAGGAGCTTGTTGTTTGGAAACAATGTGCCAAGTGTCGGCGGGGTCGTGTTCTGGGCATTGGTTACGGCGCTTACCACGCCGCTGCCTTTGTCCAGTCGAATGAAGAATTCCTGGTTGCGGTCCAGCCCTGAATCGGCGACCGCGACAACCTGATTGCTGCCAGTCAGTCCCTTGGTCCAGATCGAAGCCTGCGCCGCAGTGGGGCCAGCCACATCGGAGGCCTGATTGGATTGGACTGGGCCGAGCGAATCACGATTGTGCAGACGCGGCATCTCGAAGCGTGCCATCCAGCTCACCTGCTCGACCACCGCTGTTTCCGCGAGAAAAGCTGTCAGCTCACTGCGCTGCACGCGGAACCACGCATGTGGCAGTTCTCCGATTTTGTCGCCACCGGCGAGCACGCCGTGTGTGACTGAGCGCTCGAGAAGTTCTGCGAAAGTCTGTTGCATTTCGCCTCGAAAGCCGAATACGTCGACAATCAGCGTCTGCACTTGCGCAGGCACATTCTGCAGGTCCGGCGCGATCTTCCACGCCGGCTGCCACGAACCCACAAACCGCACATCATCATGGCTGCGCAGTCGCGGGGCCGACGGATCTTCCAGTCGAACCAGATACGCGTTGTGCGGGATGTACTCGAGCACCTCGGCGCCAAGGGCGTACAAACGTTCGGCGCTGAAGCGCTTGCCCTCATTGAACTGGACCACGGCGTAACGGCTACCGGAAACACTGGGCAATGACAGTGTACGAGAATTCAACTGTTCGCGTGTCGGATCAAAAATACCGGCCTGCAGAACCAGAAGCTGTTGACCCGCCGAGCCTGCGATGTCCTGCACGGAAGGCGAAGCCACATCGCGCGACGCCAGAATGGAGCCGATTGGACGGGCATTGAGCGCCGTGGGTGCTGCGAGCAGCAGACCAAGCGCAATAACAAGTGGTTTTTGACGAAGATTCAAGATGCAGCTCCCCGGCTCGCGGCCGCCTGATCAAAGAAAAAGGTGATTGTGTAGCGGTCCAACCCCCCGGCGGCCGCACAGCAGGCCGATCATACGCTCTGCCGCAGACCTGTGCAGCGAATGTGCAAGCCTCATCGCCCAAGTCCCGCGCTGTCAACCCGCGACCAACGGTCCGTTCGCATTGATGGCTCGACCGCGCCCGCGTCGCGCTGTCTCGTGCCCGGCGACCGAGTTCGACGGCGCCCCACAAGCGCTTTGGCTAGTCTTGCTGTGACGCGCAACGGCGATTGGAACATCCCAAGCCGGCAAAGCTGGACGATGGCGCCCACGGCGAACGCTTAGGGCTACACCAATCCCGGCATCACCCGTCGTAGCTCTACCGACCACGAGCAGCTCGATCAACTGGGCCTCACCCACGTGAACGGGCGCATGCACGATTACCGCCTCGGTCGATTCCTGGACGTCGATCCGATTATCCAATTCCCGACGAACTCGCAGATTCTGAATCCGTATTCGTACCTCGTGAACGTTCCCCTCAGTGGAACGGATCCGACGGGGTTTCGTTCTCTAAACGCGCGCGACAGGTTTATCGTGTGCAGCAGCGAACAATTCGTTTTGGCTTCTCAATGAAATTGCCGTGCGCCCAGCGCTCCCCTCACTGCGCACCGATATGCTGATCAAGAAACTTGAGCATACCGCTGTAGAGTTCGAGTCGATTTTCCGGGTCGTAGTAGCCGTGGCCTTCGCGCAACTTGACCATGTATACGGGTTTCTTTCCGACTTTTTCGAGTGCGCTGCTCATGGCTTTGGCATGCGCGAGGGGGACGCGTTCGTCCATTGCGCCGGCGGCGATGAATACTGCTGCTTCAATTTTTTCGGCGTGTGCGACGGGCGAGCGCTGCAACAGGGCGTCCATGTCTTCGCCTAGCGCTTCCTTGAGATAGGACTCGCCGTAACTGGAGTCATTGATGTCGCCGCGCGTGTGCATCATGCGCAGATCGTGGACGCCAACATAGCTGATCGCACATTGGTAAAGTTTGGGCTCACGCACCACACCCATCATCGCCGCGTAACCGCCATATGAGGCACCGCCAATGCAGATGCGCGTGGGATCAGCGATGCCCTGCTCGATCGCCCAGCGCGTGGCGTCGGTGAGATCGTCCTGCATCTGCGCGCCCCACTGTCGGTAGCCGGCGGTGAGGAGCGCGCGGCCGTAGCCGCCCGAGCCGCGGTAATTGAGCTGCAAAACTGCGTAGCCACCGAAAGCGAGCACCTGGGCGTCGGGGTCATAGTCGCCCGTGTCGCGCACACCGTGCGGGCCGCCGTGTACCCAGACCACGAGTGGCAGGTTCTTTGCGTCCTTGCCCTGCGGCACGGTCAAATATCCGTGCAAAGGTGTGCCGTCGCGGGCTTTGAGCGTCACCTCACGCTTGCTGGCAAGTTGATCGATATCCAACCACTGGCCGCGGCTGGCCAGATACGCTGCCTTTTTTTTGCGTCGGTCGAAACGGTAAAAGTCGCCCGGATTGCTGCTGCTGGTCACGCGCAACAATGCATAGTTTCCATCGCGGCTGAAATTGACGATCTCTACCAGCGAGCCCTTGAAGGCGATCTGCAACGAGGCCAGCAGTGTCGCCTCGGCCGAATCGCCGAACGTACGCACTCCTGGCGTTCCGGCGTCAAAAAGGGCGCCGTAGAGATTGCCGCCGTCGATCGTGACGTAAGTTTCGAGCGGATCGCTGACCGCGTCGCGAATTACCTCGGTCCACTTGCCGTTGGTGAGCGACAGCGAATACACAACGTCCGGTCCGGTTTTTTCTGTACGCTGCACATAGATACTCTCGCTGTCGCCGACAAAGCTGATTGGTCGCGAGTGCTGTCCGTCGGTGGCCTGGTCCACAACCAGTTTCCATTCCTCACCGTTGCCGGTGCGCGCATAGATTTTGCTGCGCAGCTCGTTGTCTTGTCCGTAGGCCACTCGTGCCTGACCCTTGCTGTCGACCAGGAAATCGGCATTGCGCATCGGCGCACGGCCAAGGGATGAGCGGGAACCATTGTTGACGTTGAGGCGAAACACGGTGCTGTAAGCGCCGTCCTTGCCCGACTCAATGGGCGTGGTGTAGATCAGGATGTTGTCGTCATCATTGGGCAAGGTGTCGAGCAACATTGCAAAGGTGGACTGCGACTGGGTCTTGTTCAGACGGGTGCCGGTTTGCTGCTCGCCGCGCCAGCTGTGCAGTACCTTGAAGTGGCTGCCGTCTGCGTTGACCGCCCACAGCTCGCCGGTCGACAACGGTTCGAGTTGCGAGCCACCCACCTGTTTGGCGAGTGAAAGCACCACGCGTTCAGAGCTCACCCATTCAAACTCATCGACCATCTCACCGCGCTCGCGCATGCCGATGACATGAATGTCCTTCGGACTGGCGATCGGAAATATGCCCAGCACGACTTTTTCATCTTTGCCGGGCAATGTGACGGCAAGGTAGTCGCCATTAGGCGAGAGTTTCGCGTCGATTATTTCCCACTTGCGCAACAGTTCGTCGAGCGTGTGCGGCTTGGGCGTTGCCGGTGCTTCAGCAAATGCGGTAGTGGCGACGGCGGCAAGCAGCAGCCCGGCGGTGACAAGGCGCATGATCGAGTCCTTCCAGAGCGATAGAGCCCCCGAAGCTAGCGCATGCGCGGTGAAAGGCACAAGCGCGAAGCCTCCACAGCATTTTCGTGCTGGCAATCAGTCGCTTAGGCGTCGCGCGTAAATAGTGTGATCGGATTGCGCCGGATTTTATCCTGCCTGCTCGGCGCCCAAAGGGGCGCGTAGTCGGACTACGCAACCCTTTGGGCAACTACGCAGGCGGGTTAAAAGACCAGCAAGAAAGTGCCGTTCAAAAGAGCCACATTATTTCTGCGCGACGCCATAGCACGTTTGCGCTGGTAAAACGCTGCTTATACGCAGAAGCTCCCGTGCGCAAGGGTCGGCGCGCGCGTGGCACCGCGCCAGTTTGTGCCTACAATCCTGCCCGACAATGGGGAGAGGAGATGCACAGCATGCTGCGTTCAGTGATGTGGGGTGGTGTCGCCGTGTTGGGTGCGGGCGCCTTGGGCGTGATCGCGCTGCACCAGGGCGAATCGATCAATGCGCTTTGGCTGCTGACGGCGGCGACCTGTGTGTATTTGATTGGCTATCGTTTCTACGCGCAGTTTGTGGCGCACCGGGTTTTGGGTGTGGATGGCACGCGGGTAACCCCGGCGTACCGGCGCGACGATGGGCTGGATTACGTGCCGACGCATGGCGGTGTGCTGTTCGGGCATCACTTCGCGGCGATCGCCGGTGCTGGGCCATTGATCGGGCCAGTGTTGGCGGCGCAGATGGGATATCTGCCAGGAATGTTGTGGTTGCTGGTCGGCGCGGTTTTGGGTGGCTGTGTGCAGGATATGGTGGTGATGTTCATGTCGACGCGGCGAAGCGCCCGCTCACTCGGCGACATGATCCGGATTGAACTCGGCACGGGTGTCGGTGTGTTGGCGCAGGTTGGCATCCTGATGATCATGTTGATCTTGCTGGCAGTGCTGGGTCTGGTCGTGGTGAAGGCGCTGGCGAATAGCCCATGGGGAACATTTACCGTGCTGGCGACGATTCCGATTGCGTTGCTGATGGGTGTGTATATGCGAGTGCTGCGGCCCGGAAGGATCGGCGAGGGCACCATGATCGGGCTGATCCTGCTGTTGCTGTCGATTGTCTATGGCGGCGACATTGCCGCCGATGCCTATTGGAGCGATGTGTTTACGCTGCAGCCAACCACTCTGGCCTGGGCATTGATCATCTACGGGTTTGCGGCGTCGGTGTTACCGGTCTGGTTGTTGCTGGCACCGCGTGATTACCTCAGTACGTTTTTGAAGATCGGCACCGTGCTGTTGCTGGCCATCGGCATTGTGTTGACCCAACCAGAATTGAAGATGCCGGGGCTGACCAAATTCATTGATGGCAGCGGCCCGGTATTCGCCGGTGCTTTGTTTCCGTTTCTGTTCATTACCATCGCCTGCGGTGCGGTCAGCGGCTTTCATGCCTTGATCAGCTCCGGTACAACACCCAAGATGCTGGCCAGCGAAAACCACATCGCACCAATCGGCTACGGCGCCATGCTGTGCGAATCCTTTGTTGCGATGATGGCGTTGATCGCCGCGTGCGCACTGGAGCCCGGCCTGTATTTTGCGATGAATAGCCCGGCGGCGCTGATCGGCACCAGCGCGGAACAAGCGGCCAGCACGATCAGCTCGTGGGGATTTCTAGTCACCCCGGAACTGCTGACGCAAACCGCGCGCGATGTCGGCGAAAGCACCATTCTGTCGCGCACCGGCGGCGCCCCTACATTGGCCGTGGCGATGGCGCAGGTGCTGTCCAGTTTTCTCGGCGGCCAGTCGATGATGGCGTTCTGGTACCACTTCGCGATCCTGTTCGAAGCCCTCTTCATCCTCACCACACTCGACGCCGGTACGCGCGTCGGCCGATTCATGATTCAGGACTTTCTCGGGCAGGTCTCACCGGCGCTGGGCAACACGCGCTCCTGGGTCGGCAACTTGTTGGCAACTACACTGTGCGTAACTGGCTGGGGCTATTTCCTTTACCAGGGGGTTGCCGATCCGCTTGGCGGCATCAACAGCCTGTGGCCGTTGTTCGGCATTGCCAATCAGATGCTGGCGGCGATCGCGTTGGTGCTGGTCAGCGTGGTGCTGATCAAGATGAAGCGCGAGCGTTATGTCTGGGTGAGTCTGGCGCCGCTGACGTGGCTACTGATCTGCACGCTGAGCGCCGGTTGGGACAAGTTGTTTCATGACGATGTGCGCATTGGATTTCTCAGCCACGCAGCGAAGTTCAAGGCAGCGCTTGCGCAGGGCGATGTGTTGCCGCCAGCGGGCTCGCTTGCACAAATGCAGCAGATCGTGATCAACGACTACGTCAACGCCACCTTGTGCGCCACGTTTATGGCGATCGTTGTGTCAGTAGCGATCCTGGGATTGCGCGCTGGCCTGCGCGCGCTGCGTGTTCCGAGCTTTACCGCACAGGAGGAGCCGGCATGATCAAGCGCCTTTTTGAACTGATGCGTCTGATGGTCGGAGTGCCCGACTACGACCGATTTGTCGCGCACCAGCGTGCGCACCATCCGGACGTACCCATGATTTCCCGGGCGGCGTTTATCGCCGAGCGGCAGCAGGCGCGCTATGGCGGCAAGTCGCAGAACCGGTGCTGTTGATTCGATTGGGCTATTGTCTGCAAACGCGCGCAGTCAAACCGGCCCTATAATCACTTCGGGCGCGCTTGATCTGGCCTACACATCCCATACTTCAGACTCGTGATTCACATCGTCCCGCGATCGGAGCCCGACCCATGAATACTCCCGCCAGCGTCCGCTCCATGCCCGACATCGCCAAGGAAGCGCGCCCGGCTGTAGCCGGTGCGTTGGATTGGGTGGGGATGGGCGATATTGAAGTACCGGTGCGCATTGCCGACGCCGATGGCAGCGTGATGCAGGTGCCGGCGCGGGTGACCGCGTATGTGAACCTGAATAACGCGGAAGCGCGCGGCATTCACATGTCGCGTCTGTATTTGTTGGTGGACCGTCTGCTTGGTTCGGAAACCTTGTCACCGTGCGCCGTGCGCCGCGTGCTGAAAGAGTTTCTGAGTTCGCACGCGGATTTGTCGAACCGGGCACTGCTGCGCATCGAATTCGATTACATGGTTCGGCGCAAGGCGCTAGTCAGTGACAACAGCGGCTGGCGCTCGTACCCGGTGGTGATCACTGGCACGCTGGATCGAGGACATTTCAGTGTCGAGACGGCTCTGGACATCACCTATTCGAGCACCTGTCCGTGTTCGGCAGCGCTGGCACGCCAGCTGATCCAGGACCAGTTTCGACAGGACTTCGCTGCCACGCAGCCGCTCGACTATGACCGCGTCCTGCATTGGCTGGGAAGTGAGCAGGGCATCGTTGCAACTCCGCATAGCCAGCGCAGCACCGCGGAGATTCGCGTGCGACTGATCCCCAGTTTCGAACGTTTTCCGCTGATCGAGCTGATTGACAGCGTCGAGCAATCACTGTGCACGCCAGTGCAGACCGCAGTAAAACGCGAGGACGAGCAGGCGTTTGCGCGTATCAACGCCGCCAACCTGATGTTCTGCGAAGATGCCGCGCGCCGCGTCCAGAACGCGCTCAACGATGAATCTCACGTCGCCGATTTCTGGGTGCGTGCCAGTCACTTTGAGAGCCTGCATCCGCATAATGCGGTGGCAGTGGCGACCAAGGGTGTGCCCGGTGGGTTTAGCGCCTGAGCGCGTTGATTCCGTGCGTTCAAAGAAACGATCGGGCGCAGTATCAACGGTTTTTGTGCGAGCGGCCTGTGGCCGCGAAGCTCTTTGTTGAGAATAAAGCTTGGGCCGCGATTTTCCGCAGGGCGCTGTTCAACTCAAACACGGAGCTGGTCAACTCAAAAGAATCGCGACATGGCACGCCGAAGTCTGTGTTGCTGAAAAAAGTTGATGCAACTAAGCCGCGACGCCAAACAGGCTGCCTACACCCGCTGTCAGCGCCATCGCCAGTGCGCCCCAAAAGGTAACGCGCAATACCGCACGCGGTTGCGAGGCACCGCCACCGCGTGCGGACAAAACGCCGAGCATGGCGAGAAATCCGATCGAGGCGCTGAACACAATCGGCATCAGATGCTGGGGAGGTGCCAAGCCGACGAGCAGCAAGGGCAAGGCGGCACCCACGGCAAAGCTCGTTGCGGACGCCAGTGCTGCCTCGACCGGTCGCGCGTTTACAGTTGCCGAGATGCCCAGCTCATCGCGCGCA
>JAWXCG010000160.1:0-13477 GCA_034440555.1 Pseudomonadota bacterium
CCCGATTTCCAAGCCATCGGCGCGCGCTGGCTGCCATTGCACGGCACCGAGTGGATCGGGCAGTTCGGCAATTTGGCGCACGCTGGCTGCGATCGCAGCGACGCGATCGGGCGTGAGCCGCAGACGATCGACCATTGCCGCGCCGCGTACCGCGTCTTCGGCGAGTTGCAGATCGCGCCGGTTGGCCTCAAGAATCGCATCAATGTCGGCCCCCAGTGCGTCGGCAATCGCGAGCAATGCCTGATTGCGCTGGCGGGTATCCAGACGCGCCAATGCGCGTGAAGCTGCACGCGCGTTCGCTGCCAGTTGTTCAATGGCCGGGTTCAAAGCATCACCATATCGTCGCGGTGGATCACCACGTCGCTGCCGGCGTAGCCGAGCAGACCCTCGATTTCCAGAGAGCCATGGCCCTTGATGCGTGAAAGTTCGATGGCGTCGTACTGGCTGACACCTTTGGCTATAACACGATCCGATCCCTCCAGTTCAATCACCACATCGACAGCATCGCCAGCACGGAAACTGCCACGCACTTCGACCACGCCGGGTGGCAACAACGAGGCGCCACGCTCGCGCAAGGCGCGCGCGGCGCCAGCATCGATGCGCACGACGCCCTGCGATTCCAAACCGTGTTTCATCCAATGCGCCTTGGCACTGAGCGCACTGCCCTGAGCGCGAAACAGCGTGCCAGGATTTTCGCCGCGGCGCATCGCATCCAAGGCCTGCGCCTTGCGTCCATTGAGAATCAAAGTGGCAATGCCGCGCTTGGCGGCTTTCTCCGCCGCCTCAATCTTGGTACGCATGCCCCCGGTACCAACACTCGATCCGGTGCCCCCAGCCAGTGCATGGATCGATGCATCGATTGTAATGACTTCCGGAATCAGGCGCGCGCCCGGCGCCACGCGTGGGTCGGCTTCAAAGAGTCCATCGATATCCGAAAGAATGATCAGCAGGTCGGCCTCAATCAGCACTGCCACGTGCGCAGCCAGATTGTCGTTGTCACCGAGCTTGAGTTCGTCCACTGCGACGGAATCGTTTTCGTTGACCACAGGCAGCGTACCCAGTGCCAGCAACTCGCGCAGCGTGTTCTTGGCATTCACGAAACGGCGTCGGTTGCTGATGTCTTCGGCAGTCAACAGCACCTGCGCGCATGGCCAATCGAACAAACGCGACCAGGCTTCCATCATCCGCGCCTGGCCAACCGCGGCAAGCGCCTGCTTGGCAGCCACCGTTCCGCGCACACCAGGCTCGATGCCCAATACTGCCCGGCCTGCGGCTACAGCGCCGGACGACACCAGCACTAGCTCGCGACCCTCACTGCGGCAATCGATGATCAAGCGGGCAATTCCGAGCAGATAACGAGTGGACAATGACCGTCCTTCCGGCGCAATCAAATTGCTACCAACCTTGATGACGGCCCGCTTCCAGGTGGAGAGAATCATGTGAATATCGCTAGCGTAGAAGCACAGTGGCCAGAGACTAGCGGCTGACCCGGAGAATTGTCACTTGCATTGCTCCCGCGGGTCGCTGGGGTCATTGCGAATTCGCGTCACATTCGCGGATTCGCGACCTGCTACTTTCGCCACTTTGCGCAGCGATGGGTTCGCGCAGTCTACGAGCGAGTGCCCAGTACCACTGGCGCGAGCGGCGCTGCACAAGATTTCCGAAAGTCAGGAGCCTCGAATGATCAGCCGACGTGAGTTGATCGCCGCATCTGCGATCGGCGCTGCCGCGACACTAGCCACGCTTGCCTGGCCCGTCGCGTCGGCGTCGCTCAATCATCGTGCGATTCCGTCGTCCGGCGAGAACATTCCAGTGATTGGACTGGGCACGTCGGGCAATTTCGAGGTCGGCGATTCCGCGGCAGAAAAAACTGCATTGCGTGGCGTAATCATCAACCGCGCTTTTGGAGACGGCCTCTTGTTCGAGAAGGTCAGAAACTGCGGCCTGCCGGCCTGGGCTGAAGAATCGAGTGTCCGCGCCTGGGCACATATCGCTCAGAACTTTTCGTTGGCTCACCCCGCGATAACCGCAGTCAGTCCAGCTTCGTCCAAACCGGAGCGCCAGGGTGCACATTTACGCCCCGGAACAGGAGCGGAGCTGAGTCCGCGTCAATGCGCCGAACTCGTTGGGTTGTTCGCGTGATGGTCCACGCCCAACGCAGCGACAGCATGGACTGGATTTCCAAGCTATTGCGCGTAAACCGTGACGAAGCGGGCGGCGTCGTGCCGGCATTGCTGCTGTTTTTTTTATTGTTCACCAGTTACTTCATGCTGCGTCCTGTGCGCGACACAATGGGCATTGTCGGCGGTGTGGAGAATCTGCAGTGGCTATTTACCGCTACTTTTATCGCGACCCTGGCCTGCATGCCATTGTTTGGATGGCTCGCCAGTCGAGTCACGCGACGACTGATCCTGCCGTGGACCTACGCTTTTTTTGCCTCGCATCTGGCGCTGTTCGCGATCGGATTTCAACTTGTGCCCGACAATATCTGGCTGGCGCGGACCTTCTATGTCTGGTTATCGGTATTCAATCTGTTCTCGATCTCGGTCGCGTGGAGTCAGCTTGCCGACTTGTTTCCACTGCGCGACGCCAAGCGACTGTTTGGCCTGATCGCGGCAGGCGCCAGCGCTGGCGGTATCTGCGGCCCATTGCTTGGCGCCGCTCTGGTCGGCTCGATTGGTCACTCCGGCCTGGTTATTATTTCAACTGCCCTGTTGATGACAACGCTGGCGGCGGGCCGACATTTGCAGCGCTGGCGCGATCTGCATCCGCTACTGGAGATCGCTGCCGAATCCCGCCATTCCCTGTTGGGCGGCAGTCCTTTTGCTGGTGCCACGACAGTCATACGTTCGCCCTATCTGCTGGGGATCGCAGCCTTCGTGGTGCTGTTGGCGAGCGTGACTACCTTCCTGCATCTGGAGCAATCACGGTTGGTCGAAGCGCACTTCTCCAGCAACACCCACCGCACGCAGTTTTTTGCGGTCGTTGAAGTGGTGGTGCAGTCATTGGCGATGCTCACGCAAATTTTTTTCACCGGCCGCATTGCCGAGCGACTGGGACTGCGCACGCTGCTGACCATGGTGCCGCTGATAGTCGCTGCCGGATTTCTGTGCCTGACCATCTCACCCATACTGGCCGTGTTCGTGGTGGTTTTGGTGGTACGTCGGGCGGGCGAATACGCGCTGGTCCGACCGGGGCGCGAGATGTTGTTCACGCGCGTCTCCAATGAGGCAAAGTTCAAGGCGAAGAACTTCATCGACACCACGGTTTACCGAGGCGCCGATGCGGTTAGCGCCTGGGTCAAGGCCGGCGTGGACCTGATCGGTCAACATCCCGCGGTCATTGCGATTTTCGGTGCGGCGATCGCCCTGGTTTGGGCGGCTGCGGGCAATTCCCTTGCGCGGCAGGCAGAATCAAATCGCAGCGAAGAAATGCTGGATTGATTCCTGCGGGCACGTTTTGAACCGAGCCACATTTTTGCGCCAAGCTACATTTTGCTCCACGCTACATTTTTACGCCAAGCTACATTTTTGCTCCAAGCTACTTGCCGCGGAAGACGGATTGCGGAATCCTCAGCGCCACCACGGACGCCTTGACCATGAAAACGCCGAATCCCGATCGACTCGACCGCATCGTCGCCGATGCCCGCCGCCAAGCCGAGCAACGTCAGCTGGGCTACCGCGAACGCGCGCTCAAAATGTATCCGTGGATTTGTGGGCGCTGTACACGCGAGTTCGACCGCAGCAACCTGCATGAGCTCACTGTGCACCATCGCAACCACAACCACGATGACAACACGCCGGATGGAAGCAACTGGGAGCTGCTGTGTCTTTACTGTCACGACAATGAGCATTCGCGCTACATCGATAATCATGGCAGCGAACCACCTGGCAGCACCGGCCGGGTCGAAGCGGCAACCTCCAACCCGTTCGCGCAGCTGCGCACGCTGCTGGATACACGAAAATAGGCGGGCCAGCAAAATGCGCGGGTTGGACGCTGCACAAAGTTGCGTGTGTGTGCTTGGTCAAGGGTAGAATCCAGCAACGCGACCGGAGAGCAAGCGATTGGACCTGCGACACCGCTACCTTCTGCGTGCCACGCTCGGCCCCGGAGTCCTGCTCGTGGTGGTGGGATCGGCGTATTTCGCCATCGAAGTTTATGGCCTGCAATCGGCGCTCGAACTGCGTTGGCTGGCGGTGGTGGCGCTGTTCGCCTGTTTGCTGATGCTGCTCCTGCTGTTGCGCCTGGTGAATACCGCAGGCGAACGAGAAACGGTCCGCGGCCGCGAGCGCAACCTGGTCGAGCAGCAGCGCGCGTTCGACCGTTTGCACTCTGGCATCAGCGGGCTCCGCCGCGATCCCGGCAAGACACGTTGGCTGCAACTCGCCGAGCAAAATCGGATAACCGACGCCGCAATCATCGCGGGCTGGGAACTCCGCTATCAGGAGTTGCTCGCCCACCCGAGTCGAAAGGCCTGGGCCACCGAGGCACTGAAGGGGCGCTTCCCCAGCGACGCGGAGATAGATTACGAATTGCACCCGCATTTACTTCTGACCTGCATCCACCTGCAACCCATCGAATCGGCGATTCGCAAGGCGGGCATTTATTGCAGTGCACTTTCGCCGATCAGCATCGTCACCTTCGCCAGCCTGCACGCCTCCAAAGCCAGGCGCCACTATTCGCTGCCGAGTTTCATCGAATGGGAAACGACGGGTGTTTCGGCAACGAATCCCGACACGTCTGCGCTGGTCTGCCGCCAATGCGGATCGCGCATCCAGTCCGGGGCCGGAGAGCCGTTCCCCCCTTGATTGACCGCTGCCTGGCCCGCGTCTGGGTAACACGCGTTTTTCAATAGCGCGCCTGGATCAACCGCACCTGACCTGGACGACGCCACAACAGGTAGAGATTGCCGTAATCGGCATCGCCAATCGCGGCCACCGCAGGGCCACCCAGGGCTTTGATGATTGCCGGTACCGTGTTGCTGTGACCAACCACCAGAACCACGTCGGCTTGGTGTTTGCGCACCGCAGCGGCGACCCGGTCCGCATGTCCGTCAGCAGGGCCGGCACTTGAGTCAACGACAATGGGGGTGAGCTTCAACGATTCAGCTAAGGGCGTGGCAGTGGCACGCGTACGCTGCCATTCGGTGGTAATGATAACCGCAACATTGGCATGTTCGAGTACATGGCGCAGTGACTGCGCGCGCGCCTCTCCCACACTGGTCAATCCCGGATCCTTGCCCTGATCGAGCGCTTTTTCTGCGTGGCGCACCAGTATCACCAACTGCTCGGCATTCGATCCGGATATCGCTGCGCCGACTTCCGCCGCGGCCAATGAAGCTGTTTGCGCAGCGGCGAGTGCGACCCACATCGCCACGCGGGCGAGCATTTTCATTGACTCAACTCCTTACAAGAATAGGCAATCAGGAGGAAGTTGAAACTCAAAGCGCCGGGGCCGCAAGCAGATCTATGCCCCCGGCATTGCCGCGTTCCAAGCGCACACATTGAAGGTCTCCCGGATAAAAAAACGGAAGCGGCAAGCCGCTTCCGTTTAGTTCAACTGGATGAGAGCAAGCGCCCAGGCCAGTGTCAGTTGGTGTGGGTGTGCTTGTCCAGGAACTTTTCCATCGCGGTGTACAGGTTTACCTGATTCTTGAAATCGTAGAATCCGTGGCCTTCCTTGGGCGCCACAATGGTCTGCTCTGGTGGCTTGCCCGCCTTGGTCAAGGCGTTCAGCAGTGCCTTGTACTGCGTGATCGGCACGCGGCGGTCTTTCGCGCCCTGCACCAGCATCACCGGAATATTGATCTTGTCTGCGTTGTAGGCAGCCGACTGGGCTTCCTGCTCGGCGCGGGTTTCCGGCATGACGCGCTTGAGGAATTTGCGTCCCGATTCCTGCTCCGGAATGTCGCCATCAGTAAACATCATCGGCAGGCTGTAGACACCCACATAGCCAATGGTGCACGCGTACTTGGTGGGTTCGCGCACCACCGTCTGCAGGGCAGCATAGCCACCGTACGAAGCACCATAGGTACAGATGCGCTTGCTGTCAGCAACGCCCTGCTTGATTGCCCAATCCACCGCATCGGTCATGTCGTTGATCATGGTCGTACCCCAGTTGCGGTAGCCCATTTTCTCAAAAGCACTGCCGTAACCGCCCGAACCGCGGAAATTTATTTGCAGCACCGCGTAACCACGGTTGGCGAGAAACTGTATTTCGGGATTGAAACCCCATTGATCGCGTGGGCCGTGCGGTCCGCCATGCGGATGAAAGATCAACGGCAGGTCCTTGCCACCGCCGTCTTTGGGAAGGGTGAGATATCCGTGCAACTTGACCCCATCACGAGCAGTGACTTGAATCGGCTCCATGTTCGCCATTTGGTCGGGCTTGATCCAACTCATGTTGGACAACAGGAAGCGAGCCTTTCCGGACTCGCGATCAAACATGTAGAAGGAACCAGGGTCGATGTCGCTGGCCGCACGAAACAGGATATAACGACCGTCTTCGCTGATCCCGCGAAAGCTGACAACGTGATCGGGAAACGCGTTGATCAGACCGGCATAGGCCTTGGATTCGGGGTGATCCTTGTTGACAAAGTCGTAGTACGGTACGCCGTCCACATAGAGCACCGCGAGCAATTCCTTTTCATCGCTGCTCATCAGGTTGCCGCCAGGTTCGACGTTGGCGTTTTTGCTGAGCAGTGTCTCTTTATTGCTCTCCGGGTCGAGCAACACCGTGCGTGAGGGCTCACCCTTTTCGCTGACGCTCATGTAGACCTTCTTGTTGTCCCGATCAAACCCCATCGGAATGCGCGATCCACCGCCCATTTCGCTCTCGTGAACGGTTTCCCAGGAATCGCCGTTGCGACGCAGCGTCTTGGTTTTGAGATCATTCATCGAACCGATCGCATAACGTACCTTGTGGTCGTGGTCGACAACAAAGCCGCCTTGGTCGAGTGGCGCAGTTGCCACGGTGCGCGTCTTGCCGTCAAACACGTTGAGTTTGAACAGGTAGGATGAATCCACTGAGCGTTGAACCAGAATGTTCTTGTCATCGTCTTTGAGCGTGTCGACTATTTGGTAGAAGCCGCCGTTGGGGATATCGGAGCGCTGGGTGCCATCAACATTGCTGGCGAAAACGTCGGCCAGGCCCTGGCGCTGATCGAATCGTCCGGTTTTTTCAGTGACATACATCAGGAATCGTTCGTTGCTCACCCAGAGCACCCGGGTGATGTGCTTGTTGGTGCCATAGTCCCACTTGCCGACCAGCTTGGTATCGGCCGAAGTCAGCACCGCGAGCCCTGTTCGATCACCCTGGGGCACGGTCACCGCCAGGTATTTACCGTCGGGCGACAAGGTAACGTCAGTGAATTCTGCATCCTTGAAAAAATCTCCTACGGGCACTTCTTTTGCTTGCAGAATGGACGCGGTCAATAGCGCCATCAGCACCATGGTTTTCTTGAACATTTGCCTCTCCTCGATTGCGAATCTTTGGTCGTCTAGCCGGGCGACCTGCAGTCACCCTGGGACATGCGCTTCAAGCCAGTGCCCCGGTTATGCCAGAAGGCAGCGCATCGAACGCACAACGAGCGCATTCTACGCCTTTGGGCGGCACGACAGACGAGACAGTTGTCACCCTGCGGAACTGACGCCGGGCTTTCCGACCCATTCACCCGGCCGAGCTGCAGCCCACCAGTGCGGGCCATATGCGGATTTCTGGCAATATCAGACCGAGGGTGCGGTGGCGACCTACGCCATCCTGCCGTCTCGCACATTCACCTGAAACCGCGTCATTTCTGGCCATGCCTAGTCGCGTCGCCGTGCCACTCGGTTAGCGTAGCCGCACCTCTGCACCCTGCCTGGCGAAAAAGCTCCTTCGGTTTCATTTTTGCCAATGTGGCACAAACGGTGTACTAAGGCGTCGCGCAAAACAGACAACACGCCATGCCCATGACCGCCGCCCAGCGCGCGCAAGTGCAGATTCATTTCTGTGTACTGCTCTGGGGCTTCACCGCCATCCTCGGCAAGCTCATCTCGCTTGCGGCACTGCCGCTGGTGTGGTGGCGCATGCTGATTGTGGTGGCAGTTCTTGCCCTGTTGCCCCGCGTTTGGCGCGGTCTCATCGGAATGCCGCTGCGCTTGATTGGCGCCTATGCGGGCATCGGCGTCCTGGTCGCGTTGCACTGGCTCACGTTTTACGGATCGATCAAACTTTCCAACGCGTCAGTGGCAGCAACCTGCATCTCCCTGGCCACCGTGTTCACTGCGTTGATCGAGCCATGGCTGACCGGAACGCGTTTCTCAAAACGCGAACTGGTCCTGGGCATCGCGGTCCTGCCGGGCGTCGCACTGGTGGTCGGTGGCGTGGCGCCGGAAATGCGCATTGGCATTGCTGTGGGTGCCATCTCGGCAGGGTTCGTTGCGGTATTTGGCTCACTCAACAAACGCCTCGTGCATCGCGCCGACGCACTCGCCGTCACTGCCATAGAACTCGGCGCCGGTGCGCTGGCGCTGACCTTGCTGGCACCGATCATGCCGATTCTTTTTCCCGCATTCGATGGCCACCTGTTCGCGATCCCGGGTGGGCGCGATCTGGCCTATCTGCTGCTGTTGTCGCTGGTCTGCACCTTGTTGCCGTTCTCGTTGTCGCTGATTGCGCTGCGCCACATGAGCGCCTTCAGCGCGCAGCTTGCCATCAATCTGGAGCCGGTGTATGCGATCCTGCTCGCCATCGTGCTGCTCGGCGAACAGCGCGAACTGAGCCCGCAGTTTTATCTCGGTGTGGCAATCATAGTGTTGGCGGTGATGTTGCATCCGCTGCTGAGGCGGATCGGTCCGCGCCGCGTGGTGATGGATGCCAATGACCTTCCCTAGCTGATGCTGCAGCGGAATCAGCAGGCTTGCTCGTCCCGCGTGCTGCTAGCGTGGTGTTGCACCCTATGCGGCGCAAATAGAATGGATGGTTTCGGCCCCGTGGCGAGGCGCGAATCTTGCCAAGGCCGGTGGCCTTGGCAAGATTCGCAACGAAGCCACAGGGTCCAGGACGCGATTTTATGTGTCGCATAGGGTGCAACACCACACTAGGACATCGGCATATTCAATCCCTGCTCGCGCGCACAATCCTGCGCAATTGCGTAGCCAGCATCGGCATGGCGCATCACGCCGGTGCCCGGATCATTCCACAGTACGCGTGCCAGGCGCTGATCGGCAGCGACGCTGCCATCGCAAACAATGACCACGCCGCTGTGCTGGCTATAACCCATACCGACGCCGCCGCCATGGTGCAGCGACACCCAGGTCGCGCCGCTGGCCACATTCAACATCGCATTCAACAGCGGCCAGTCAGAAACCGCATCGCTGCCATCCAGCATGGCTTCGGTCTCGCGATTGGGCGAAGCGACTGAGCCGCTGTCGAGGTGATCGCGGCCAATCACAATCGGCGCGGAAACCTCGCCGTTGCGCACCATTTCGTTGAACGCTAACGCAAGCCGATGCCGATCACCCAGGCCGACCCAACATATTCGCGCCGGCAAGCCCTGAAAACTGATGCGTTCACGCGCCATGTCGAGCCAGCGGTGCAAGGGCGGGTTGTTTGGAATCAACTGCTTTACCTTGGCGTCGGTCTTGTAGATGTCTTCGGGATCGCCGCTCAGCGCCACCCAGCGGAATGGGCCAATGCCGCGACAAAACAACGGACGCACATAGGCCGGCACAAAACCTGGGAAATCAAACGCGTTGACACAGCCTTCGTCCTTGGCCATCTGACGAATATTGTTGCCGTAGTCGAAGGTGGGCACGCCCATGCGCTGAAAGGCCAGCATCGCCTCGACATGCACGCGCATCGAACGCTTGGCAGCATCGCGGGTGGCGTCGGGATCGCTGACACGTTGTGCAACCCATTGCTCGACACTCCAACCGATCGGCAGATAACCGTTCACCGGATCGTGCGCGGAGGTCTGGTCGGTCACCGCGTCGGGACGCACGCCCCGACGTACCATTTCAGGCAGAATGTCCGCAGCATTGCCCAGCAATGCGATCGAAAGCGCCTTGCCTTCTCGGGTGTAGCGCGCAATGCGCGCCAGCGCATCATCGAGGTCACTCGCCTGCTCGTCGACATAACGCGTACGCAGGCGCATATCGATACGCGACTGTTGGCATTCGATGTTCAGTGAGCAGGCGCCAGCAAGCGAAGCAGCCAACGGCTGTGCGCCGCCCATGCCACCAAGGCCAGCGGTGAGTATCCACTTTCCGCGGAGGTCACCGGCGTAGTGTTGACGACCCATTTCAACGAAAGTTTCGTAGGTACCTTGGACGATGCCCTGCGAACCGATGTAGATCCAGCTGCCAGCGGTCATCTGGCCATACATCATCAGACCCTTGCGATCGAGTTCGTGGAAGTGCTCCCACGTCGACCAGGCCGCCACCAGATTTGAGTTGGCCAGCAGCACGCGAGGGGCATCCGCATGTGTCTGGAAAATGCCCACTGGCTTGCCGGACTGGATCAGCAAGGTCTGGTTGTCTTCCAACTCACGCAGGGAGTTGAGAATGGCATCGTAGCTCGCCCAATCACGCGCTGCCCGCCCGATACCTCCATAGACCACCAGCTCGGCCGGATTCTCAGCGACGTCAGGATCCAGATTGTTCTGGATCATCCGATACGCCGCCTCGGTGAGCCAACTCTTGCAGCTGAGCACGTTGCCGCGCGGGGCGCGGATCACGCGCGATGGGTCGTTGCGCGAATTGGCTGCGGACATGGCATGGGCCGGTGCGAGGGAGGCGCCCATTATCGCATTGCAGTGCGCGGCCACGTCACCCCCAAGTCTGTCTGTTCTGAATAATTGGCCGGAATTGAGCGGCGAGCCTGGTGCAGGTGAAGCGTTTCCCGGGGATTGCGCACTGCGGCGGCAAGCACCGACCGGGCGCACAGTTTCGCTGATCGCCGCACACCAGCATTGATGTCCGAAAACGGCGAGCGTGCGACGCAGCTTGGTGGCAGGATACACGGCATGAACTCGCCCCTGACTTCCCTTGACCCGCGCATCTGCGACCAGGCGCGGCGTTCGCGCGACGCGCGCTTCGACGGTCTGTTTTTCACCGCGGTCACCAGCACGCGAATCTATTGTCGTCCGGTTTGCCCGGCGCCGACGCCAAAACCGCAGAACATCAAGTATTTTCACAACGCTGCTGCGGCGGA
Organism: Pseudomonadota bacterium; assembly: GCA_034440555.1. Classification (GTDB taxonomy): domain Bacteria; phylum Pseudomonadota; class Gammaproteobacteria; order Xanthomonadales; family Ahniellaceae; genus 0-14-3-00-62-12. Next base: position 11,194 of record JAWXCG010000160.1, read on the forward strand.
AGCTGCGGGATTTCGGCCCTGCCTGCGTTGTCGCCCCGAACTGTCGCCAGGAAGCGCCCAGTGGCGACGTGCCGATGATCACGTCGCGCGTGCGCTGCGCGCAATCAACGAAGGCGCACTGCATGACGGTGGACTGGAAGCGGTCAGTGCGAGGCTCGGCATCGGTACCCGCCAGTTGCGCCGGCTGTTTGCGCAAACCTTCGGCACATCGCCGATTGCGGTGGCGACAACGCAAAGATTGCTGTTCGCCAAGCAGCTGATCTCGGAGACGCGCATGCCGATGACTCAGATCGCGATGGCATCAGGCTTTGGCAGCCTGCGTCGATTCAACGCTGCGTTTCAGACGGCATATCGCATGCCGCCAAGTCGGCTGCGCGCGGTCGAACCAACGCAGTCGGACGACGTGCTGCGGCTGCGTCTGGGCTACCGGCCTCCGTTCGATTTCGGCAGCTCGCTCGCGTTTCTGCGCAAGCGCTCGATTCCCGGCATCGAGACGGTCGACGACAACTGCTATCGCCGCGAACTGATTCTGTCCAAAGGTCCGGCATGGTTTGAGGTGCGCCAAATCGCGGGCGCACACGCGCTGCAAGTTACCGCGCACAACATCACGGCCTTGGACCTGGCCGATGCGGTGCGTCGTATCCGCCGAGTGTTCGACCTGGATGCTGACCCGGCCAGTGTTGAATCGGCGCTACGCGAAGACGCGCTGTTCCGCGGGCGAAACGCGTTCACCGCGGGCTTGCGGATTCCCGGCGGCTACGACGGCTTCGAGGTCGCGGTGCGCGCCGTATTGGGTCAGCAGATCTCGGTCGCTGCGACCACGACTTTCGCGCGCCGACTGGTGGCGACCTTTGGTCAGTCCAGCGTTGCCGAGGATGGCAGCAGTGCGCGGCGTTTTCCGTCACCCGCAGAACTGTCGGACGCCAACCTCGAATCAATCGGTATTATTCGCAGCCGTGCGCAAGCTCTGCGTAGCATGGCGCGCGCGATCGCTGAGGGGCGCGTACATTTCCAGGCTGAGCAAACGCTGGATGCGTTCGTGTCGAGCTGGACTGAACTTCCCGGTATTGGCGACTGGACCGCACACTACATCGCAATGCGCGCGCTCGGCCATCCCGACGCGTTTCCGGCCGGTGATCTGATCCTGCGCAGGCAGGCGGCGCCCAATGCGACTGCGTTGACGGAAAAATCCCTGCGCACGCGCGCTGAGGGCTGGCGTCCATGGCGCGCCTATGCGGTCATCCAACTTTGGTCACGAGCAAGCAACCCATGAATAGTCCCAGCGTCGGTGAAATCAGCATGATCGATCGCCCAACAAGCAAGTCCATCACCTGGTTCGATACAATTTCTTCGCCGCTAGGTGACTTGCTGTTGGCGGTGCGCGATGACCGCGTGCTGCATATTGGTTTTGCCGAAGAGCGGCATCCGCACCTGCGCCAGGGTCAATGGCAACGAGATGCGGAGCGCGTCAGTAACGCGCGCCAGCAGCTGCAGGAATATTTTTCTGGCCAGCGCCAACACTTCGAGCTCGATCTGCTGCCGATCGGCACCGAGTTTCAACGACAGGTCTGGTCCGAACTGGCGCGCATACCCTACGCGAAGACCATCAGCTACGGCGAGTTGGCAAGGCGCATCGGCAACGCCAAAGCCATGCGCGCCGTCGGTCTGGCCAACGGTCGCAATCCGATTCCCATCATCGTGCCCTGCCATCGGGTGATCGGAGCCAATGGCAGCCTGACCGGATTCGGCGGGGGCATCGAACGCAAGCGTTGGCTGCTTGAACACGAGTCACGCATTGCGGCATGAGGGGTGCGGCTGGGGGGCGATCCAAGCCAAAAACCGGCCGCAACCGGCGCAACGTTTGTCGCGCCCTGGTGCGCTCCGGTCGCGGCCGCAGTCCAGATCGCGTCCAAGCGCGATCCTACATTTTTGCGGCTAGCTTGTGCATGGCGCGGCGATAGTCGGCGGCAATACGCTCGCGTTCGCGATGCTTGCCATCGCGCACCAGCCAATTGCCGGCGACCATGACGTCACGCACCAGCGGCACATTGCCGGAGAAGAGCCAGGTATCCAGCAAGTGTTCGGCACCGCGTGCGGCAAGCAGCGGATGCTGGTCGTCGAGCACAATCAGACCGGACCAGCATTGGTGATCGAGCGTGGTATCCGTCGCAGCGACCGCTCGGCCCGCCGCGCGCAATCCGCCGCGCCAGGCTTCTGCAAACAGGCGCTCGCCAACGCTCGCCTGCGTCGCTCCCACTGCAATGTTGCGACGCTGCGCGCGCAG
>JAWXCG010000161.1:0-7831 GCA_034440555.1 Pseudomonadota bacterium
CGACTATCGCAACGACTATCGCAACGACTATCGCAACGACAGTTGCAGCCGGCCACATGCCAATCAGCAGCGTGATCCGTGGTGCCCTACGCATAGCCAGTATCACAACCATTCCTATGGTTACTACGGTTTCAACGGCGGCTACTACGGCGTCTACGATGGCAATTCCTATGAAGAAGTCTTTTCCCGAGCCTACGACGACGGCTACAGCGATGGGTACAACACGGTCGGCAATCAGCGTCAGGGTGGCACCCGCGCTTATCGCAAGGGCTACGAGCGAGGCTATAGAGACGGTCGTCGCGATGGACGCAACGTCGGTCGACGCAATTCCTATCGCTGAATCCTGATGTCACCGTTAGGGAAGGTCTGAATAAGTCACCACTTTGTCTTCGCCACACGGCTTATCGCTTGCCAAACCCCCGCTTTCAACAGCGGAGCTGGTCAAAACCTGCGGTTTTTCGCCCCCTGACTCAGGGGGCTATCGCGACTCCGGACTTGTTCAGAGGTTCCTTAGCTGCAAACCCGGCTTCGGCCGGGTTTTCTTTTGCTGCTCCAGGCGATCGCGCGAAGTCAAACGCCCATTTTGACCAATTGTGCACGGTGCGCGATCGGTTTGCGTCGCCTCCGGTTTGCCTTGTAACGAATCCCGCCTATGATGGCGGCTCGTCGACAGGGGAGCCGCATGGCGCCACGTGCAAACAAGCTGACCGCTGCATTGATTCGCAAGCGCGAAGACGCCACGGTCGCCTGGACGTTTTTCCGTGAATGGCTGAAAGCTCCGTTGACCACGGCTGCGGTCTCACCCAGCAGCCAGGAATTGGCCGCGGAAATGCTGCGCGAATTGCCCGCCAACCCGCGTCGTGTGGTGGAGCTGGGCGGCGGAACCGGCGTGTTTACTGAAGCGTTGCTCAAGCGCGGATTTACCCCACAGCACTTACTCGTGTTCGAGCTCAACGAAACCTTGCACGAGCATCTTGAACAGAGATTTCCGGAAACACCAATCGCCTGTGCCGATGCGCGAAATATTGTGCAGGTCCTTCACCAAAAGGGTTTCGCGGAACCCGGCGAAGTGGACGCCATCATCAGCGGGCTGGGGCTGCTGTCGATGAATGCCGAGTTGCAAAATGAAATCCTGGCGCCGGCGTTCGAGGCATTGGCAGCGGATGGCCGCTTTATCCAGTTTACCTATGGGCCAACCAATCCAGTGAAGACCTCCGTCATGCGCGAGCTCGGACTACACGCCCGCCGCGCCGGTTTCACGCTGCGCAATCTGCCGCCCGCTTCGGTGTATGTGCTCACCCGCTCGGTCAGCAAGAGCATCAAGCCGGTGAAAGTAAAGCGCTGAGGTTCGCAGCGATTGCCTCCAACGCGCCTGGCTGATCAGTGCTCGATTTCGCTGCGCAAGCGTAAAAACGCGCGCCTTGGATCGAATGAACGACACAGTGCGCGACGCGCTACAACACTGCACTCGTCGCCCACTCCGCTTCAATCTTCGGCCAGTACGATGATTTGATCATCGGCGCCGAATAAGATTCTGTCCGACTTGCGCGGATTGACTTTGACGCCGTAGCCCTTGGCTGAATCATTGGCATGCGCCACCAGGCGATAGCCCAGTGCAGTTTCGCCGCGCACTGCCGCAGACTCGATCACAGTGTGGAAATCAACCTCTGTTCCAGACCGCACGTAGTGGCTCATTGGCCGAATGTAAATTTCTGATCCCTCCGCGCTGAACAGTTGCCGGAACACCTGGTCCAGTTTTTTGTTCTCCGATAGCTGAGACAGCATCAGGCTGGCGAGCTTGTCACTGACAATGAAATCGTCGGCCTGGGCAACCTGCGCCAGGGCACGATTCTTGATATCCATCATCTCGCTGACGATGCTGAAATCTTTTTTGCAGGCCTGGGCGATGTTGCGCAGGTGCAGCAGAGCGATCAGGGTTTGTGCATCCGCCTCTTGAACTGGCAGCTGGGTGTAGCTGAGCAGGATGATGTGATCAAAATCCTGCACCCTGATCGCATCCAACGTACGCCGGTCGGTGATCGCTCCATCGGCAAAACGCACTTTCTGACGACTCAATTTCTTGGACAACGCGATCAAAGCATCGCGCGCACCTTCGCGTTGACACAGCACCAGGACCTCGGAACCAGGCGCCACGTATTTATCGAGTTCCTGCACGATGGCTTCGGCCTTTTCATTCCAGCCGAGCAGTAGCGTGCGTTCGGGCTTTGGATCACTCTTGGCGCCCTGGACAATGGCGCGGAGATTCGGTGCGGCGGCAGCGCCCTGCGCAAGCACAATCGTGTCGTCGTCTTCGCTGATCGCGATAATCTGGTCGCCGACGGCAACGCGAGTGGCCATCGGTGGATTGATCAGCACCTCGCCATCGGCCCGCATCAATCCCATGATCGCGGAATTCTCGTACGCACCCAGTGCTTCGCGGTAGCTGCGTCCGACCAGACCCGGTTCTTCCTTGAAGTAGATTTCCGCACCATCAAAATCCAGCAGCTCGGTGTAGACGACGCTGAGGCCCGATTGCCGGCAGGTTTGCGCAGTCACGCGCGCGATCAAGTCCTCGCCCTGCACAAAGATGGCCTCATCGCCGCCGACCAGATGCGCCGCTTCAAGATTCCGCGCGTCGCGAATCTCGGCAACGATGTGGTACGGCTCCTGCTTGCGATCCGGGTTGTTGGTCACCGCCATCACTGACTTGATGACATGAATATCCGGATTCTCACCTTCTGGCGCCAAAACGATGATCGAGCGCGCCGAATGCGGATCGACTACCGCCAGATCATCCAGATCCAGCGGGTCTCCGCGTCGGCAGATGACCACGGTTTTACCGGTGCGCGGAAACTTGGCGCGGATATCGTCCTCCATCTCGACTTTATCGCGGTCCGCCAGAATGACGATGCGCGGCTTTTTCTGGTTTTCGTTGGCAACGATCAGTTCGCCAATGATCGAATAGACCTTGCTCGACCAGCCCAGAATCAGCGTATGCTGCTTCTCGATGACCCGCGAACGCCCCTTGCGCAACTCGCCCAGCTGCGCGTCCAGCCCCGAGGTAATGGTGCCGATCAGCATGCTGACGATAAAAATGCCGCCGATGGTCACTGCCAGCATCAACAGGCGCAGTCCCCAGCCTTGGTCGCCAGCCAACGTGCCGGCGTCCATGGTGTGCATCAGACTCTGCCAGCCGCCTTCGATCAACCCGTATGTGGTCGCGGGATCAGCGGGGTCCGATGCGACATGGAGCAAAACCAGAGCCAGGGTGGCGATGCCGACAATCGCCATTGAGATCAGCGCCAGCCAGCCGATAATCGCGATGGCTCCCTTGGCCAAGGTATTTTCCAGGCGATAGCGCAGGTGATGGCGCCAGCTGTGAGCAGATTTGGGCATGGCAGGTGGTGACCGAAAGTGAACGCGCAATCTAGCCCAGCCCAGCGCCGGGTGAAAGCAGAATTCGACTCTGTTACCGATAAGCACAAAGCTCTAACGGTGTTGGGCTATACTCCGCGCCCTTTCCTTCCGGCAACCAACGCGGCGGTCAACGCACGCGGTCTTCGTCATGTCCATTCAGAATCTACGCAACATCGCCATTGTCGCCCACGTCGATCACGGCAAGACCACCCTCGTCGACTGTCTGCTCCGACAGTCCGGCACCCTCGGCGAACGCCAGGTGATTGCCGATCGCGTGATGGATTCCAACGACATCGAGAAAGAACGCGGCATCACCATTCTGGCCAAGAACACGGCGATCACCTGGCGCGATTACCGCATCAATATCGTCGACACGCCCGGACATGCCGACTTCGGCGGTGAAGTCGAGCGCGTGTTGTCGATGGTCGACTCGGTGCTGATCCTGGTCGATGCCTTCGACGGGCCGATGCCACAGACCCGCTTTGTCACGCAAAAAGCCTTCCAGATGGGCTTCAAGCCGATTGTCGTAGTCAACAAGGTTGACCGTCCCGGCGCGCGCCCGGACTGGGTGCTGAACGCGACGTTTGACCTGTTCGACCGCCTCGGCGCAACCGAAGAGCAACTCGATTTCCCGGTGGTCTACGCCTCGGCGCTACACGGCTACGCCGGCCTGAACCCGGACGTACGCGAAGGCAACATGGACCCGTTGTTCGAGTCCATTATCAAGAATGTTGAAGCGCCTAATGTGGACCCCGAAGGGCCCTTCCAGATGCTCATCAGTCAGCTGGATTACAGCAGTTATGTCGGCCTGATCGGCATCGGACGCATCCAGCGCGGCCGCATCAAGACCAACTCGCAAGTCAGCATTGTCGACCGCGAAGGGGTCAAGCGTAACGGGCGCGTGTTACAGGTACTCGGCTTCATGGGCCTGGAGCGACGTGAAGTGCCAGAGGCACAGGCCGGCGACATCATCGCGATCAACGGCATCGAACCGCTGGGCATCTCCGACACCATCTGCGCGCTGGACACGCCCGAGGCACTGCCGCCGCTGACCGTCGACGAACCCACGATCAGCATGACGTTCCAGGTCAACAACTCACCGTTCGCGGGTCGCAAGGAAGAAAGTGGCGGCAAGTTCCTGACCAGCCGCCAGCTGCGCGATCGCCTGATGCGCGAACTGATGCACAACGTTGCTCTCAAAGTTGAAGAAACCGAAGAGGCCGAAAAGTTCAAAGTATCCGGCCGCGGCGAATTGCACTTGTCGATCCTGATCGAAAACATGCGCCGCGAAGGCTATGAGCTCGCCGTGTCACGCCCGGAAGTGATCATCAAGGTAGTCGACGGCCAGCAGATGGAGCCTTTCGAACAGCTGGTTTGCGACCTTGAAGAGCCATACCAGGGTGCGGTGATGCAACGCCTGGGCGAGCGTAAGGCGCAGCTGCGCAACATGGAACCCGATGGCCGCGGTCGCGTGCGCCTGGAGTACATGATTCCGGCGCGCGGACTGATTGGCTTCCAGACCGAGTTCCGCACCGTTACTGCGGGCACCGGTCTGCTGTTCCACGTCTTCGATCATTACGGTCCGAAGACCGAGGGCGCCATCGGCACGCGCCAGAACGGCGTAATGATTTCCAACGGTCAGGGCCCCTCGCCCGCGTATGCGCAGTACGCCATGCAGGAACGCGGTCGCTTGTTGATCGAACCCGGCCAGGAAATCTATGAAGGCCAGATCGTCGGCATCCACGCCAAAGACAACGACCTCACCGTCAACGCACTACGCGCCAAGCAATTGACCAACTTTCGCGCTGCTGGCAAAGACGACATGTTGATGCTCACGCCGGCGGTGAAAATGTCGCTGGAGCAGGCGCTGGAGTTCATTGAAGACGATGAGCTGGTGGAAGTGACGCCGCGTGCGATTCGTCTGCGCAAGCGTTACCTGACCGAAAACGATCGCAAGCGCTCCTCTCGCGCTGCCTGATCGATGCCGGCCTGAAAGCTGCGTCAGCCACGAATCCTAAGCGCGAGGGCAGCGTTGGGAATCGCGGCTGACGCAGCTCCGACATCTGCTTCACACTTGCGTGCTCCGCACAATTGCGTCAGCCTCTGCGCGCTTCCTCGCAGTGGAGTCGCACGTGCCTGTCGTCGCTGACCTTGTCCATGAACCGCATAGTTTCCGCGAAGAACTATGGAGCGCGTTGACCCACGGGCTGGGCGCCGTGGCCAGCCTCGGCGCCGGCACCGTCCTCATCACGTTGGCTGCGTTGTGGGGCAACGCATGGCAACTGGGCAGCGCCATCGTCTTCGGTGTTTCGCTGCTGTTGCTCTATGTTGCGTCAACGCTTTACCACGCGATCCCACACCAGACCGTCAAAGCCCGACTGAAGGTGTTCGATCACTGTGCCATCTTCGTGTTGATCGCCGGCACCTACACGCCATTCACGCTGATCGGCCTGCGCGAGCACGGCGGCTGGTGGATGTTCGCGGCAATCTGGACACTCGCCGCCATCGGCGTGGTATTCAAACTGTTTTTCACTGGTCGATTCAAAGGACTTTCCACGCTGATCTACATCGCCATGGGTTGGTTGGTGTTGTTTGCGATCAGGCCATTGCTGCAGCAAATTGATTTAGCGACGTTGGCCTGGCTGTTCTGCGGCGGCATCGCCTACACCGCGGGCACCATTTTCTATATGAGCCGACGCATTCCTTACGCGCACGCGATCTGGCATGTCTTTGTGCTGGTTGGCAGCATCTGTCACTTCGTCGCCGTGTCGATGCAGGTGCTCGATGCACCTGTGGTCACGCAGATGTAACCGTCGCCGCACACGCCGCTTGCCTAACCGCAGCGCACCCTTGGGTATCAGCCCCGACTACTACGCCGGCAACACCCTGCAGATGAAACCTTTCAGATAGTCGGTCTCTGGAATCGCCGGATGCACTGGATGGTCGGCACTCTGCTGCAACTGTGCCAGCACCTGCACGCTGCGATCCAGGTGGCGGGCGCCCTGATTGATGGTATCGAGCAAGGTGCTGCGCGGCATGTGGTGCGAGCACGAACAGGCGATCAGGATGCCGTCGCGGTTGAGCAGCTGCATCGCGGCTTCAAAGATACGTTTGTAGGCGATGCGCCCTTCGGCAAAATCCTTCTTGCGTTTGACAAAGGCCGGCGGATCGACAATTACCACGTCGTAGCGTTCGCGCTGCTGACGCAGGTCCTTCAATGCTTCAAAGGCGTCCGCTTCCAATGTACGCACCCGCTCGCTCAACCCATTGCGCGCTGCCGCATCGGTCACTGCTTTCAATGCGGCCGCCGAGCTGTCGATGCATAGCACCTCGCTCGCTCCGGCTGCGGCGCTGCGGATGCCCCAAGCGCCGACATAGCTGAATACATCAAGCACGCGTTTGCCAGGCACAAGGCGCGCAAGTCGATCACGATTGTCGCGCTGATCAAAGAACCACCCGGTCTTCTGCCCGTTGGCGATGTCGACCGCGAATTCCAGCCCGGCTTCAACCACGCGGGTCAGCGGGTCCAGCGCGCCAACCGGCACTTCCACATAATCAGGTAAAGTCTCAAGTTTACGCACGGAGCCATTGTTTTTCCAAACAAATGTCCGTGGTTTCAAGACCTTGACCACAGCCTCGACGACGGCGTCTTTCAAGTTTTCCATGCCCAAAGTGCCAATTTGACCGACGATGACATCGTCGAATCGGTCCAGCACCAACCCAGGCAAGCCGTCGGCCTCGCCAAATACCAGACGGTAAAAAGGTTCCGCATAGAGCCGTTGGCGCAGCTCCAGCGCCACATTCAATCGATGCACAATCAGCGACTTGTCGATCGCATGGCGCACGCCACGCTCGATCAGCCGCGCACAAATAAGTGCCTGCGGGTTGATGTAACCCAGACCAAAAGCGCGCCCGCCGGCATCACAGATAGCCACAATCTCGCCGGGCTTGAACTCGTTCAGCGGCGAACGCACGGTATCCACTTCGTTGCTGAACACCCATTGATGTCCTTGGCGCAAACGGGCGTCTTCGCCTTTCTTGAGAAATAGCGCGGGATACTCGACTTCTACTTCGGTAGAGACGGGTGCGTCTTCGGATTCAGTGTGCATGGCTGCTGCTCGCGATAAAGCGCGCAGTCTGACAGATCAGGCATTTGCCGACGTTGGCAGCAGCGCACCAAGCGCTTAGACGACTGCTCGCCGAGTGAGCACCTTGGATTGGCAAGATCGCGCCTGTGTGCTTCGTTGCGTACCTGCGCCCTGAGGCGCCGCGCAGAAATAATGTGCCTCTTTCGAACGTGACACGCTTGCTGGTTTTTTAACCCGCCTGCGTTGTTGCCCAAAGGATTGCGTAGTCCGACTACGCGCCCCTTTGGGCGCCGAGCAGGCGGGATAAAATCCGGCGCAATCCGATC
>JAWXCG010000162.1:0-16642 GCA_034440555.1 Pseudomonadota bacterium
ATCGCCGACATCGAACCCAGCAACCCCATCGCAGTGCCGGTCTTTTCTTTCGGAACCATCTCACCCACGAACGCCAGAGTGAGGGCCATCATGATGGCCGCTCCAAGGCCCTGCGCTGACCGGGCTGCTATCAGCAGCGACAGCGTGGGCGCAACTGCGCAAAACAACGAAGCCAACGTGAATAGGAAGATCCCGGCAAGAAGTAGGCGTCGACGGCCGGTGATGTCGCCCAGGCGTCCGACGCTGACGATCAGCGTGGTGGTAGCGAGGAGATAGGCCAGAACAATCCACTGAACTTGCTGGAACGACGCGGAAAACGCCTTTGCCAAAGTCGGTAGACCTACATTGGCGATGCTGGTGCCGAGTGAGGACAGCAACATGGACAGCGCAAGGCAGGCGAGTGCCCACCGTGACGACGCGGCGGGCTGCATGCGTGTTGCGACTTCTTGATAGCGATTCGTATTCATTGGATTCAACACAGACTGCGTTTTCAGAAGACTCCGGACATGGAGTAGCGACAAGCGTACTGCCGTGCATTGCATGGCGGAAGACGCACTCTTTGCACTTTATAAGTGCGTTAAACGCCATATCCCAATTGAGCAGTGCTATGTTCCGCATATGTCAAAACCCGACCTGAACCTGCTGTTCGCGCTCGATGTACTGCTGGCAGAAGGCAGTGTCGCGGGCGCGGCGCGCAAGCTGCGGCTTAGCCCGTCGGCAATGAGCCGGACGCTGTTGCGATTGCGCGAGACGACGTGCGATCCGCTGTTGGTCAGGGCGGGTCGAGGCCTCGTTGCCACGCCCCGAGCACTGCAACTGCGCATGCGCGTCAGGCAGATTGTGCAGGACGCAGAGGCGATGCTGCGCCCGGCCGAGCAGCTCAATCTCAAACAGTTGATTCGAACCTTCTCGCTGCGCACCAGCGATGGTTTTGTAGAGAACTTCGGACCAGACCTCATTGCTCGAGTCGGCCAGGAAGCGCCCGGTGTACGGCTGCGCTTTGTGCATAAGTCAGACAAGGACAGCGCGCCGCTTCGCGACGGCTCCATCGATCTGGATACCGGCGTTGTGGGTGCAACGACGGGTCCGGAGGTGCGGACACAGGCACTGTTCCAGGATCGCTTCGTGGGAGTCGTGCGAATCGGGCATTCGCTGAGCAAGGGAAAGATAACCCCCGCCCGTTATGCGGCTGGCAGGCACGTCTTCGTTTCGCGACGGGGCCTCGACAAGGGACCCATTGATGTCGCCTTGAAGCGGCTCGGGCTGGAGCGGGAGATCGTCACAATTGTCGATGGCTTTTCGACCGCGTTGGCACTGGCCCGCTCATCTGACCTGATCGCCAGTGTGCCCGAGCGACACACGGGAAACCTGCGCAACGGAATGCACAGTTTTCGGCTTCCCGTTTCTACCCCAGAGTTCAAGGTTTCATTGCTATGGCATGCGCGCCTGGACGCCGATTCTGCGCATAGCTGGCTGCGCAAGCTCGTTCGGGAAATTTGCGCGGGGTGATGCTGGAGCGTGACACTTCTACCCCAATCGATTGCCTTCTGGCGCGCAGGCGATGAGAGCGCTGGCCCTTGAGCTGCGTCTAGAGCCGATGATCGCGCTGCATTGGGCTGCGCGATAGATGGGGGAGTGCCATGTTCAAAACCAGATCTTGCATCCTGTGGATCGTTACCGGGCTCGCCGCTGCATTTGCCGCAGGCAACGCCAAGGCCGATTACTTGCCGGCGATGCCGGCGACGTTGCAACTTCGCGTCGAAAACACGACGAGCTATGCGCAGACTGGATACGTGGTGCGCTCTGGAATGCCGCTATCGCAGGCACAGGCGCGACTGACGACGACGGGTTTTGCGATCGTCGATGACGTGGGTTTGCCAGTGCCGGCGCAGTTTCGCGTGCTGGCGCGTTGGAATGCGGGGCTCAATGCCACCAGCGCTCCGATCCAATGGGTGCTGGCCAGTTTTCCGGCCACTGTGGCCGCCAACAGCACGCGCAACTATCGTCTGATCATTGATGGCAGCGTTGCCAATCCAGCGCCAGCATTAACACTCAACATTCAATCGGATGCCGGCAGTTTCACCGTCGATACCGGTGTCGGCACGTTTGATGTGCCGCGCAATGGAACCCGACTGTTCAACCTCGCGCGCTCGGGCGAGGGCGACACCACCGTGGTCGGTGGCAGTTTCGAAGTGGTGGTGGGTGGCGTCAGCCGCACCGCGATCTTCGATGTGCGTAGTGCCGAAATCGACCAACAGGATGCGCTATCAGCAGTGATCGTGGTCGCCGCCGAAATTGACATGCCGGAAGTTGGCGGCGGTCGTCTCGGCTTGACCAGGCGTTACACGTTTCGCGCAGGATCAACCGTGGTGCATGTGCGCTCGTGGCTGGATTGGGAGGGCGATCTTTGCGGCGACGGTCAAATAGTCTGCGCCGGTCAACCCAATGGTCTGCGCATCGATCGCTGGCGCGAACGGCTCACGACTTTTCTCGGTACTGGCACCAGCGTCAGCCTGCTCGGCGATGCCGAATCAGCGATCACCTCGGGTCCGCTCACGCTCGGACAGACTGCGCATCTGCGTCAATTGCGCCGCAATGATCGCACTGCGCCGGCACAGTTCGAACAACGCCTGCCGAGCGGAGCGTTGCAGACCGGCGGCTTCGCTGACGGCGGTGTCCTCGTCGCCAATGGCAGCGAGGGCCTGCTCGCGGTCGCGCTCAAGGAAATGGACCACTTCGAACCGCAGGCGCTGCGCGTTCTCAGCGACAACTCGGTGGTAATCGACTTGATCGATAACGGCGTGTGGCTTGGTCTGCGCCAGGGCGTCTATGTCGAGTATGCCATCGCGCCGAATCCGCCTGCGACCACGGTGCAGAATGGCATCGCCGATATCTGGCCCGACCTCAACGCACCTTTGCTGGCCCTGCCTTCTGCAGCGTGGGTCGCTGCCACGCGCGCCATTGACGAGATTCCTGTCGGCGTGTTGGCAGCGCCGTGGGATCGCTATGACGGCATCGTCAACGCTGCGCTCGATCGCACCATTGAGCTACGTCTGGATCGTGGCCTCTATGGCCTGATGACCTATGGCCTGTTCCCGCGACTTTGGGGTGATCCGGTGAACAGCGAAGAGATCGACTGCGGGGTGGGCAACGACCCGACTCCCGCTGATGACTGGGACGACACGTATTGGTGTACGACCTGGACCGATTATCACAATGCATCGTCCAACGCCGTCTACGCGGCCTTGCGTCATAGTGATGCGCGCCGCTTGCATGAGCTTTCGTTCCCTGCCGCACTGCGCATGTTGCACACGCAGATTTATCAATGCGGCCCCAACGACAACACGTTTCGCTGTGGCATGGCGCCCGCCGGATATAACGGTTACAGAAGCGACAACAATAGTTCGCACCAGTATTTCGACAACCTGTTTTTGTACTACTGGCTGACCGGTGATGACACGGTATGGCGTACTGTGCAACGCGGCACCAGCGGCTTTCGCGCGTACTTGTGCCCGAGCCGCGGTAATGTTCCGCTCGGCCCGGTCTGTGCGCCCAACGCACCGATCACCGATGCCGATGCCCGGCTCAACGGGCGCGTCACCGGACAGTTTTACGAAGCATTCCGTTTCGTTGGCCTCGCCTCGGGCGACGCCAGCTACCTGGACGATTGGACTTCGAACACCGCGCGCATGCTGACGCAGAATTTTGCCGAGGTGACGCGCAACAGCGTCGCCATCGGTTTGATCGAGCCCTCAGGCGGCGCGGATCTGTCGATCATCACTGGTCCTGGCACGTATTACTCCGACCAGCTGTGGATGAACGCGCTTTACGATCTGACCTCGCTGCAGCGCATGCAGGTGCAGACGCAGGATCAGGCAATCGCTGCCGTGCCACCACTGACACCGAGCCGGGTGCAAACCGGTTTTGCGCAGACCGCGAGGGCGGCGACGCAGATTTCGTCGGGCAATGGCAGCGTCAATGGCATCATTCCCGAGTGGCTTCGATTCACCTTCACCGGCGCACGAATTGGCGGCACCGCCACTGCGCTCGAGCCTGGCTGGACACCGAACCCGGCGCCTGCCCCAGGGCAATGTTTAGACCTGTGTCTCTACGATGAGGGCAAGGCAGCCATGTCCGCGGTGGTGATGCGCGGCGCCGACTCCAGCAATGACCCCGCGCTGCGCAGCTTCGGCATCGCGCTCACCAACCTCGGTCTGGATGCACGCGTGGCCAGCCCACAACCTTTGAACAAAACCACCGGCATTGGACTGACCAAACTACATGCTGCCGTCGCCCGGATCACCGCACCGGTGCAAGTAGTCGTTTTGTTTGGAAGTGGCTTCGAGTAACCGTGCCTGGATCGCAATGTCGCGCGACGGTGGTCGAACCCTATATTTTTCGCGCCGGGGTCCGCTCCCACTGTAGGAGCGGACCCGGCCGCGACCGGCGTCTCACTCGAATCCATTGGCGAACACCGCATCGCCGGCCGGTGTTTCGTAGGCGCCCAGATCCCAGGGACCAAAGATATCGGGCAGCGCAAGATCTACCAGACGCGCATTGCCGGAGATGTCGACACTGGGTTCGGCATTTGGATTCGCCGTACAGAAGTCGACGGCCTCACCGGTAGCGATCAGGCGATAGTCACTGTTGGCTTGATCGACGAAACCTGGTGCGCCGACTGTGGCATTGCCACCATTGGCGATCAGGCTGGCGTTTTCATGCGCGATCAGGCATCGCGTGCTCAGCGGATTGCTCGGTGGTGCCGATAGCACCTCAGTACCCGCCGCAGCGGAGAAAATACTGGTGGCAAGATCGAGCGTATTGCTGCCGAAACCTTCCAGCAGCGACGGGCCACTGGGGTTGTCGGCAATCGTCGTCCAGTCAAAACTCAGCGTGGTGCCGGTGTAGGCGATCATGAAGGCGACCGTCGCGGTGTTGCGCGCGATGACCGAATTGACGATGTCGATGGTCGCATTCGGCGGCGTGTTGTCCTCCGAGTAGATCACCGAACTGAGCTGCGCGCTGTTGCCGATGATGCGCGTGCCAAACAACGAAAGCGCGGCGTCCTCGCCCATCCAAACCGCGCCGGCGTCGGCACTCAATACGGTGCCGGCGCGATTGAAGCTGATGCTGCGGCAGGCGCCATGGGTGCAGGGGCGCGGGTCATTGACGCGGAAACTGCCGCGTTGGTTCAGGCAGATGGCGCCGCCGTAGCCATGTGCAACATTGCCCTCGATGCGAAAACTCTCCAGCGTCAGCACTGATTCAAATAGCGAAATTCCGCCGCAATTGCCCTGACCGGATGGCACGCCAGCAACGCCAGCGAAGTTGGATGAAGCGTCAAGTTGCGGCAACAACACCTGGCTATTATTTTGCACGGCGATGCCGCCGCCATTGTAATCGGCGGTGTTGGCGATGATGCGTCGCGCTGCGAATCGATTGCTGCCGGTGCCGCGTGCCCTGATCGAAGCGGCACTCATGTACACGCCGCCGCCGACGGTGGCGCGATTGCCCAGAATGCCACCCGCAGTCGATGCGGTATCCGGGTCCCAAAACATCGTGCAGCGAGTCAGCGACACGCCACCGCCCGCGGTGTTGGCGCGGTTGGCGGTGATCAGCACATCGCTGCTTTCGATGTTGAGTTGTCCATCGACGCAGGCAACGCCGCCACCGAAGTTGCCGCGGTTATTGCTGATCTCGGTAATGCCGCGCAGGAACACGAAGGCGTCCAAACCGCTGTTGATTCCACCGCCGTCGGTCGACGGGGTGCCCGAGTCGGCAATGATCGAGTCTTCGACGATCAGATCGACCGAGCCCAGCGCCGCAATCGCACCGGCCGGCGCCGGGCCGCGTATTTCAAGATCGCGCAGCACAACGGTGAAGATGCCGCCTGTGCCGCCATTCACCGTCAGCAATGCCGCCGTGGCTGCCGCGTTCGGACCGATCCGCGTCGATGCACCCGCCGCGGGTGTTGCAGCGCTGCAACTGGCATAGCCGCCCTCGATGCTCACATTGCGCCGGTCGATCGTGCCTGCGCTGGCGTAGCTTTGATTGGTCGACAGCAGAATGCGGTGCGTAGTGATGCCTGCCGGCAGCTGTGCGATCGCGCCCGGTACCGAGAACGCAGTGCAGGCTGGATCGGATGGTGCGCCGACGCGCACGGTAATGGCCATCGCGCTGCTGGACATCGCGAGTAAAGCAACCAGCATCACAAAACGCGCAACACGACGCCGACACAACCAGATCAGGGACGACATGCAAAACCTCACAGTGGCCAGGAAGTCATTCAAGACGCGGCCACGCAGTGATTCCTCTCGCACGGCACGCTCCTGGTGGGTCCGCGCTGCGCGCGGACGCTCCTTGCAAATGTCGCCGCACCCACAAAAGCGTCCGACCACAGGTCGGACCCGTCCGTAGCAGCAGCCGCATTTGACCCAGCCCCTTACACCAGCGTAGTCTCACCGCATCTGTCCCGGGGGACAGGTACGCGTCGCAATTTATCGCCACGTGTAACCTGGAGGGCTGGACTCGCTTGACCAGTCTTCCAAACCATTGGATTTCTTGCCGGCTGTTTGCGGCAAAGTTTGGATCACGCCCCGGTGACTGCTTCGCGCGTACTCGATGTGCTTGAAACTTTCTGCGGCACAAGCCGTGGAAGCCGACTGCGCGCGCGCAACGCCCGGGATATTTTTCGCAACGTTGCCTGCCCTTCACCCAGGAGACCGATCGTGAAAAAGCTCATCGTGCTATTCGCTGTGTCCACCCTTGCCTTCAACGCCCAAGCACAGACGCCACCGGTCGGCTGCACCATCAATCAATACGGCCGCGTCGCCAACGGCGCCACGCTATGGGCCACCACCGACCAGGGCATTCCACCGGCGCAGTTGCCGCCGTTCGAAAGCAACTGCATGATCAATCAATTCGCCTACAACAATTTTCTGTATCTGGTCGGCGATGACGGCAGTGGCCATCCGCGCTTCATGGGCCTGGCCGCCTGGTACAACCTGTTTCCGGGCAAAGGTGTGCCGGTATGGCCGGGCATCTACACCACGCTCGATGGCGTGCAGCTCAACAAGGCGATCAATCAGGCGCAGGCCGGCGATGGCTTTGCACTACTCGATGTCGCCAGCCAGACCACCGCCTACGACATCCGAGTCAACAAACCGTTCTTCGACTACGTCAACAACAAGAAGCTCTACCTGCAGGCCAACATGAATACCGCGGCCATAGCGTTCAACGCCAACAGCTACAGCGGCGGCGTGTTCTTCCCGCCCACCGACATCAGCGACAAGAGCCTGGGCGCCACCGAAATCAAAACCTCATGGCGCAGCTTCGGCAGCATCAACAATCGCCTCTGCCCCAGCGACATCATGCACTGCGAAGTGGACGACGAAAACAATGTCTGGGGCCTCGCTGGGTTGCATCTGGTGCAGAAGACCAACACGCATGGCGAATTCGTCTGGGCCTCGTTCGAACACACCGCCAACGCGCCCGACTGCAACATCAGCGGCGGCAATCCACTCGCACGCTTGCCGGGTGACCCAACCCAACCCGGCAGCACCATCAACGTCAATAAAAACTACAAAAATGGCCTCGAACAATCCGGCTGGAACTACTTCAACTTCGTCAGCTACCGCCAAAACGGCGGCGACGGAAAATCCTGTGTCTATCCCACGCAAAAAGGCACCAACAAACCCCTGTGCCTGACCTGGCCCGGCTCCACCGCCAAATGGGTACGCACCGACGTCTGCCGCACCGATGTGCTGGCATCGCCCACCACCAGCTGCGTAGCCCTCAACACCCAACACCCCAACAGCCAGGACATCGCCTGCCTCAACAGCAGCGTAGTCGCGAACGCGCCCAGCGGCCTCGCCGCAAAGTGGAAGTACTACAAGCTCATCGGCATGGAATGGCTCATCAACGGCAACACCGAAGGCGGCGGCTTCGGCCAAGGCTGCTTCCTCTACACCGGATCGGACCCATGCCCCAACTTCAAAAAACCCGGCGGCGAATCGACTGGAGCGCCCAAGTACTCACGCGCCGGATCAACCACCATGGCCAACACCACCATGGAAACCTGGATGCAGAATGGCATGTACTTGGCGAATCCGGCCGATCCTTCCGACGTGACAAGAGCCCTGGATTGTTTTGCTTGTCATCAGCCGCAGACGGTGGCTAAGCCGGGCAAGAAACCGGCAAGTGGGTTTAATGAGGGGGATATGAGTCATTTGTTTTCTAGGATTGGGCAGTGAGGCAATGCACCGAGGGTCGCTCGAACAGCATTTCTTGAGCGTTCGCCCAAGAAATCCCACTAGCTTGCGCTTTGACGAATCGACGCATAATCCAGCTAAGCAGGTTTGAAATGACCAAGAAGCAAACGAAGGCGAAAGCCACAGATTCGTCCGCAGATCGCAGCGACCTCATTGAGGTTCGAACTGCACGGTCACTTCGGGGAATTCGCAAGCTACTGGAGAAATGGACAACAACGGTCCAGGACTTCCATACGAGCACTAAGGATTGCTGCTGGTGGTACAACGAGCGAGCTTCGCTCAGCACCTTGGCAGGTGAAGCATGGCGATTAGAAGGATGGACCGCGTTGGAGGAATTCGCCACTGAGAAGCGAGGTGTTGTTCCCGAAGACCCCGTGGAAAAATCTCGCCCAGTCCGAGGGCGCTGCGATTTGTACGTCGCCCATCCCTCGAAGGGATTTGCGATTGAAGCGAAGCAGGCTTGGCGGAACACAGGCGCACGAGCAAGGACTGATCGCACTCCAAAAACAGGGGTCAGAGTACTATTTCCCGACTAGGTTATTGTTATTAGTACTCTGACCCCTGTTTTCCAGCGCATCCCAGCGCGGTGCGCATCAGGTGCACCATCAAGACGCCGTATAGGTGTCCGAGCATCGATCCGCCGCAGCCGCAAAGCGCACGGATTGCGTTGAAAAGGCAACACGACACGCACCCGTCCACCGCGCACGCAACCTCTGAGCCCGGTGTCACGGGCAGAAATCATATACCTCAAAACAATGTATCAGGGCGCAACACGAAGCTTCAAAAGCAACAGCAGAATACGGTTGATGGGAGAAGTCCATGCATCTCCGGTCCTTTCGAACCGCATGGTTTGAATGGACGTATCAAACATGACGAATTGCGTAGATCCGTATCATGAAGTGGTCGCTGGCCTGTTTCGCGTATGATGTCCCGATCCTAGTTGAGTGTAAGATGGTTCGGATCGAGACGCGACGCGATGAGCACAGGGTGACGCAAGGGATCTGATAACCGCGACGCGCGTGCGAGGTTCCAATTCTGCGGTTCACGTTCATTCGGAGTCATCGATGCCTAGCCACGCTATGCATTTTTTTGGACTGGGTCTGGCCTTGTTCGCGGCAGTGCCGTTGAGCAGCCATGCGGCAACGACCGTGTTCGTCAATCGTTGCGTGGGAAACTGCCAGTTCTCCGCCGGCGCCGACAACGCCGTGACAAATACCTCATCAGTACTATCCGTAGCCGTCAGCCTCACTGCATTTCAGCATGGCGATGCCGCGTTCGCCCAGGTGACTGCATGCGTGACAGAGCTGCTCGCGCCGTTCGACATTGTAGTGACGACGATCGATCCTTCGCCAGCGTCGCACTTCGAGCTCGTGGTCGCTGGCACAGCAGCTCAGGCGGGGCAGCAAGGCGGCGTAACCGGCCTTGCGCCGCAAGCCTGCGGCGTGGTGCCAAACGCGCCGGTGTTCGCATTTGCAAACAGTATTGGCAATGATCCCACCATCATCTGCGAGACCGCCGTGTCGCAGCTCGGTGCAGTCGCAGGCCTTGAAGTGCTGTTCAATTGCCCAGATGTGATGAGTTTCCTTAACGGCTGCGGGCCGAAGAGTTTCCGCAACGAGAACTCCAATTGCGGCGGCTTTCAGGCCGCAAGTTGCGTGTGCGGCGGTTCGACGCGCAATTCCTACCTGGTGATGCGGGCGGCATTCGGGGCGGCCGATCGGCTGTTCAACAACGGGTTCGAAAACTAGCCGGCATAGGGAAAAGTAGAAACAGGGGTCAGAGTACTATTTCCCGACTAGGCTGTTGTTATTAGTACTCTGACCCCTGTTTTCCTGGCCCGAGCACCAGCCCCTAGGCGCGGCCTCAACCGGGCGCGCACCGCAATCTATGCGGCGCTGTGCAGGTTTCGGCACGAACGCGATGCGCGTGCCGATCTTGCCTATGGTGTGGATGGTGCGCATCTGCAGTTGTTTGGTTTGCTTGCGCACAGACGATCATGCAGGCGACAGGCATCCTCGGGTTCCCTTAACCGGATTCAATCGCCATCATGAAAATTTTCAACGTTGTTACCTGTTTGTCAGCATTGAGCTTGGTACTGCTAAGCGCATGCGCTTCTTATCCCTCAGAGCGATTTGAAGATCGTGGCTATTCCGACGGCGATACGCACCGCGAGACTTATGATTCGCGCCACGAGTCCACGCCTTATGGCGTAGTAAGTGGTATCGATGTGATTGAGCTGCGCTCGCGTCCCTCGGGTGGCGGCGCTGTACTTGGCGCTGTGCTTGGCGCAGTGATCGGCAATCAAGTGGGCAGCGGTAGAGGCCGTGCGGCGGCCACAGGCGCTGGAGCAGTCGGCGGTGCCGTGATCGGGTACAACATGGAAAAAAATAATCGCCGTGACGATGAATTCTATCGGGTCAGCGTACGTTTTGAAGATAGGCGTACGCGTGAATTCGACTACGAGCGCATCGACGATCTGCGTGTTGGCGATCGTGTGCTGGTTGAGCGCGGCGAGCTTCGGCGCACCTACGACTGATGGTCATGCTCAGATATCTGACAGCGTAACTGGCTGTCGTGACCGCGATGATCGTGCTCCACATGCTGTGGCTTGGCGTGATTGCCAAGCCGCTTTCGCAGCAAGGTGTTGGGTATCTGATGACGGAAAACCCCGGGCCTTTGGCGGCATTTATGTTTTAAGCGATCTTGCCACTCGGTGTGATGATGTTTGCGGTGGCGCGGCGCGCACAAGAAGTGGCTTGGGCCAAAACGCTGCTTGGGGGGCGCTGTTTTTGCAAAGCCGCGCTCGATGGCTTCGGCCCGGCATGAGCCGATCCGGCAACGCTGATTGTCAGTCAATTCAAAGCAGGAGCTTGTGATGTCCAAATACCAAATCGCGATGATCGTTGGTAGTCTGCGCAGCGATTCATTCAATCTCAAACTGGCCAGTTCTGTGGCCAGACTGGCGCCGGATGATTTCTCGTTCAAGCAGATCGAGATTGGTGATCTGCCGCTCTACAACCAAGATCACGACACGCGCCCGGCGCCATCGGTCGAGAGACTGAAGTCCGAGATTCTGGCAGCGCAGGGCTTGATGTTCGTGACCCCCGAATACAATCGCTCGATACCCGGTGTACTCAAGAACGCCATCGATCATGCCTCCCGACCGTACGGAAAAAGCGTTTGGGCGGGCAAACCAGCCGGGATACTGGGCGTTTCCGTCGGTGCGATCGGCACCGCGGTAGCACAGCAGCATTTACGCACCATTTTGGCTTACCTTGATGTGCCCACCATGGGGCAACCTGAGGCGTTTATACATGCCAAGGATGGATTGTTCGATGAGGCGGGCAGTATCGGCGAAGGCAGCCGGAAATTTTTTCAGGCCTGGATGGATCGCTATGTCGCCTGGGTAAAGCGCGAGTTGTAGGGCGGTCCTTGCGCCCAAAAACCCTGCGCTGATGTCATCTGTCGGCGGGCAGCGGCGCGTTGCGCCCGCGAACTGGACATCCATTTTCGTACGCGAGCACACATCGCGGCCTTCGCGCGCTGCAAGGGTGTTGGTACAGAAATTTGCGGCGAGCGTTGATTCCGCGAAGGCCGTCTAACTCTGCGACTTTGGTGCTCGCTCTTGTGCAAAACAGGAAAACAGGGGGGGAACCTCAGGGTCAGAGTACTATTTCCCGACTAGGTTATTGTTATTAGTACCCTGACCCCTGTTTTCCTGTTTTCGCATCGCACGAATGGCGGATTGCCTTTGTAACGCCTCGATTCTATAGTCTTGCAACGATGGGGGCTCCACAAGGAATGCAGATGCACTCAGGCCTTGACCTGCAAGTGAATTTGCGGCGCGCCGTGTTCGCGCTGCATTGGATGTGTGCTGGCACGATGGCGCTGCTGCCCGCGGCCACTTTCGCCTATCCGCTGACGCGGATCTCTCACGTTGAGTCTCCGCTCATCCTCGGCGCTCAGGGCAATGGCAGCGCTTCTGACTGTGCATCGCCGACGATGGCGGGCTGATCGCGTTCACCAGCACCTCAACTCAGCTTGTCGACAACGATCAGAACGGGGTCTCCGACATCTTTGTCGATACTGGAGCGGCCGTCATTCGAGGCAGTCTGTCGATCACTGGCGGCGAATCGCGCTGGTCAGCCCTCGAGGCCAATCTGAGCCAGACCGGCCGCTATGTGGTCTACCGGCGCGCGTTGGATCTCAGCTCGTTCTTCTACGATCCCGCAGGCTTCGCTGCCTATCGCTACGATCGCCAGACACAGACCAGCCTGCTGGTGTCACCCGACGTGATGGCTGGTGGCAACGCCAGCGGCGTTGCGCTGACACCAAGGATCAGCGACAACGGGCGCTATACCGTATTCGTTTCGCCTTACCAGCTCACCGCCGACGACAACAACGCCGAAGACGACATCTATCGATACGATGTGCAGACCAACACACTGCTTCTGGTCAGCGTCGACAGCGGTGGCAATCCCAGCAACGGCGACAGTGGCAATCCGTGGATGGATGGCAGCGGCGACCTGATCGCCTTCGACAGTGTCGCCACCGACCTGGTGGCAGGTGACAGCAACGCGCGACGCGATGTCTTCCTGCGCACGCTGTCGGCCAGCACCACGGTGCGCGTCAGCCTGCGCAGCAATGGCAATCAGTCCAATGGCGACAGTTTCGCCCTCGATCTTTCCGATGACGGCAATATGGTGCTGTTCAGTTCGCTCGCCACCAATCTCGATTCCAGTGTTGCTGACAGCAATGGCGTCAGCGATGTGTTTCGGCACAACCTCAGCAACGGCGCCACACGCCGGGCCACCCTGGACGCCACAAACCTGGAATTCAGCGAGGCCACTAGCGACGGCGCGATTTCAGCGGATGGCCAATTCGTCGTGTTCACCAATCGCGGCGGCATCTCGTCCGTCCAGCAGGTCTGGCGCAAAAACCTTACCAACGACAATCTGGTGCAGGTAACTAACAGCGCGGGCGGTGCGTCGAATCCCGACCTGTCTGAAGACGGCAGCCAGGTGTGTTTCAGCGCCGGTCCGCGTGCGTTTCTCGACCTGGATACCAGCGACAGCAATGGCCGCTCCGATATTTATCGCGCATCGATTTCGACCGCGCCGGTGGTGGTGACAGTCACCAGGGAGGGACTGCCCGCAACTGCGATCGCCAGCGCGGTCACTTCTGAAGTACCGCAACTGCTGGATATCGACGATGCTGGGACCAAGCTGTTGATTTCGACGCCTGCCTCGCAGATCGATCAGGAGAGCTTCGCAAGTTATCCCACCGCACGGTCGCGACTGTATCTGCAAGGTCGATTCAGCGGTGCCTATACCGATCTCTGCGGCATTGCACCCGGCACCGGCGGCGACGCGGGTTGCAGCTTAGGCGCCTTGTCTGGCAATGGCCAGTACGCATTCTTCGTCAGCTCGGCACAGAATCTGCACCCGGACACCGCCGGCGTGCTGACCGCGCAGATCTATCGCAAACACCTTGGCAGCGGCGCACTCGATGTGGTGACGCGCAACACCTCTGGATTTCCCGCAATCAATGGCGGGGTTGGCGGCTTCGATCTCGATGCCAATTTCGACGGCAGCCGGCTCACCTTTTTTTCGGTGGCGACCGACCTGGTCGCAGGCGACAGTAACGGCCGTACCGACGCCTTCGTCTGGGATACGCAGACCGGCATCCGCCGAGTCAGCATTGCCAATGGCGGTGCCCAGGCCAATGCCGATCCTTTCCAAAGCAGCATCCGCATTTCCAACGACGGTGACCGCGTGTTTTTTGCGCACGAGGCCAGCAATCTGGTCGGCGGCGACAGCAACGGCGTCGCCGACATCTTCATGTACACCCTGTCGACGTCGAGCATTGTTCGCGTGGCGCAACCACCGACGCAGGCAACCAGCCTCTCGACCCTGCAGGATGTCACCCCCGATGGGCGCTATGTGGCCCTGTTTTCCGAAGCCACGCAGTTCCCTTTCAGTGCCTCCGCGAACTACTTCGTCTGGGATCGCATCGACAACTCCATCAATCCGGTAGGTGCCGATGTCCTCGCTGCCGGCGCCCTGAGCATGGGGGCACCAGTCTTTGATCGCGCGAGCGGTTCGGTCTTTTTCAGTGTCGGCGACGATGCCAATTACCCGAACGCCAGCACGGTGCTCTACCGCCAGTTCATCGAGCAAGGTACTTCCTTCGAACAGGGACGCGCCGCCACCGACCCACTTCTGAGCGTGCCACCGCTGCGCTTCGCCACAATGCAGGTCGCTTCCGATCGCGCTGCCTTCGTCCTCTACAATCAGTCGCTCGACGTCGATGACCACAATGGCATCGACGATCTGTTCGAGGTCGCCTCGGGCAAAGGCTACGCGGCGTTCGGCGCTGCCACGCTGGAGGTCCCTGAAGGTGCAGGCACGATCCAGATCGGCGTGACGCGCAGTCACGGCGTCGGCAGCTTCGCCGATATTTCCGGCGACATCGCCAGCGGCAGCGCGGTCGCCGGCAGCGATTTCATTGCCGCGCCCAACCTCTTCTTCGCCTGGAGCGACGGGCAGGGTGGCACCCAGAACGCGAGTATCCAGATTGTCGACGACACCCTCGCCGAGTCCAGCGAAACCTTCACCATCACCCTCAGCGAACCGGCAGAAATCCTGATCGGTTCACCGGCGGTACTCACCATCACCATCCTCGACAACGACGGCGCATTGTTTGCCAATGGGTTCGAGTAGGCGAGCCGGGAACCCATAGGAACCCAGATGTGCTGTTGGTCGCGGGGGTCACCATGCCACTGCGACTCGATGAAACAGGTGAAACATGAAACAGGGGCCCCCATTTAGCCGCCTCTGTCAAGCGAAGTGATTGAGCCATTGGTTTTGCTTGGCGCTCTGGTTGATGTCCTCGGCCTTTTCGCCACCGCTCAATCCGTCAAGGGCGGCCGTAGGCCGGCGCAGCGAACCCTTGATGGCGAGCATTTCATCCACCATGGGAATGGTTGAAGCCGACGTGAGGAGGCTTTGACGATTCGGGCGTTTTTTGCCGATGTGGCTCAAGGGTCATGTCTTGTCTTTCGCCGAAGCCTCACTCGCCGCGATCAATCGACTCACCCGAGAAATCGACCGAAAGACCTGGACGCCCGAGATTCAGAATTTTCCCAGCTGTTTTCCCGTGTTTTCCGACTGACTTCTGCTGGGCGGTGAGGCACCGTGAGCTTCGTGACGTATCCACGTTCCTCACTGGTTCCACCCGGATCGCCCGGCAGGTATGAAAGCACCGAAGGAACTGGACACTCACCCTTTGGCAATCCAACTAAATGCACGGCGACAGAGAGTTCAGACCACGCCCCTAATCGGGACGCCCACTATTGCGAGATTTCCTAGCGCACACCGCGCCCAAATCTGAGTTGCAGCGCTCTTGGAAGAGTGGGTGTCCCGGTTCTCTGCGATTCTCTGTGAGTCCTCGTCTGATCGCCGTGAACCGGGTTCCGAGATAGTCGCTAGCCGCCGTGAGCGCGCCGCGTACTGATCAAGCCAACGCCGAGCATTGCCAGTCCGAGCAGCAATGAGGCGAGGCTAGACAATGTGGGGATCGCGTTTGCTGCCCCAACTGATACCCTAAACCGCTGGTTGACCCGGAAATAGCCCCTAGGACCGGGTGACGTTCTGCAGGCCGCGTCGTTTGGTGCCAGCCCGCTTACCCTGACAAAGGCGACGACATCGTAGGCCCCGGAAAGCGTGCCGCCGGTGAAGGGACCAGAGCGGGCAATGCCTTGTTGATCGGTGAACGCCCTAAACTCGCCTGAGGTGATCCGCCCATAGGTTTCCGCCGGCGGCAGCGGCGGCGTACCTGGCGGAACCAGACCTTGCAAGGGCTGATCAACATAGAACCACACTTCCAGCCCACTCAGTGGATTGCCCTGCAGATCCTTCATCTGCACGGCAAATCCGGGCTCGTGGAACTGCGCGGGCATCGACAAGTGGATGCTGTCCGTTCCGGAGATGGACATCAGGCATTCTGCGGTGCCCTGAACCACGCGCGCCTGCACTGGCATGGAAGAAAGTCCGACGAGTGCGGCCGCGAAAACAAAACGAGACCATTTCATGGTTTCAACTTTTCCCAGATCGATAATGCGCCTGCGCGCATATGCTCCGCGCCCGGCCAGTGGACAGGCACGAAAAAATCAAATCAAGCATGATGCAATTATGTGCAGTGCGCAGGGCGACGTCTGAAGGGAAGCTGTAGCAAGAACAGGGGTCAGAGTACTAATAACAGCTGAGGGAACCTCTGAACAAGTCCGGAGCCGCGATAGCCCCCTGAATCAGGGGGCGAAAAACCGCAGGTTTTGACCAGCTCCGCTGTTGAGAGCGGGGGTTTGGAAAGCA
>JAWXCG010000163.1:0-4719 GCA_034440555.1 Pseudomonadota bacterium
GATCGCATCGGTCACGTTGCGCACCTTCAAGCGAATTTTCTCGAAGCCGAAGATGCTGTTGTCCGGCTTGCGCGGATAGCCCTCGGCATCAACGGTATGTGGCGCGCCCTGATTGAGCACGGCAAACACCTTTTGATCATTGGGCGTGATTTCGAGACGACCGCGGAAAAAGTAGTCGATCAAACCCGTGCTGTACGCCACCGCGCGGGGGAGCATGGCGTCGGCTTGGGCGGTGAAGACCTCGTAGGACATCGAATACTTGGTGTCTCCCGAGCCTGGCAGCGGCGTCGCCGACAACAGGTCCGCAGCAAGCGCGGTTTGGCTGGCGGCCAGTACCGACACGCGGCCGTCGCTGCCGAACAGCCCGCTCTGCGCATTCCAGTTCGGCGCAATGATATCGGGTACGACGGCCTGGAGCACTTTTTGCCGGACGATGGTGTTGGTCTGGTAGTGCAGATCGGTGAATAGATCGATGGTTTGGTAAAAGCCGGGCTGATCTTCTGGAAGCGGTGGGTTCGCGAACTGAGTCGCACCAGCGTCAGGCCTACCGGTGGCAACATTAACCGGCAATGTGGTCGCGGTAAAAAAACCTCGATTGGAAAGATCGGCGAGGCCACGCCGCGTCTCGACAGGACCGATCTCCCTTGTCGTGAAATATTCCACCTGGGTAGAAAACGCCGGCACCGGATAGGCCACCAGACCACTCAACTTCAACGGTGGAATGCTCTTGGCGTTGGGCGGCGTGCCATCGAAATGCGTCAATGGGCTCGCCAGCGAGGTGGTATCCAAGCCACCAAGCAGCCGGACCTCGGTATAGGCCTCGAATGCCCCGTCGGCGGCGTCTTCGCCGATCAAGGTCTGTGCCGTGGGCGGGCCATGCGCGTCGTTGCGGGTGTGCTGCGGCTGCGCGGCGTCCTGCAATAGATGCACCACCTGGCCCAGCGCTTTCAGCATGGTGGCGAAGCGCCGCTTGCGGTTGCCCGACTCGATCTCCTGGTCGAAACCATAGGAACCCGGCAGTGCCGACTCGGGCCGGTTATAGGTCAATGCCCACCAGTAGTTGTCGCGCGCGTCCTGCCATGAGAAATGATTTTCACGGTTGGTCACCAGTGTTCCGGGGCCGGTGAGCACGCCGCTGCGCCCCAGCGCCCATTCGATTGATGGGATACAGCCAAAGGTGCCGCAGACATCGCCATTGGCCAATGCGCGATTGTTGATCGGATCGTAAAAATGGCGCCCGGCACGAAACACATCGTGCCAGGGGTCTTCATCGCGTTCGCCGAGCAAAAAGGGGCCGATATCGTTGTCGTCTTCGCGGATCGCGCCGCGCATCACCCAGGCCTCGAAGCGCTGTTCGAAGTCCGCTCGGTCGCTGCCAGGCAGAAACCCAGCGCGGCGCAGCCGTTCAAAGACCAGCCCTTCGTGGTCGTTGATCTGCCGCACCCGAATATCGGAAGCATCGGCCGAGGCCAGCGGTATATCGGGGCGCGGCGCATTGTCAAAATAGCCGATGTGCAGCTCGTCATTCGGCAGTACAACCTGGAGAGGCGTTGCCAGCGCCAGACGATCGAAGCCCAGCACCGGCACGATCGACCGCGCGTGCCCGGCAGACAGCACCGAGCGATCCACCGCCGCCTTGGTGACTATGGCATGCGTGGCGATTTCGTAGGCGGGCGCGGCATTCGGCAACGTCAGTGCGGCCATCAGCAGCCAATGGTTTCGGTTCATTGCAAGCCTCCTTGTAGTTCACGTACCCACGAGAAATAGGTGCAGTAGGTGTCGTGGACATCGGGGGTTACCGCTGCCGCACAGACTCCTCCCCCAGGACAGCCTACTTGCCCAGTCTGTTTTCTGGCTTCACGCAGGGCAAGGATTCGCGGTTCCTCAGGTTGGAGGTTTGCATAGGCAGCACCCATCGTGCGAATGCTGCTGACACTCATAAAGTGGAGATAAGAATTCGTGAAACTCCCCGGTTGTCGCTCAACGCAGGCCTCTCGATACATCACTTCAAAGGGGTGTTCTTCGCCCGGCAGCAGCGCGTAAGACCGGTCGTTCACTTGCTCGTAAGTGAACTGCGGTGCAATATCCACCTTGCACTCGGTCGTTTGACTGTCGTCAAGGGTCTCCCTTCCCGGCGCATATTTTTTGATCGCGATGTCGCCACGCAGCAGCGTCCACGGACGACCCGTTTTTCCGGTCTGCACTCGCCCCGGCACCAGCGGCCGCAGGCCACGAAACCCAACGCCGACAAACAGCGTGGGATACGGCGCATACCGAAACGCAAAGGCGCCATCGGCGCCGCTCAAATGCGCCTGCCTTCCTGAGCAGTGCATGGTCCAGATCGTCATCGGGTAACTGATCCAGGTGGCGATCACCCGCGTGTTGCGAATCGGCGCGCCGCTGTCCGCTTCGATCAGGCGCCCGCTGGGCGGCCATACAAAGCCATACCACGCGATCGCGGTATGCAGCGCAAACCAGGCCAGCGGCAGCGCCATCAGCCACCTGCCAGCGCGATTTTTCAGCTGGCGTCGCAACCACCACAGCAGCAATGTTACCAAGCTGCCCCACAGAATGGCGCTGTACAGAAACTCGTCGATCCAGACATTCGAAGTATTCACATCGGCTCCTCAGAAAGACGTGATACGCCAGACCCCGTCGTCGCCTGATGCAATTCCCAGTGGGTATCCATAGGGTTGGCCACTCTCGATACGCAGGACAGACAGTTCGGCACTTTCCAATCCGATCAAGCCATTGGCGATCGTGCCCAGGCGCGTTGCAAACACAGGTCGGTTGCTGCCCAGTGATGTAAAGAAGGGCCGGAATGCCTCCTGCTTGGGCAAGGCAAAGGTGATCAGGCTCGCTTCCAGATCGTCAGCTGCCAGTGCCTCGCGCAATGCGCCATAGACGGAGCAGGCGCGCTGGCGCTGCACCATCACATCCGCAACGACGACCGTGGCGTCGGCACTGACAGGCGTGCTGTCCACCGTTGCCGATACGCGCGCGGTGTAGAAACCCGGCACAGCATAGGTGAACCGTTCCGGCACAGCAGCCAGTGGGCCATCGAAATCGTTGAGCATGTCGCCATCGAAATCGATTTGCACATTGCCGCTCACCGCACCGCCGAAGCGAAGGCGAAAGCCGATGGCTGCGGGCGCCATGCCGCCTGCCCGATTGGCGATCATCTGAATCTTGGGCGGCGTGTCGGCTACGGAGACATTGCGCGTGGCATTGGCGGTGAGACCATCCAAGGTCGTGGCGACCGCAGCAATCGTGAGTCCGCCGATTTCCGGTCGAATTGGGCCAGCTACCCATTGATTACCCAAAGTGCGTGCAGGCGAGCCGTTGATGGATACACCGGTGTTGATTGGCCCGGTGAAGGCGCCGCGAATCTCGAAGGTGCGGCCGGGTAGCGTGGCGCCATTGGTTGGCGAAATAATCGTGACTGTGGGCGCTACACCTTTTGCGATTTTCGGCGCATAGCCCATGGGCTTGCCGAGGTCGAAGAGCGCGCGCAGAGGGGCTTGGGCGTCGGTTACCGCGCTCGATTTTTCAGGTGTGCTCGAAACGCTCGCTGACGCCGACGCTTGCTGCGCTCCTTCAAATCCATCGCTATGCATCTGGTTGTATTGCACGCTAGCGAGGCCGCAGATTTCTTGAGCGGTGGCAGCGGTCATCGTCGAAAACAGAATCGCTGCGCCCAACGATAAGCGAAGAGAGAGGTCTAAACGCGTACGTTTCATAGCGACTCCAGATTAATGGGTTGACCGTAGCACGAGCAAAGGCTCGAACGCCCTGGGCAATTTCTGAAATCCGTCTAGGAAATCTCTGAGTTTTGGGGGGCGGAAAAATAGTGCTGGCGACGAGCCAGTGAAGCATAAAGAAAAATCACTACTGTCCGGTTAAAAATCGAACAACATCAGGGAACCTCTCGTGCTCAAGGGTTTGCAACCCAAAACCATCGACGCGCGCGCGGTGCGTCGTGTGGGGGCGCGTTTTGATCATCAAATTGACGCGCTGACCGCGGCGCAACTGACCGACTACTTCAGCGAACTGATGCAGCGCGTAGGTCGGGTCCCGCGCAGCGGTACCCGACGGCCCTGCTGTGGGGCGCCGATGAACATCGTACAAACGCAGCTTCGATCTTGGCTGACAGCACGCCATCCAAGCGCAACGCCAGCCCCGATCCCCATCCCGATTGCTTTGGTTGCCCCAGCAGCGCACCGACCCACTCAGGCAACAGCCGCGGCCAGCACCAGGACATCAGCGTCCGCAAGCTGCGAACCCCACTCGACAAAAATCCGCCATAACCCCGGACCAAGCCCCGCAATCGGGCGTCTACTGGCCCAATCACTCGCCCACGACGCGCACAAAAACACCCGCGCTCCAGAAACACCGCAAGCCGGGCCAACACCACAAGACATATTTTCTTGAGAGCGCTCGCTACGCGCCCAGGACCGGGCTCGTCCAACAAACGGTTCAGATCGCGGCTGCGCGCGATCTAATCGTTATGCAGCAGCGACTTCAATGAAGGCGCTTGATGACGAGGGAGCCGGCGGCAGCTGGCCTTGCTCTTGAAGTGCCTCAAGATGAAGCTCAATTGCTTCCCGAATAAGTTCAAGGGCCTCAGACTCCGACTCACCGACGGCAACGCAACCAGGAAGATCCGGAACATATGCCCCGGTGCTGGTTGGACCATGCTCAACAACAACCATGTAGCGC
>JAWXCG010000164.1:0-2700 GCA_034440555.1 Pseudomonadota bacterium
ACGAACCGCCTTTCCCTTCACTCCGATCTTCTTCATTGAGCACCTCGTTGGATAAGAATACGTTCTTATCCGGGTGTCCGAGAAATCGGGGTAACATCATTGTTCAGAGGTTCCCTAGCACGACGCGACCGAGCCCATGG
Source organism: Pseudomonadota bacterium (assembly GCA_034440555.1). Taxonomy (GTDB): domain Bacteria; phylum Pseudomonadota; class Gammaproteobacteria; order Xanthomonadales; family Ahniellaceae; genus 0-14-3-00-62-12. Next base: position 141 of record JAWXCG010000164.1, read on the forward strand.
ATCGCGCTCAGCGACAGGGCCGCTGCTGCAGTGGCGTCGGTCTGCGGAAACGCTGCACCATTCATCGTAAAATTGCCGCGCAGTGAGGTGCTCGGCACATCGACAACCAAAGTGCTATCGCCAGCAATCAGTACATTCTGCAGGACCCGCGCGACTGTATTGCTCGGTACCCGATCCCCTGCGCGCCAGCAATACTCCACATCGTAGACGCCAGTTACTACGCGCACGCCTGCGGATGGTGGGCTAAAACTGCTACCCAGCAGTACCGGCTGGCCTACTGGCGGGACTAGAAAAAACGCCCCACTCTGCATCGGGTCCAAATCGAACGGAACGCCATTGAGGCGGAACACCGGTTGCACTAGCGCCGAGCACACATCAATGGTGAGCGTTGGGAGTGCTGCCATCGTGCAAGTCAATCCGCCCTCGAAACCGCTGCGCATGATGGTCCCGCGCGCAGCCCCGGCGATTGCAGGCAGCATCCAAAGCAAGGCAGCAAAATATCAATGCGAGGTGACCATATCGACTCCGGACGGCCAGCTCGTCGGATGCGAGCATTCAGTGTCTTGAGTACCAATACGAAAATTCAGGGCAAAAACGGCATCCAGCGCCGCTCGCCTATGCGGGTTCGAACCTTGTTGGAACAACTTGCACCTGATTGCGGTTGAGCGTAAATCAGTTTGTCGTTTCCGCGACCTAATTGCGTCTCTACGGAGCAGGTGGGGCGTTTGCGCACCGTGAACCCCCGCTGCGACCTCGCCATAGCGCCTGAAAACACCAATAAGCATTCTTCCGGACTCAGCATCCATGATCAGACGTAGCCCACCCAGCACCACCGGCTCAACAGCGCAACACAGACTGCTATGCGCCATGGCGCTGATCGTTGCGATCCATCTGCCGGCAGCCGGCGGCGCGCAAGCCGGAACCCTGTCCGATCCAATCTACGCCAATGGCTTTGAGCAAAGCTGCGGCATCGCCAGCTACAGCGAGAACTTCACCCAGCCCGATGGCGCCGGCTGGCCGATCCCCTGGGTTGCGGTGGGCGGCGTCGCCCTGGCCGATATCCAGACCGGTCGCGCGCGGTTGCGACCGACCGCCAGCGCTTACTCGGTCGCGCGCATGCGCAGCCCACTGGGCTCGCGCGATGTCGAAGTACGTTTCAGCTTTACCTTGGAGCACGAACCCACCCAAGGCGTGGGCTTCGGGGTGCGACAAAACGGCGGTTATCTCACCCAGACCAACCCGATGGGGCAAGGCTACGCGGTGTTTCTGGAGGGCTCGTTCCGCGGTCTGGCGGGCATCGGGCTATGGAAGGAAGAAAATGGCGTCGAGACTCAATTGGCGCATAGTCCACCCAGCGTGGCGGGACCGAGTGCCGGCATAACCTATCGCGTGCGCTTCCGCACCCATCAGATCAACGCCACCACCACGGGGATGCAGGCCAGGTTCTGGCCCGCAAGCGGGATCGAGCCGGAAGGCTGGCAGGTCAGCGTCACCGACAGCACCGCGGTGCTGCAAAACATAACTGGCGTGTTTGCCTCTGACTCATGGAGCTCGATCCAGAATCCTGCTGCGATCACCGCGCATACCTTCGTCGACGACATCCAGATCGAACCCTTGTGCAATCCCATCGTCCAATTGGGTGCCGCGCAATTGGTCTCGCAAGCGTTTCAGTTCACCGAGGGGCCGCTGTGGCGCGGCACCCATCTGCTGTTTACCGACATCCCTGCCAATACGATTTACCGGCTCGATCCACCCAGCACGATTTCGGTGTTCCGCAATCCCAGCGATCAGGCCAATGGTCTCGCGCTGGACGCCGGGGGCAATCTGCTCGCCGCCGAAAACATCACACGCAGTGTGTCGATTACCGACTTCGGCAGCGGCGTGCGTAGCGCCCTGGTATCGACCTATCAGGGCATGCGCTTCAATTCACCCAACGATCTTAACCTGCGCGCCGATGGCACGCTGTATTTCACCGATCCCGACTACGGTTTGGTGGCCAATCCACCGGCGCAACGCGAACTGCCGTTCAATGGTTTGTTCCGGCGCAACCCCGATGGCGTACTCGTGCTCGAGTGGGCCGGCACGATCGGTGTCAACCAGCCCAACGGGGCCAGCCTTTCGCCCGGCGGAGACTTGTTGTTCGTAACCGATACCCAGCAAGGCACGCTGCGCCGCTACAACGTCGCCGCCGATGGCTCGTTGTCGAACCTGCGCATCCTGATGACGGGGTTGAACACTCCCGATGGCATGTGCGTGGATGCGAACGGCAATGTCTATATCGGCGTTGCCAGCGGAATCGAGATCGTGAGCCCGGAAGGCGCGCGCTGGGGTGGCATCGCGGTACCGCGCATCACCAGCAATTGCGCCTTCGGCGACAGCGACGGACGCAGCATTTACCTCACCGCGCGGCAGGGCCTTTATCGCATTCGTTAACGGTCCTTGGCCGGGCATACCCGCTGATACTCGGCGGATACCACTGCGCGGAAGCTGCCACGACCTCTGCTTGCCGGCGCCTGTCGTCCGTCCCGTGGCTGTCGATCGTCCGTTGGCAATTCCGGCG
>JAWXCG010000165.1:0-6248 GCA_034440555.1 Pseudomonadota bacterium
GAGAATATCGAAGGCGGGCACGGTGGTGCCGCCAACAACAAACAATCAGCGTTCATGGCCGCGCTGTCCTATCGTTTTTTGTGGGATCAGTTGCGCTGATCCTGCACGTCGACATAATCCGCGAGAACTTTCTCGAACGCTACCTGCGCCGCCTGGTAGTAGCCTTCGCTATGCCACAGCGTGTCATCGCCGTCGAATCCGATCAGTTCAATTATCTCGTTGCCCTTCGACCATGACGCCACGAGCGCCAGTCAGGTCATTTTGACGGAGCCGGACGCGGACGTGGTGGCCGTAGGCCGCCAATCCCGTGCCGTTGTGGGAGCGGCGTAAGCCGCGATGCTCTAAAAGCGCAAGAGCATCGCGGCTTGCGCCGCTTCCACAGTCGCCCATGCGCTTCCCTGCCGATTGCTTGTCAACCGGGCTCGCTGACCAGTTTTGTCGGACGCGTCGGCAACGCATGCACGAAAATGCGTTTGAGCACGCTCGCGTACTGCTTCCAGAAGCCGCCGCTGTTGTAGTGCACGCCATGGCGAGCGCAAATCTCGCGTACCTGAGGCGCGATCTCTGGATAGCGCGCGGCGGGCAGGTCGGGAAACAGATGGTGTTCGATCTGGTGGCTCAGGTGACCGGTCAACAAGTGAAACCAGCGACTGCCTTCCAGATTGCTTGAACCCTGAATCTGGCGCAGGTACCAATCGCCGCGACTTTCGTTTGCGGTCTCTTCGCGGCTGAACAGGTGCGCGTGCTCGGTGAAGTGTCCGCAGAAAATAATCGCGTTGGTCCACACGTTTCGAATCAGGTTGGCAGCGAGATTGCCAAGCAGCACGCGCGGCCAATGCCAAAACGCGAGCGCCGGAAACAACACATAGTCCTTGAACAGCTGGCGGGTGGCCTTGTGCACAAACGGCCGCGCGCGTGTGCCTAGCTCGCTGCGCGTCATGCGGCCTTTGACGAAACGGCCGATCTTGATGTCGTGAACGGCAACGCCCCATTGGAAATTGATTGCCAGCAGAAAATACCAAAACGGCTGCAGCAGCGCCGCCGGCGACCAACGCTGTTTTTCGTGCAGGCGCAGCATGCCGTAACCGTAGTCGTGGTCTTTGCCCAGAATATTGGTGTGGTTGTGGTGTTCGACGTTGTGCGAGTGGCGCCAATGTTCGGCCGCGCAGACGATGTCCCAGTCATAGGTTTGCGAATTCAAACCGGGGTCGTTCATCCAGTCGTATTGGCCATGCATGACGTTGTGGCCCACCTCCATATTCTCGAGGATCTTGGCCAGCGCCAGCGCAATCACGCCGGCAATCCAGCTCATCGGACCCCAGCCAAACATCAGCAGGCCACGCCCCACAATCGCTGCGGTGCGCGCATTGCGCACAACACGACGGATGTGCGCGGCATCGTCTGCGCCGAGCTTGGCAAAAGCCTCGCGGCGCAGCGCATCCAGATCCGCCTGCAAGGCAAGCGTCTGCGCTGGACTGAGACGCGCGCGTGGCTCATTCATGCTGCGGTGGTAGACAACTGAGGTGTTCATCGGAAAGGGCTCACAGGTCCAGCGTCAGAGGGGATCGTGCGGTCGAAATGCACAACTGGATCAATTGCCCGGGCTCTGCCGAAATTTCACCGGTCAGCAGGTTTTCCACGGTGCCGCTTTGCTTGCGGCACAGGCACGTGCGGCAGATACCGATACGACAACCGTGGCGTGGCGTCAGGCCTGCGGCTTCTGCGGCCAGCAACAAGGATTGCCCGGCGCCAGCGGTAAACGAATGTTCCGAAATAGCACAGTGCACCGCCCCGCCGCCGCTCGCCGCCGCGCCCGACGCTGCCCTGGGCAGGCCAAAGCTTTCACTGTGCAGTAGCGCTGTTGCGTGTTGTTGTTGGTAGAGCGTGTGCACCCACTCCGCGAACTGCGGCGGCCCGCAAAGCAGACTGTGGCGCCCGGCGAAATCTGGCACCAGCACGCGCAATTGGTCAGCATCAAGTCGGCCGTGGTCGTGCGTGCAATGCAGCTTCAGTTGCAACGAGGGCCAGTCTGCCGCCATCGTCTGCAGCTCTTTGGAAAAAATCCAGTCCGCAGCCTGTCGGCAAGAGTGCAACAACACGATATCGCTTGCGCAACGCTGCGCGTAGAGCTCGCGCAGCATCGCCATCAACGGCGTAATGCCGCTGCCTGCACTCAGCATCAGTACGCGCTTGGGCATCGGTTCTGGCATCCTGAACGCGCCAAACGGCGGGCTCAGCGTGACAATGGACCCGACTCGGAGGTGGGTATGCATCCAAGCCGTTACACCGGATTGGGTATGGCGCTTTACGGCGATCGTCAATCGTCTCGCCCGCGTCGGTGCCGATGACAGGCTGAAGCAACGCTGCAGCCTGCGGCCGCGTACGTCGATCGTGACCAGCGTATGCTGTCCGGCGCGAAAGCCTGGCCAGTGCCGATTGGTGTGTAGTTCAAAGCTGAGCGTATCTGCGGTCTCCTCGATCACGCCTGCAACGCGCGCACGGATTTCGCCCAGTGCGGCCCGCGGCAGCACTCTCTGCAACAGCTCGTTGAGGGCAGTGCGATCGTTGAATGGCTGCAACCACGCGGAGCGCAGCCAGCTTCGGCGCGGGGCGGTGGCAGTTTGGGAGCAGGTGGACATGGTGAATCTCGCCTTTGGTAAACGAACGTTTACTGAAAGGCTAGGAGTTGTCAACCCAGTAATTCAGTCCGGGGCGATGGCATCGCTGTCATATACTCGACGGTGAAAATGCGGAGCCGGCATGACGCGATTGGTGGTACCACGTGCAAAGACTGCGCCTACCCCGATCATTGCCGTGGATTTGGCATCCCGGGGCGAGCGCAAGCTGCGCACGCGTGCCCATCTGATGGAAGGCGCGCTCGACCTGATGGGGCAGGGCCGTGGCTTCTCCGGTCTGAGCCTGCGCGAGGTCACGCGCGCTGCCGGTGTTGTGCCAGCGTCGTTCTACCGACACTTTCGTGATCTCGATGAGTTGGGGCTTGCTCTGGTCGAGGAGAGCGGGGCGACATTGCGTCGGTTATTGCGCGATGTGCGACGCGACGGTATCCCGCTCACCGACATGTTGCGCAAGTCGGTACAGATCTACAAACAGCACGTCGAAGCGCATCGACTCCATTTCCTGTTTATCGCGGGTGAGCGTGGCGGCGGCGCGCCAGTGATCCGCAAGGCGATCCGCACCGAGGAAAGCCATTTCGCATCCGAGATGGCGCAGGACATGCGCGCGTTGGGATTGTTGCCCGGTCTTTCGAGCGAGACACTGCGCATGCTGTGCGGTCTGGTGGTCACGACGATGATCAATGCCGCCACCGAGATTCTCGATTTGCCGCGCCAACAGCCGCGGCTTGAAAAAGAGTTGGTGGATAATTTTGTGCGTCAGTTGCGCTTGGTCTTCCTCGGCGCCAGTGCTTGGCGCGATCGATAGATGCTGCTCGGGCAGCGGCCGGCAATTCCTCACGCGGATTCAGGAGATTGATCATGGCGAGCCGTCTGCGCCCGCTCAGCGGCCTCGACGCCGGGTTTCTCTATCTGGAGGACTCGGGCACACCGATGCACGTTGGCAGTTTGATGTTGCTCCAAGCGCCGGCGCGGCGCGGTTACGACTTTCATCAGGCTCTGCTCGACCTGCTCAGCGAGCGCCTGCCGAAGGCGCCCGCACTGCGGCGCATATTGCAGTTCGCACCGATGGGACTGGGACACCCGATGTGGCGCGATGGCGGCGAAGTTGATCTGGAGCACCACATATCGCGTCGCAAGTTACGTGCACCGGGTACCGACAAGCAGCTGCATGCTTTGGTCGCGAAACTGCACGCCGAGCTGTTGCCGCGCGATCGACCGTTGTGGAAGTTCGTGGTGATTGAAGGACATCACAGTTGCTGTGTCGCGCTGCACACGCGCGTGCACCATGCCTTGCTTGATGGGCAAGGCGGAGTCGCTCTGGCGCAAGTGTTGCTCGATCTGGAAGCGCGTCAACCGGCAAAGCGCGGACGCGGTGCAAAGTCGCCTGAAGTGGCACCGCCACCCGGGGCTTTGGCTATTGCACGCACCTCGTTGCGTGCCAGCGCACAGCAGCTGGCGCGCATGTTTCGCGCACTGCCGGAAACGGTGCGTTTGGCACGCGATAGTGCAGGCGATGCCCGTGGCCTGATCGGCCGAATTCGCGACAACGTGTTGCTGGCGCCACGCACGGCGTTCAATGCCCAGGTAAGCACCGAGCGTAGCTTTTCGGCAGTTTCATTGCCGCTGTCGGATATCAAGCGATTGTCACGAGCCTTCGGCGTAAGCCTCAACGATGTGGTGATGGCCTTGGTTGCGCATGCGCTGCGCCAGTTCCTGCTGACCCAGCGTCGACTGCCGACCAAGTCGCTGATCGCTGCGATGCCGGTTTCATTGCGCGAGGCGGGAAATGCCGATGCCAACAATCAGGTGTCGATGGTGCAGGTCGAACTGGCGACTCAGGTGCGCGACGATCTCGAACGGCTGCGACGCATTGCCGCAGCAACCGGTGAGATCCGCGAACGTGTCGGCGCACTGCGTCATTTGATCCCGACCGATTTCCCCGGCCTGGCGGCGCCGATCTGGGCCAGCGGCCTGAGCCGGTTGTGGGCGCGTGGCCGCATCGCCGAGAAGCTGCCGGCGCTTGCCAATCTTGTGGTTTCCAATGTGCCCGGTCCTCCGATGCCGCTCTACCTCGCTGGCGCCCGACTGCTGCACAACTACCCGGTATCAATCGTTACGCATGGTCTGGGACTGAATATCACTGTGCAAAGTTATAACGGGCAGCTGGAGGTTGGCGTGATTGCGTGCCGCAATGCTGTGCCGGATGCAGCAGTGGTGACGCGCGCTTTGCAGGAGGCATTGGAGCGCTACCTGCAGTTGCAGAACGGGATTTGATACGGTCCTCAATCCTCTTCGACACGCGGCCTGTCAGCGCGTAGGGTGGGTGCAACCCACCGTTCCGAGGCGTTCGGGAATGGTGGGTTGCACCCACCGTTCGACAAAGCACGTAGGGTGGGTGCAACCCACCGTTCCGAGGCGTTCGACCATGGTGGGTTGCACCCACCCTACGACAAAGCACTAAAGTAGTCGGGCTTGCTCCGTTGCTCCTCAATCCTCTTCGACACGCGGCTTGTAGGCATCCAGTAGTTGCTTCTGGACATGCCCCGATACCGCTTCATAGTGACTGAACTCCAGGCGATAGCGTCCGGTGCCCTGGGTTGCGGCCTTCAGTTCGCTTGGATAGTCCTGCACTTCAGCCAGTGGCACCTGAGCGCGGATCACCAGTTCACCGCCCTTGAGCGAATCGGTGCCGTTGATGCGCGAGCGTTTGGTGGCGAGGCCGCTGGTAATGTCGCCCATGTGCGTGTCTGCCACGAATACTTCCAGGTGCACGATGGGTTCCAGCAGCTTCGGGCCGGCCTTGCTGATGGCATCGATAAACGCCTTCTTGCCGGCGGTAACGAAGGCGACTTCCTTGGAGTCGACGTCGTGGTATTTGCCATCGATGACAGTAACGCGCAGGTCCTGCATCTGGTAGCCGGCGACAGCGCCGTGCTCCAGCACCTGACGCACGCCCTTTTCAATAGCCGGAATGAACTGTCCAGGAATCGCGCCGCCGACAATGCGCGAAACAAACTCGAATCCGGCGCCACGCTCCAAAGGCTGCACGCGCAGAAATACCTCGCCAAACTGACCGGCGCCGCCGGTCTGTTTCTTGTGGCGATGGTGTCCCTCGGCTTCGGTACTGATCGTCTCGCGATAGGCGATGCGCGGCTTGCGTGACTTGACTTCAACACCGTAGCGCTCCTTCAGGCGCTCGAGCATTACACGCAGATGCAGGTCGCCAAGGCCACGGATGACGAGTTCATTGAGTTCCTTGTTGTGTTCGACGCGCAAGCACGGATCTTCCTCACACAGCTTGTGCAACGCGGTGCCGAGCTTCTGCTCCTGCCCGCGCGTGGCCGGTTCGATGGCCAGTCCAAACATCGGATTGGGAAACTCCAGCGGCTTGAGGTGATACTGGTCCTCATCGTGCGAATCATGCAGCACCGCATCAAAGTGAATTTCTTCGATCTTGGCTACGGCCGCGATATCGCCAGCAATGGCATCCTCAATTTCAACATGCTCTTTGCCCTTGAGCTTGAACAGATGGCCGACCTTGAAAGGCTTCTTGCCGTCGTCGACAAACAGCTGTGTGTCCTTGCGCAGCGTGCCCTGATAGACGCGGAACAC
>JAWXCG010000166.1:0-16608 GCA_034440555.1 Pseudomonadota bacterium
CCGCTCAGGACCGGGCTCGTCCAACAAACGGTTCAGATCGCGGCTGCGCGCGATCTAACCTTATTCGTTGGGCGGCCCTTGCCGGGAGCGGCGTTCCGTCTTCAAACTCTCGCAACCGAAAGAAGGCGACAATTAGCAAATGATCCATTGCTGAGACAGGGTTTGCATCAGCGAAAACCGAGACCTTCATCGTGTTATCGCGGTCACAACGAAATACTTCTGCAAGTACGTTTTGGTCCTCATCAACAAGCTCAACGCCAAGTCCGTCTCTGATGACGTCTGAGGCAACTTGAATTTTGTAGATAGCTGTCAGGACGCCCAACGCCGTGTTCAGCGGCCGTGCAGCCGCATCGCTAGGATACTGCGACACGGCCTCAACCGCGCGGTCCGCTGCAACGCATAGTTTGGTTCCGCCTTGCGGGAGCAGGAAACTTTATGCAATGTCGAACAGCCGGCGCAGCGCAGTCTCCAGCCGGACATCCAATGATGTGCGATCGGCTGGCGCGATACCGCTGGCAGCAAGCCAGCGCAGCCACAGTGCGCGTGCCTCATCACCACTGGCAGCACCTGAACCGCCGAGCTTGTCGGCCAATCGCTTTATCTGTACTTGCTTACGCAGGGCTTGCTGATCGGCAGGAGAATCAACGCCGGCCAACAATTCGGCGAGCACGCTGTCCTGTTGCAGCGCGTGCAGGGCTTCCTCGGCGTCTACCTCGATATCTTGCTCGACATCGATCGGGGTGACCGACTCCAGCAACGCGAGATGTGCCAACAGTGCGCTGCGGTCGGCGCTCGCCAGCGCGCTGGATTCGATCTGTTGGCGTAGCGCGACGAGGGCTGCGGTGTCAGTGTTTGCAATCAAAGCAGCGCGCAGGCGCATGGCCTCTTCGCGCGAACGCTGTTCACCGGCCTGCAGTCGTTGTCGGCGTTGCGCTTCTACAGCTTCTGCGTGTCGGTCAAAGTCGCGCTCATCGTCGCGGCTTCGTCCCGACAGCGCGCGCCAGCGGTGTTGCAGCGCAGTCAGACGGGTTTCCAGGGCGTGCGCCTCGTGCTCGCTGCCGACCAATGCAGCCGCCTCGCTCAATAATTCAACGATGGCTGAGCGCTCAGCACTCTGCGCAGATTCCTGCTCGCTACGTTCGGCCTTGGAACGGTCGAAAACGGGATCGACTACGGCGCGCAGCTCTGCCCAAAGTACATCCTCGGTTTTGCGTTCGCCGCGGGGCAGGGTTTTCCAGCGCGCCATGGCGTCTTTTGCCGCATTGATCGCGTCGGCAGTCTCAGCCTGTCCAATGCGTCGGCGCAGCTGCGCAATGAATTTTTGCTTCTCGGCCTGGGCCTGTGCGCGGCTGTCATTGATGCGCGTGTCCAGAGTTTCTTTGACCGAGCGCAGGCGCTCCGACAGCTTGCGCCGTTCATGCGGTGGAACTTCGTCGAGGCGACGCAGGGCGTCGTTTGCCTGGGTACGCAGCTCGAACACATCGGCCGCCGATTCGGTGGCGCCGGCACTGGCGCTGGCGGCGAGCGACGATTCGATGGCGGCGAGTACGGCCACCACTTCGTCGCGCTTCTGAGAACGCAGTGCGCTGCGCTGCTCCAGATACGGCTTGGCCGGTGCGATAGATCGCGAGCACAGCATGCGAAAGCGTTTGGTCATGCCCCCCGCTGCTGGTTCCGACTGACCGGGCTCGCGCTCCGATTCGTCCAGCCTGGACCACTCAGCCTGGGCGCTCTTGATACGCGTGAGCAGCGCATCCGGATGTTCGCCATTGCCCATACTGGCTTCAATCTCATCGCAGATACGTTTGCGCTGCGCATCGTTCGACCAGCGCTGCCAGCGCGCCAATTTGTCGAACGCTGCGTCGCTTTGCTCCAGACGTTTGTGGTCGCGCAGCTGCGTGGCCAATGAAGAATTCAACTGGTGTGCGCGTTGCCGCGCTGCGCGCGCAATTGCGAGGCGGCCAGACTCGATCGCCTGTGCATATTCGGTGACCGCATCATGCGCACTGACGCGCGCTGCTTCGGCCACGATGGCCAGTTGTTGCAGGCGATTTTTGTGCTGATGCAAATGCGCTTCAAAGCGCTGCAGCAATGCCTGGTTGCTGGCGCAGTGCGGCGCAGCAGCGTGGGCGGAGCGAATGCGCTGGGAATATCGATCAAGACTTGCCTCACCTGCTTCGCTGACTTCCTCGAATGCCTGCACCGCTTCGAGCAGTGCGGCGTCCTCAGCATCGACGATCGCGGCGGTCAATTCCTCGACCACTGGCGCAGGCTCTGGCGCATACTCCGGCGTGATCTCGGCAGCGGCCACGGGCGCAGCCTCAAACGGGCGCCGGGCTACTTCCAGCATATGCTGAAGGGTATCGGTCAGGCCCTGATAGCGGCGCAGCAGTGTGTCTTCTGGAGCTGGCAGCAAGCTCAGCCAGGCGCCGCGCGCGGCCTGCAGGCGATCCGGCAGGTCGTGCGGACGCCGATACAGAAAGGCTTCCAACTCCACACAGATCGTTTCCGCGCGTTGCCGTATGGCGAGCGCATCACCGCTCTTCAGCAGTGCAGCACTGAGTCGGTCCTTGGCCAGTCGCGCCAATTGTTTGTCGGTCTTGCGCGCAGCTTCGGCAATGCGCTCCAGTGCGCCACTGTCGTCGATGCGGTCGAGCAGCTCGCGGCGAAGTTTCGGATCGGGGTCTTTCAGGCAGCGATCAATGATCAGGCCCATGCGCTGCACGCGCTCCATCGCGGCACGCCGCAGATCAGTCTCCGGAGCTTGAACGGCTACGGTTTCCAGCATGTCGTGGTCTTCAGTCACCAATACCTGGCGCTGGCGCTGTTCGATTGAAAACTTGGCATCGAGCAGGAAGTGCCGCAGACGCTGTCGCGCCAGATCGCGTACCTCCGCGCTCGAATCGAGGCGTGCACGGTCGGCAAGCAAGGACAGGTCGTCGAGCCGTCGAATGGCCGCCTTGCGCACCAGCGCATCGGCGTCATGGCGGGCGAAATCGGGAATTCTGCCGAGCAGGTCGGGATGGCTTTCCTGCGCCACTGCATTGGCGCGTTTGGCCGGATCGGCACTCTCCCAGGCGGGCTTCGACAGGAATGACAACCACTTCATGGGCAGGAAATTCTCGTTCAACGGAGGAAGAACGCGCGGTCGGCAAGCAGTGCGTCGCTTGCACAAGTCGATCCGACCATACTGACCGACACGCACTCGGGTTCAGCTTAGCAGGGCAAGATGACGATGCCGAGGTTGAGTCTCACCGGTTGAGTCTCACCGATACTCGCGATGGCAGTCTGTGCAGGCCTGCGCAATTCCACTAACGGGCTTGACAAGTGTCGTGCACACCGCGGCCGATGGTAAAGCCAACGCGCGTTCAACTGCTTGACCGAGCGCTTGGCCCAGCTCCATTTGGCGCGGATCGGCGGTCGCCGTTGAGCGGGTAAGCGCCGGCATGACTTCGGGCATGATCCGCCTCATTGCCAGCAAGTGCTGCCGAACTTGCGCGGGCTCGCACTGATCAGGCCTGAGCAACTGCGCTTTCGTCGCGCTCAAATGGTGTTGCAGGACTGCCATAACGCCACGTGGATAGGCGCGAGCGCTTGCAACTTGTCGCGCCGCGCTCATCCCACACAACGCGCCCACGACAATTCCGATGATCAACAGGACCAAGGCGCGCATCTATCGGGGTGTCCACTGTGTAGGTCCTGGCAACATACCATTGCGGCATCTGCCGAAGACGCAGTGCGCGGCATACAATGACGCCATGAGTGCAGCGACCGAGCGATTTTCCGGCATTGACCGGCTGTATGGGAAAGGCAGCCTGCAACGCCTGCTGCGCGCGCATGTCGCAGTGATCGGCATCGGCGGAGTGGGGTCGTGGGCGGCTGAGGCGCTGGCGCGCTCGGGGGTTGGTGGTATTACCCTGATCGATGCCGATGATGTCTGCGTGTCCAATACCAACCGCCAGCTGCATGCTCTCGAAGGAAGCTACGGTCGGGGCAAAGTAGCGGTGATGGGCGAGCGCCTGCGCGCGATTCATCCCGGAATTGAGGTTCATGAAATCGCCGAGTTCCTGACCAGCTCGAATCAGGACCGACTGCTCGATCGCGGCTACGATCTGGTCATCGATGCCTGCGATGCGTTTCGCACCAAGGTCGAAATGATCCATTGGTGTCGCCGCCGCAAGTTGCCGCTGATTGTTTGCGGGTCTGCAGGTGGGCGTAGTGATGTGACGCGCATCCAGGTGCGCGATCTGAGCCGAACCGAACACGATGCCATGCTGAGTCTGATTCGCAAAAAACTGCGCAGTGAGTTCGGATTTCCGCGCAACCCAGATCGCTACTTTGGCGTAGCCGCCGTGTATTCCCTGGAAAACGTGCGCTACCCACAGGCTGATGGCACGGTTTGCGGCACGCGACCCGAGGGCGAGGCCGGGAAGCTCGATTGCGCTGCTGGTCTGGGCGCGGCAATGCATATCACCACAGCTTTCGCGATGGCAGCCGTCGGTCGCGCGATCGAGCGATTGCTCGAACCGCCAACCACCAAGACGGCAACTGCAGGCGCGCTGGTAGTGGATACGGGAGCAGTTGCATGATTGTTGAAGCCAGCCCATCGCCACCGATTGCCGTACCAGTGGACTGGTCGCGCCTTGATGAACTGCTGGAGATGGAGACCGCTGGCATGCCAGGTCTGACTGCGCGACTGGTGCGCACCTTCGTGCAGAACTCACAGCGTTTGCTCGTTGAGTTGCAGGCCGCGACGAACGCAGGTGATGCCGATGGCGTGCGCCGCGCCGCGCACAGTATCAAATCGACTTCAGCCAATGTCGGCGGCACGCCTCTGGCCCAGGTCGCACGCACACTTGAACATGCAGCGCAAGAATCCGAGTGGCAGCCGGCGCAGGCCGATGTGGGTCGAATCGTTGCCGAGCATCAACGCCTACTGCAAGCGCTGTCTGAACGGTTTGCCTTGCTGTAAAGCGGCGTTGAGCCGCGTGCCCGCCCGCCTCAAGCGGCGTTCTGCACGCCGATCAGCGCCATGAGATTGCGCGATGTAGCAGCCGCGAGTGCGCTCGGTTCGATACTGCGCAGCGCTGCTACACAGTTCAACACGTCAACCAGACGCTCTGGCGTATTGCGCTGGCCCTGATGCCCGTGCAGCGGTTGATCGGGTGCATCGGTTTCCAGCAGCAGGTATTCGAGTGGCAGCGTCGTAACCACGCGGCGCAATCGGGCCGCGCGTTCGTAGGTCACAGGTCCGCCGAATCCGAGCAAAAACCCTTGGGCGCACCACTGCTGGGCCTGCTCGCTGCTGCCGGCAAAGCTGTGCACGATGCCGCGCAATCGTCCGACACGCCTGATCTCGGCGAGCAGGGGCTCCAATGCACGACGCGCATGCAAAATTACCGGAAGATCCAGTTCACGCGCCAGCTCAAGCTGTGGCCGCAACACGCGAAGCTGATGTGCTGGGTCCAGGCCGGGGACGTAATGATCGAGGCCGCACTCGCCAATGGCGCTGCAGCGATGCGTTGTGACCCATTGCGCCAGCGCTTCAGTGTCGGCGTCGGCGTGCTGGTCCAGGAACATCGGATGCAGACCATAGGCGGGATAAATGTTCGCGTCGGCGTCGGCCAGCAGTGCGATGCGCTCCCAGCTGGCACGATCCACCGCCGGCACCAACAAGCCGTGCACACCCGAGGCGTGCGCCGCGGCAATCACCACTGCGCGGTCCGCATCAAATTCGGGCGCGTCGATATGGCAGTGGCTGTCAATCAGCATGGCATCATCTAGCGCGGCGGCAGTTGCACCGGCAGTGATTCCGGCGGCTTCTTCCAGCGCGAAAGCATCACCGTTCCCGCAGCCAGCAGGATCTCGTCGATGAACGGCACGAAGTCCGGCACCAAAACGTCAAATACAAAGAGCAGTGCGATGATCGAGAACAGCACCGGTGCGCGCAAGCGCGCAAAGAATCGCGACAATCCGCCAATAAATATACTCACGCACGTTCCTTTGCTGGGTTGCTGCCATTATGGACGCAGTGCAGGCAGAGTGTGGCGAATGCGCCGGAAAAACTTCGCAATCGGTGCGGTCCTGGCAATGCTCGGCATGGCCGGATGCATGAGCGTGTATGCCGCAGGCATTTTTCGTTGCACTGGCGCTCAGGGCGAACTGGTATTCCGCGGTGCGCCGTGTTCAGGTGCTGGATTGGCGAGGGCGGACGCGTCCAAACGTTCAATCTTCACCCCACCCCCGCGCCTCAGCGGTCAGCCGGCACGCTGCGTATTCGAAACCAAGCCATTGCTGTTGACCGATCCAATTTTCGAGCAAACCAGATTGCGACTGGTCATCGATATCGATGGTGATGGCCCGTATCTCAACATCGTCAGTGCTGGCCAATATTCGCTCGACGGAATCAAGCTGGCGCCGGCGACCTTTGATGCGCGGGTTTCGAGCCAGGGTTTGCAGACCAGCAGCGGCGCATTCCACGAAGCCGATTGGCGCATGGACGAACAGACCCTGGGGTTCGGTCGCTCGCGCATGCGGCAGATGCTGACCTCGCTGTCGCGAGAAGAGGCCAGCCTGTTGGTCTGGTTTCAAGGGTTCGAGTTGCCGGTGTATTCGGCGTCGATTCCGGCAGAGGACTTTCGACTCGCCGTCGATAATGTACGGCGGTGTTGGAAAAGCCGGGCACAGGGCTCTTGAATCCAGGGAAGGTCTGAAAAAGTCACGACGTCGTCTTCGCCAAACTGCCTATTGCTCGCAGACCCCCAAAAAACCTGCGGTTTTTTGCCCCCTGACTCAGCGGGCTATCGCGGCTCCGGACTTGTTAAGAGGTTTGCTAGCGGATCGCGGACTGTGACTGAATCAGCTGCGCCAAAATGCTCACTGCGATTTCATGCGGCGTTTGGGCATGGATATCGATGCCCACCGGGGCGTGCAAACGACTCGCAAGCTCAGGCTGATCGGGCAGGGCAGCGAGCACTTGGTTGATTCGCTTCTGGCTGCCCATCATGCCAAGGAAGTGCGACGGCAGCCCGGCAATCGCACGCAGGGTTGCCACGTCGCTGGCAAAGTCGCGGTTGAGCAACACCACCAACATCCTGCGCTGCGTGTCGAAGGCCTGGCGAAGTGTCACGACAGCGCCATCAACCCGATGCACGGCGACGAACGAGTCGCTGTCAAAGCAGCCTGGACGCTCGTCATAAACCCAGAGATCGTAATCGAGAAATTGCGCCAAATCGCACAACGCTGCGGCACAATGGCCCGCACCTACAATCAACAAGCGTGGGTTGGGCACCAGCGATTCTTCGCGCGAAGCGCCCTCGGCGCTAGCCGGCAGCGCGACCCGTTGACCCTCGGCCAATGCCGCTGCGATGCGCTGCGCGCGATCACGATCCGCTGCGCCTGACCAACGCCGCAACGCGATTTGCATGCTGCCGCCACACACACCGGCCGCACCGGGCTGGCCGCTGAGGTCGATGCGCAATTGATCAATGTCTCCGTTGCGCTCGAGCAAAGCGCGCGCCGCATCGATCACGCGTGATTCGGCCAGGCCGCCGCCGACACTGGCAGCCGAACGAGTGGCCGCGATCAGCATGCGGCTGCCGCCTTTGCGCGGTGTAGCGCCGCGCGTGGCGATTACCGTAGCGAGCACCACGGGTTCGCTACCGAGCCACTGTCCAAGCTGATGGAACAGCCGCTCATCCATGCCGTTGTGGGTCCGCGCTGAGCGCGAACGCTCCGTGCGTCCGTACCAAAATAGCCGCGACTGAAGGGGTGTCAGCGGCCAAGGGCAGTTCCAGCAAAGGTGGCCGCGCACCGCGTCTAGCAATACGCACGCACACGCTCGATCGCTGCAAGGATTGCCTCGGGAGTAGACGGTGCGGCCAGATCGACTCGAGTAGCCGCGCCGAATGCTGCTACTGCTTCGCGGATCGCTTCACGTACACTGAGCGCCAGCATTAGGGGCGGCTCTCCGACGCCTTTGCTATTGAAAATTACCTGGGTGCTGGGGCTGCTCTGGCGGCGATAGAGATCGACACGGAAGTCCACCGGTACATCGCCGATGGTGGGAATTTTGTAGGTGCTGGGCGCGTCCGTCAGCAGGCGACCCTGGTCATTCCAGCGCAGCTCTTCGCAGGTCAACCAGCCCATGCCTTGCACAAAGCCACCCTCGATCTGGCCGCGGTCGATCGCCTCGATCAACGAGTCGCCCACATCGTGCAACACATCGACGCGGCGTAGCGCGTGCACGCCAGTAAATCCGCACACCTCAACTTCGCTGACTGCAGCACCGAAGGCGAAATAATAGAACGGATGGCCATGTCCCTTTACGGCATCCCAGCTCAGGCCCGGCGTGCGGTAATAACCAGTGGACGACAGGCTGATGCGTGCGCGATAGGCCGCGGCGACCACTTCTTCGAATCGCAACTGTCGGTCGGGCGCAGAACGCAGGCTGACCTGGTCGTTGGTAAAGTCCACATCCTCAATCGTGCCGCCGAGCATCTGTGCGGCCATTGGCGCGAGCCGTGAGCGCAGTGTTTCACAGGCAATTTTGACCGCTTGTCCATTCAGATCGGAACCGCTGCTGGCCGCGGTTGCCGAGGTATTGGGCACCTTGTCGGTGCTGGTCACCATCAGCTGAATGCGCGCGACCGAAACGCCGAGCACCCGACTCGCCACGGCCAGCATCTTGCTGTGCAGTCCCTGACCCATTTCGGTGCCGCCATGATTCAGCTGGATGCTGCCATCGGTGTAAATATGCACCAGGGCACCGGCCTGGTTGTATTCGGTCTTGTTGAATGAAATGCCGAACTTGACCGGCGTGATCGCGATGCCGCGTTTCGCCTGGGTGTGGGCGGCGTTGAAGCGCTCGATATCGATGCGGCGCTGATCGAAGGCACTGCTCAGCCGCAACTGCGTCCACAAATGTTCGATGTGGTTGTCGACGACGGGCTGCCCGTAGTGCGTCTGGTTGCGATCTGGCGTTTCGCCTGCGCGATAGAAATTGCGCTCGCGCACCTGTACCGGATCCATCCCCAGATGGCGCGCGACGCGATCGATCATTTCTTCGCCGACCACCATCCCCTGCGGACCGCCGAAGCCGCGGAACGCCGTGTTCGATGCCAGGTGCGTCTTGCAGATGCGGCCGTTGATGGTCACATGTGGAATGAAATAGGCGTTGTCGATATGCACCATGGCGCGCATCAGCACCGGCGGTGACAAATCCACACTCCAGCCGCCATCGGCGAACAGATCCACAGCCACCGCCTGCAGCCTGGCTTCGCCATCGAAGCCGACGCGATAACGCGCCATGAACGGGTGCCGCTTGCCGGTCATCTGCATGTCGATGCCACGCGGCAATTTGATGCGCACCGGTCGACCGGTTTTCCATGCAGCCAATGCGGCAATCGCAGCGTAAGGATTTGCCTGCGTTTCCTTGCCACCGAAGCCACCGCCCATGCGCAGGCAGCGGCACACAACGCGGCTCGCGGGAATGCCCAACACGCGCGCCACGATAATCTGGGTTTCGGTCGGATGCTGTGTGGAGGAAGAGATCTGAACGATGCCTTCGGAATCGATTGCCACCCAGCTCGCCTGCGTCTCCAGATAAAAATGGTCCTGGCCGCCGACCCGCACTTGACCGTCGAGAACATGCGCGGCGGCGGCAAGCGCTGTCTCTGCATCACCGCGTTGCACCAGCTCTGGCGGCAGGTGGAAGGCGTGCGCAGCGATGGCCTGATCGATGCTCAGGCAGGCCGGCAATCCCTGGTAATTGACCTTGACCCGTTTGGCCGCGCGCGCAGCGGTGGCCTCATCCACTGCCACCACCCAGGCCACGGCCTGACCGTAGAACTGCACCAGGTCGGCGGGGATCAATGGTTCGTCGTGCAAGATCGGACCCGTGTCGTTTTCGCCGGGAATATCCGCGGCGGTCAACACCGCATAGACGCCGGCCAGCGCAGCGGCCGCGGCGCTGTCAATTGCGCCAATGCGCGCATGAGCGTGCGGCGCCATTACCGGATAGACGCTGAGCATGCCCACCGGTTCATGCTGTTCGTCGGTGTAGATGGCGCGTCCGGTGACGTGGCCGATGGCGCTCTCGTGTCGGCGAATCATCGAGCGTGCTCCGCGACAAACTTGGCGAACAGATTGGCGCAGAGTTTACGCCGATAATCCGCGCTGCCACGATGGTCGCTGAGCGGTGTGAATTCGGATTCCAGTTGCGCCGACGCCGCTGCGAGGGTGTCGTCGTCGAGCTTACGTCCAAGCAGAAGCGCTTCGGTTTTGCGCGCACGAAGTGGAACCGCGGCCACGCCGCCATAGGCGAGCCGGGCGTGCTGCACGCAGCCTTCGGCATCCAGTCGCAGCGCGAACACCGCAGCCACGATGCTGATGTCATCGGTTTGCCGCTTGGCCACTTTGTACGCCGCGCACATCAATCCATGCGGTCGCGGCAAAGTGACTGCGACAATCAGTTCGTCATCACGCCGCGCGGTCTTGCGATAGTCGATGAAATAGTCCTCGGCATTGATACTGCGCGAACCGGCTGAGCCAGTGCAATGGATCACGCCGTCCAGCGCCAGCAGCACCGGCAGCAGATCGCCGATTGGCGAAGCACTGCCCAGATTGCCGCCCAAGGTGGCGCGATTGCGTACCTGGCGTGCGGCGAACCAGGGCAGGATTTGATCAAGCACCGGCACCAACCCCGATAGCGAATGCTCGATCTCGGTCAGGCTGGTACCTGCGCCGATGCGGATGGCATCGTCGCCAATCTCGATCGCTTTCAACTCGGCGATGCGATCGAGCGCGATGAATGCGGACGCGACTGCCTCGCCATGGCTTAGATTCACGCCCACATCGGTGGCACCCGCGATCCACATCGCATCCGAATGCGCGCGCTTGAGCTGCAGGGCTTCGACAACGCTGGTTGGACTGAAAAACCTACCGACCTGCGCGCTGGCCAATGGCGCTGCTGGCGTCGCGCTTCGGTCATGAAAACGATCGCGTGCGCTTGGTTGGTGCGCCAGCTGTTGGGTTGCTTCGCGGATCGGACGATAACCGGTGCAGCGGCAAAGGTTGCCTTCGGTGGTCTCATCGTTCAGTTCGCCGTTGTAGTAGCCGGCGAACAAGCTCATCACGAAGCCGGGCGTGCAATACCCGCATTGCGATCCGGCGCACTCGACCAGGGCACTCTGTACCGGGTGCAGTTGATCACCCTGGGCAAGTGCCTCGACGCTGATTACTTCGCGACCCGGCAGGGCGCCAATGGGCAGCAGGCAGCTGTTGATCGCCTGAAATTGAGCACGACCCTCCACATCGCGCTCGATCAGGACCACGGTGCAAGCGCCACAGTCACCATCGCCACAGCCTTCCTTGGTACCGCTCAGGTTTTGTCGATTCAACCAGCGCAGCAGCGACTCGGTCGGCTCGGCGCCATCCAGCGTCACTGCGGCGCCGTTCAGTTGGAAGTATGGGTTTTGAGAAGCGATACTCGTCGTCATCCGCCAAGATTACCGCGAGCGGTGCAAGTCGTTGTAGGTCGGTTTGACCAACGCCACGATTGGCAGCGAATCCGCGCATTTGCGCCGCCCCGAAAGGAAGGGCGCGGATCAAGACCCGACCGACAAAGGCTAGGCGTTGTCGGGCGAATCCGGCAGACTGTGCCATCAGCACCCAGGAACACCCTCATGAGACAGGCTTTCGAGATTGAACCCACACTCGCCGACTTTGTGCGTGGTCTGCCCAAAGCCGAGCTGCATATCCATATCGAAGGCTCGCTGGAACCCGAATTGATCTTTGCTTTGGCAAAGCGCAATGGCATCAAACTGCCGTACCCGGACGTGGAAGCGCTGCGCGCAGCGTATGCCTTTACCAATCTGCAAAGCTTTCTCGACATCTATTATGCCGGTGCCAGCGTGCTGATCACCGAGCAGGATTTTTTCGACATGGCCTGGGCCTATTTCCTGCGGGCCAAGACCGACAATGTGATCCATGCGGAGCTGTTTTTCGATCCGCAAACGCATACCGAACGTGGCGTGGCGATTGCGACAGTGATCGACGGACTGCACCGCGCCGCCCATCAGGCGCAGAGCGAACTGGGAATCCGCGCCGAGCTCATCCTGTGTTTCCTGCGCCATCTCAGTGAAGATGAAGCGCTCGCCACACTGGAGCTGGCTAAACCGCATATTGGCAAGTTTATTGGCGTCGGCCTCGATTCCAGCGAAGTTGGGCATCCGCCGGAGAAGTTCTCACGCGTATTTGAACGGGCGCGCCGTCTCGACTTGCGCACCGTCGCCCATGCAGGTGAAGAAGGCCCACCCGAATACATCTGGAGCGCGCTCGACGTATTGAAAGTGGAACGCATCGACCACGGTGTGCAGTCGCTGCGCGATCCCCTGCTGGTCGAACGCCTGGTACGCGAACGCGTACCGCTGACCGTCTGCCCGTTGTCAAACCTAAAGCTCTGCGTGTTCAAGTCACTCGCTGAGCACAATCTCAAAACCATGCTGGAACAGGGCCTGGTCGTCACCATCAACTCCGACGATCCGGCTTATTTTGGCGGCTACATCAACCAGAATTTCCTCGACACATTTGCTGCGCTTGGCATGACCGCGCAGCACGCGCGTTCGCTCGCAGCCAATAGTTTTGAGGCCAGTTTCGCACTCCCAGCCGAAAAACACGCCTATCAGGAACGCCTTGCCGCCTATTGTGCGGCGCATGGTATGTAGCCGAGTGTGGGTCCGCGCTGCGCGCGGACGCCTTTTTTGAGAGCCAGCGCTGTGCGCGGACGCTGTCAGCCCTGCCAATACCAATGCCACGGCTCGTAAATCACGCCGTGCGGATTGTTGCGAGGATAGCTCATGCGAAATCCATACTGCGCGGCATGCTCGCGCAACCAGGCAAAGGCCGGCGTGGCCTCGAACACTTCTTCGGCAGGCGGGCATCCGGGAGTACCGATGTCGATGGCATGACCGCTGTGGTGCTCGCTGTAACCAGGCGCGGTGTTGATGGCCAGCACCTGGGCTACGCTCAAGCCGCGCCCAAGCTTGCGGCGCAGGATACCGGCCTGATAACCGACGCTGCGGAATCCGGATACCGCTTCCAGGCGGATGCCAGTCGCAAGTGCAGCGCGGCGTAAGGTTTGCCAGGCCTGCATCGCGCCGTGTTGCAACCAAAGTGTGCGCCCGACATAGTCGCGCCCGGCGTAATGCAGTCGCGCCGGTTCGTCGATCCATGTCAGCCCATGCTGCTCGGCGTAGCCCAACGGAATGCCCAAAGCCGCAGCTTGCTGGTCGCCAAATGCGCGACGCAGCGCCGGTTCATCGCCAGCGTCGCCGGTGTTGCGCGGCGCGTCGATGTGACTCAAACGCGGCAACACCTGCCGCAGTATTTTCGCCACCGCACTATGCGTTGCCGGATCGCTGTGCATGGCCTGCAAATGAAACGTATTCCAAAACCGGTTTCCGGCTTTCAGCACACAGGCGGTACCGATCACGCCACCGTGAATCTTGTCCTCGATCAGATCAGTCCGGATCAACTGCGCCTGGTAATTCGCTGCCACGCCCGGCTTCGCAATCGGCAGCATCGGCGCCATTTGTTGAAATCGTTGGCGATCCAGTTCGGTCAACGCCGGCCGCAGCGCGAGCCCGGCTCCGTTGATCATCGGGGCAGGCAGCAGCGGCCAGTGCATGCCAGGGGAAGAAATCGTTGAGGCAGAGTGCACACGCATTGCCAATGACACATCACCATGAGTGGGAGCAGATGATAAGGCGTCGCGCACAAATAATGTGATCGGATTGCGCCGGATTTTATCCCGCCTGCTCGGCGCCTCAAGGGGCGCGTAGTCGGACTACGCGATCCTTTGGGCAACAACGCAGGCGGGTCAAAAGACCAGCAAGAAAGTGCCGTTCAAAAGAGGCACATTATTTCTGCGCGACGCCTAACCTGCAGTCGATGATGAGGATGGTCTTTAGCGGGCGCGTTTGAAGGCGAGTGAGGTGTTGGACTTGCCAGCAGAGCTTAGCTGCGTCACCAGCTCCCAGCCTTGATTGCCGAGGCGATTGAGGTCCTCACTGAGTTGGTTGATGTCGGGAGCCATTTTGAAGAAGCCGTTTTTGGTCTCGTGGACGAGGTACTCGAATCGTTGCGTGCTCATGCTTTCCTGGCCTTGGATGGAGAATCGACGCTACGCTTTTCAGTGAGCTTCCCTGCCTTGCGCAACGCATCGCGCAGCACGTATTCGATCTGCGCGTTGAGGCTGCGCAGTTCGTCATTGGACCAGCGCTGCACGGCGTCGAGCACGTCTGCACTGATCCTCAGCGGGTAGGCTTTCTTTTCAGTCACGGATTGTTCTCGTCTCGATTAAGGGTGCAACGGTCTCAATAGATCGAGCCGGTGTTCACGATTGGCTGAGTGCCGCGCTCACCGCACAGCACCACCAGCAGGTTGGACACCATCTGAGCTTTGCGCTCCTCATCCAGATTGACCATACCCTTTTCGGCAAGTTGCTCGAGCGCCATGTGCACCATGGTGACTGCGCCTTCGACGATCTTCGAACGCGCCGCGATAATCGCGCCAGCCTGTTGCCGCTGTAGCATTGCCTGAGCGATTTCCGGTGCATAGGCGAGATGCGCGATGCGCGCCTCTAACACCTGGACGCCAGCGCTGGTCAGGCGATCCTGAATTTCCTTGCGCAGGTGATCCGCGATCTCCTGCGTATGGCTGCGCAGCGAGACGGTGTGATCGTCATGTAAATCGTAGGGATAGCTGGTGGCCGATTGGCGTAGCGCTGCCTCGGACTGCACGTGCACGAAGTTTTCATAGTCGTCGACCGCAAACACAGCCTCGGCGGTATCAACAACCTGCCACACCACAATCGCAGCAATCTCGATCGGCGAGCCGCCGAGATCGTTGACTTTGAGCTTGTTCGATTCGAAATTGCGGATGCGCAGCGACACCGGCCGCTTGGAGAAAAACGGATTGGCCCAGCGCAGCCCCTGCGCTCGCACCGTGCCGATATAGCGCCCGAACAGTTGCACCACGGAGCCTTGGTTGGGCTGCACCATGAACAGGCCGAACCAGCAAAACAGAGTGACGATGCCCAATGGCACCACCAGCAGTCGTAGTCCGACACCAAATAGAGCAGGGAGCAACAGGAAGGTGACGAGTAGCAGGAACAGAATCATCGGAATGCCCGGCAAGGTCTTGAGCGGACGTTCGATGATCGACGCGTTCTGGTTCATGGTGTTCTCCGGTAGGTGCGGCTTAAAGATATCATAACGATATCATTTGGCAAGTGCGGGTTGGGTGGGCGCAGAGCATGGCGCCAGTGATGCTCGCTGCGCGCGAGCGCATGGACCACAGCCAACAATTGTTCACCGTCCAATCTGCATCGCGCAGCTTGCAGGGGCTATATTCAGATGGAAGGTACGAGCGGAAACCGCATTCGGTTTTTTGTGTCGCGAAGCAGTTAGCGTGCGGTCATGGATGGGAACAGGGGATTTTATGCGTAGCCAATTTTTGACGCTCGCTGTCGCGCTTGCTGCTGTGACGGGCGCTGCCCGCGCCGAGAATGCATTGCATTTTGACGGTAGCAACGATCGCGTCACGCTGCCGTTGCCGCCGGTTTTCAGCAACTCGGAAGCATCCGATTTCACGATCGAGACCTGGCTCTAGCAACCCGCTTCGCCCAGCGCATTCGGGCGAGTTTTCTTTGCACAAAGTGCCAGCGGCAACGTAGTCACGGTTGCCGAAACGAGCGCCGGCTTTGTGTATTTCTATGTCGTATCCGGTGGCGTTACCTACAGCGCAGCTACCACCGGAACATTTCCGGCGGGCCGCTGGGCCCACCTTGCGCTGGGCTGGCAGGCATCGACCCATCAGCTTTCGGTATTCTTTGACGGCGTTCGGCAAACTACATTAGCTGGTGGCAGCACCAGCACTTCCACTGCCGGAACAATGACCATTGGCGCTCGTAACGATGGCGCCCAGCCGCTGGTTGCAGGGCTGATGGACGAACTTCGGATCTGGAATGTCTCGCGCTCGACCTGTTTGGTTCGGCGTGATGCCAGGGTGCAGTTGCCTGCGTCGACGTCGGGGCTGGTGGTCTACTACGACTTCAATCAAGGTATGCCCGGCGCGGACAACACCGGTGTTACCGCACTTCCCGACCTCAGCGGAGGCGACGACAACGCTACCCTGGTCAATTTCGCATTGATGGGAGCAAGCTCCAATTGGTTGAACTCGGACTTGCTGACGACATCGGGCATCCGCGCCGTGAATGTCAATCGCTCAAATCTGGTGACGAGCGAATTTGGCACGAGCGACAGCTTCAATGTCGTTCTGGGCTATCTGCCGACGCAGAATGTCGTGCTGAATCTATCCACCGACAACAATGCCGAAGCGCTCGTTCTGCCGGCCACGCTGACTTTCACGCCCGGCGACTGGAACGTGCCGCAGCCGGTCGTGGTATCGGGATTGGACGATGGGGTTGGCGACGGCGACAGCGTCTACCATGCCCTACGCGCCTACAATCGATGAGACAGTGACGCTGTAAGTTATCCCTCATTTTAGGGCGGCTTTGATTGGAGATCGACATGCCAAAGCCGTTGC
>JAWXCG010000167.1:0-4989 GCA_034440555.1 Pseudomonadota bacterium
AACCGCAGGTTTTGACCAGCTCCGCTGTTGAGAGCGGGGGTTTGGCAAGCGATAAGCCGTGTGGCGAAGACAAAGTGGTGACTTATTCAGACCTTCCTTAGGTAGCCAAATTGAAAAGGCTACATCGCGAGGCCGCATACGGGCGACCGGGAAGCTGACCTTGATATGGGACAGTCCCAAAAACGTCAATTCACTACTTCGGCAACGCATAGGCAACCAACGCATCGCTGATTGGGGTTTCCATGAAATGGTGACCACCCGCCATTACGACAACATATTGTCGTCCATCCACCTGATACGTCATGACATTGGCTTGCCCGCCACCGGGCAATACATCGGTCCACAATGTCTCACCGGTCTCGGCATCTATCGCGCGGACGAGATTGTCGCTTGCAGCCGCGATAAAGATCAGGCCTCCGGCGGTGACCACTGCGCCGCCGTTGTTGGGCGTGCCGATCGTAAAGGGAATGCCGAGCGCCAATCCCCAAGGTCCGTTTGCACGAGCAGTGCCAAAAGGCCGGTCCCAAATGGTTTCACCCGTTGCGAGCGAGATGGCGCGAATACCGCCATAGGGCGGTTCCTTGCACAAAAGCTTGGTCAACGGCAGCCGCCAACCGGCATTGACGGCAATCGCATAGGGGGTTCCGGCTTGGGCACTGCCCTCTCCTTCCGCACCACCCTTGCCGGTATTACCGTCGGGGCCACGCGGCTCCCAGCCCTTGCGATTGGCAGCTTCACGCGGAACAAGTCGATTGTAATTGGGCATGTCGTTGTAATTTGCATAAATCACGCCACGCGCTGCATCGATCGCAATCGAACCCCAGTCCGAGCCCCCGTTGTAACCCGGATATTGGATCCAGTGCCGGTCTGCGGTGGGGGGCGTGTAATACCCGTCATAGGCTGCCTGCTGATACTGGATACGACAGACCATCTGGTCGATCGGAGACATGCCCCACATGTCGCGTTCGCCAAGGTTGGGTTTTCTCAGCGTGGCAAAACCACTGAAGGGTTGTGTAGCGCTACGCTCCTCCGGCTCAACTCCGCCTTGCGGCACAGGACGTTCGGCAACCGGATGAAGCGGGCGTCCGGTCCGACGATCCAGTATGTAGATCTCGCCCTGCTTCGAGGACAGGACGATGGCTGGCGTTGCATCGGGTAAATCGACCAGACTTGCCTGGCTGCCCAGATCGTAATCCCACACGTCTTTATGCACCGTCTGGAATCGCCACACAGGTCGCCCGGTCGTTGCATCCAGTGCCACCAACGCGGACGAAAACTCGTTCTCCTGCGGGCTGCGGTCGGCGCTGTAATAATCGACCGCGCTGTTGCCCATCGGCAGATAGACCAGACCAAGCGCCTCATCAGCCGACGCGGTGGTCCACATATTGGGCGTGCCTCGGGTAAATTCATTGCCCGGATCCGGCCAACCGGTTTCGCCAGGCCGACCCAGATCCCAAGCCCAACGACGCGCTCCGGTCACCGCATCGAACGCCTGAATGACCCCTGATGGGGCACTGTTCGTTTGTCCATCCAGAACCTGCTGGCCGGTGATGACAACACCCCGCACGATCACCGGTGGCGCGGTGATCGACACCATGCCCGGGTAGACCTGGCCCATTCCCTGTTTGATGTCGACCTGACCGTTGACGCCAAAATCGGCACAGGGCCGTCCCGATGCCGCGTCCACGGCGATCAAGCGCCCGTCAAGCGTGCCTTCGATGATCCGCAAGCTGCACGTTGTTTCATTCCCTGCAACCGCAGCAACACCTTGCGAAGGGACACCCTGGATCCCTTCCGACCCCGAGTTCGGCTTTGAGTCAACGGCCGCTGGTGCTGCTTTACGGTAGGCGGCAACTCCGCGACAGGTAGCCGAGTAAGGGATCCAGCGCGCTGAAACCTTCGGGTCGAAACGCCACAGTTCCTGCCCCGTTCTTGCATTGAGCGCGATGAGAATGTTCATCGCCGAACACAGATAAAGGCGATCTCCGATCTTCAGTGGAGTCGTTTCAGGCGCGTACTTTCCTTTGCCAGCGCCAGAGGGCAGATCCCCGGTGTGGGCTACCCAGACACGCTGGAGTCCGCCGACATTGTCGGGCGTGATCTGGTCCAAGCGGGAGAAGCGGCGACCCTCGTACGTTCCGCCCCAGGCTGGCCAGTCGCTACCCGTGGCCTGCTCCAGTCCGGCGAGGCTTTTATCAGGATAAGAACCGCGGACAGGATCGGGGCCGGATATCGCAGCGCCGAACAGCACTACAGCCAGCACCACAATCGAACTCGCAGCACCGCCGAGCGCGAGCGGCCAGGTTGTACGCCGAATGAGAAAAGGGGTAACCAGTGCAACCAGAGCGAGCAAAACCGCATGCGCGACCAGCCGCGGAACCAATGCCCAGGGATCGGGGCCTGTCTCCCACAACGCCCAAGGGATGGTGAGCGCGAATATCGCAGCATACAGCCACGCGCCCAGCCGATTGCGACGGAAGATGAGGACGCCCGAAACGACAATTGCACCACCGGTCAGGACGTAATAAAGCGATCCGCCAGTCAACGCAAGCCAGATACCGCCAAACAGCAATACTGCGCCGAACAACACCAGCGCTCCTCCCAGTACGGAAGTGAAGATGTTGCGCCGCCCTCCAAATGGAGTTGCCGCGTCCCGTTCAAGATCGATTTCAGCGTTTCTCGATGTAATCATTGCGACTCGCCCTTTTGGCTGAAGCTACTACGACGTGCATCCCGTCATTTCGCGCGTGGACGCTTGAGCTTCGCATCTGGCGCTTCTTCGCCGGCGCGCAGGCGTCGCACCTGCTCGATGACGGCGCGTGCCGCGTTCCGCGTTTCCTCGAACATGGCTTCATCTGTGTCCAGGGCGACGTGGCTGGTGGCGTAGGGTTCGTAGTAGCCGATGTAGCGGTCGAGTTGCGCAGCAGACCCCGCATCCACAAGCCCCATGCCACAAAGCCAGTCGACGAGGCAGTGGCGCAAGGTCTGCGCGCCTTCAGTGTCGCCATGCACGACGACTCCAAACGCTCGGCCGGCAAGGTGTTGCGGGTAGTCCCAGTCGGCGAGCTCGAGCGCCTTGGCCAGCGCAGGGTTCTTGCCGTGCGTGGAACTCGGATCGGGATTGCCGCCGTCGGCGCAGACCAGCCGATCGATCATCAGCTTGAGCACCGACGGGGCCTGGTTCCAGTGCACAGGCGTGATGATCAAAACGCCGTGGGCGGCGGCCCAGAGCGGGTAGATTTCAGCCATCCAGTCCTGGGTCTGTCCAAGGCCGTGGTTGGGATAGCACGAGCACGGCCAATGACACAGCGGCATTGCCGTCGACACGCAACCCTTGCAAGGATGGATATTTCGTCCGTATTCGGCCGTCACGCGGCTCAACTCAAGAGTGTCGCATTGACAGCCGCTGCCGGTGATCACGGCCCGTGCTGCCTCAAGCATACGAAAACTTTTGGACATTTCTCCAGGACAGGTGTGCTCGCTGCGCGGCGACGCGCAGATCAGCAGGATTCGCGTTGGCGAGCTTGGGTCACATTGGCGCTTCTGCGCTTCATCGATCGCTGCGCGCGCCTGCAACCAATCCAGCGACAAGTTGTAGTCGGGGTCGGCGTAACCGACCCCGGCCTTGCGCGTCAACGGGGCCTTGCGACCCTCGATGTACGCACCCCACGCCACCTCGACCAGACGTTCCAACGCGGTGCCTTCCGCAGCAAAAGCCGGATCCGAAAAGGCCTCGCGGTAGCGCTCGGCAAATGCGTCGTGGCCGAGCAGGACATCGGGTTGCCCGCGTCGAATCGGAGGGGTCTGTTCGGTAGTCCTTGCCATGGTTTTTCTCCGTCGTCTTGGGGAGCTGCGGCGCGGCGCCTACGCCGGTGGAAAACGGCAACGTCGTCTTTTCACCGCAGGCGGTTAGCAAATGCACCAACCACCCCGTGGCGTTGCGTGGCTTGAACATGTGCATGCCGCTGAAGCGGCAACGCGTGCAATCCCGCTTGATAGCCTGCTCATGGATTTTCCAGAGGGGAGCAAATAGATGTTTGCCCGCGCGGACGGATCCGCGCGCGCCAACGTTTCCGTACCTTCCGGAGGTCAGGCGTGACGAGTGGCCACGTTCGCCGGATTCCCGTAAACCAGACCCATCACGGCTCCGAATACCAGATGCAGCACCAAGGTCATCATCGGTGCCATCAGGCCCATCTTCATGCCGAAGAAACCCGCCCCGGCCATAGGCATCACCATAACCATCATCAGCAGCCACGCGCCCGCGCCGAACAACACTCCTTTTGCCAGTGCACTGCCGCCGGGGATGACGTTGTAGGCGAGCGCGAACAGCAACCCCCACATCGCGCCAATGCCGAAATGCACAAACCAGGCGATGACGGGGGATACGCTCATCATCGTGGACAGCATCTGGATGACATCCAGTTGCGGCATGAAACCCATTGCGCTCTTCATCAGCATCAGCGCCGACATGACCGCAGTCGCGACGATGCCGCCCAGAACTCCCTTGCTATAGCTTTCCATACCGATCTCCTTGACTGAACGACGACGTTCCTCGTTTCCGACGAGCATCCGTCGTTACGTTTCGCGATCCATATGCCCGTTGGCATGGCGGCGCCTCGAGCGAAAACCGCGCTTCTGGCTTGCCATCCGTTCGGTAGCCCCAGCCGTTCGCCTTTTTAAACCCCAAGGGAAGGAGTGTCGGTGCGGCAGCGAACATCGAACCGCTGGAGTGCCGTGCGTCCCAAGTGTCTGGCGGTAGCGGGAGACGCCGCAGATAGCATCAAACGGCGATGCTTTCGTCGCACCCACCGCAAGTTCCCGCCAACAGCAGCTCCGGATTTGCCTTCTACTCGGGTACCGGTCCCCAACCACCAAGCATCAGCGCCGTTCGACACCTGGCCAGTGCAGGTAACACGGTTACCACCTCAACTGAAATAGACAATCCGCGATTGAATGGATTTCGCTGCGCAGAATTGATGGTGACGC
>JAWXCG010000168.1:0-42870 GCA_034440555.1 Pseudomonadota bacterium
CATCGCATTGAAAACGCTCCAGTCGTCGCTCCCCGTCAGCACATTGCACCGCATTGCTTTCCCGCACTAACTGAAGTCGCGCATGACTGTCGATCAAGGTGACCCCCAGTCGGCCTATGCCAAACCACATCGGGTGCCCCCTTACGATGATTCTTGGGAAGCGCGTTGTCGCCCTGAGTTGAATAGCGCCATTCCGGTCGCTTCCACCTGCGGAGTTGGGAATAATGATTCCACCACCACCGCTTCCTGGCGGATCGACCGGAATGGAGGGCAGGCCAGGAATTGAGTAGGTCTCGACCAACACGCCGGCCTGCAGATTGGCGTCCCAGCGGTACAAGGCAACGCTGGCATACCCAGCCGTGGCCGCGTTCGCGGTGACGGTGATGTTCAGCGGGAACGGCGCGTTCGAATCGGCGCGGGCAACGCACTCGTTGAAGCTGGCGAGAAGCAGAAGAGTAAAACAAAATATTCTGAACATACAGTCGCCATGGAACGCCAGGCGGTTTATCGTGGTAGTTCAATCTGCGACAGTAATTTACTGTAACCAATTGTGTCAAGCAGATTGTGGTTACCCAGAACATGAAATCTTAGTGGCTCAGATTTTCTCGAAGGCTTGGGGTAAATGTCCAAAAAAAGTCAGTAACCCAATATTTCAGGAATCGGAAACAGGTGACGTGCCGAGCGACCGCTCACGGCCGAGTTTCGTAGTTTATGGGATCTGATTAGTGCGTAGGAGCGGACCCGGCCGACGCGGCCTTACCTCTTCCATCCATGGTGTCCAGGCGCGCTCCTACCGGTGGAGCGGAGTTAATTCGGGGTCCAGCGCAACGCGCTCGTCAAACACAAAGCAGCGATTGTGAAAACCGAATCCGCCGACCTGCTCGAAATAACCCAGAATGCCGCCGTCGAGTTGCAGCACGTTCTCATAGCCAGCTTCACGCATCCACAGCGCCGATTTCTCGCAGCGAATGCCGCCGGTGCAGAAACTGACGATGGTCTTGCCCTGCATTGAGGCACGGTGCGGCTCAAGGGCCTCGGGCAATTGGGTAAAGCCGGCAATCGGCAGCGTCAAGGCGCCTGCGAAGGTGCCATGCGCCACTTCCTGTTCATTGCGCGTGTCGAGCAGGCACAGCTCGCGTCCGCAATCGTCTCGCCCGGCCTTGAGCCAGCGCGACAACGTCTGTGCTGAAACCGAAGGCGCACGGCCGGTGCTGGGCACAATGTGCGGGCGGCGGAAGGTGATGATCTCGCGCCGGCGCTTGACGCGCAGTCGCTTGAACGGCACCGAGTCGCTGTCGCTGAGTTTGACCGGCATCGCCGCAAAACGGGGGTCAGATTTCAACCAGTCGATGAAACCGCCTACCGCAACCGGCATTCCGGCGACGAAGCAGTTGATGCCCTCGTCCGCGACCACGATGGTGCCGAGCAAGCCGGCGTCCACGCAGTGCACGCGCAGACTCTGCACCAGCAAGTCCGGATCGTGAATGGGAACGAATTGATAGGCGGCAAGATTACGGATCATAGAGAGGTCGCGCCTGGCGATCGTCAGACACATGCAAACAATGAGTGGCGTCCTCGGCCGGATTCGAACCGGCGACCTTCCGCTTAGGAGGCGAACGCTCTATCCAGCTGAGCTACGAGGACATGGCCGGACATTCTACTGTAGGAGGGGTGTGGGCCGCGATTCGCGCTGGTGGGAGTTGGGGCTGGCAACGGCGGCGCTGGTTGAGCCGCCGCGGTTGCAATGGCCGCTCTTGGCCAGACGGCGGAACGCTTCAGGTCAGTACTGTGCTGTGGGGAATCGCGGCAGAAGCCGCGCCTGCAGAAGCCGCGCCTGCAAGGGAATTCGCCATCTGCCTCACCTACGCTAGAATGTTCGGCCTTGCGCGGGCGCTTTGTGCCCGCAGCTGTCTCACAATCCTACGAGTCTCCGAGGTTTCCATGTCCCATCAAGTATTGAACGCGCTCGGCCTGGGCGCGGTGAATTCCGGCACCTATCTGGGCCAGGGCCAATGGTCGTCGACCAGCGACGCCGGCATCCTGGAATCGGTCAACCCGAGCACGGGCGAAGCGATCGCCCAGGTGCATGCGTCCAGCCAGGCCGACTACGAGACGATCATCGAGCGCGCGCAAGCAGCCTTCACGATCTGGCGCACGACGCCGGCACCCAAGCGCGGCGAAGCAATCCGCCTGTGCGGCGATGCCTTGCGCAAGCATAAGGACGCACTGGGCTCACTGGTCGCACTTGAGATGGGCAAAATCAAAGCCGAAGGCGATGGTGAAGTGCAGGAGATGATCGACATCGCTGACTTTGCCGTGGGCCAGAGCCGTATGTTGTACGGCTACACCATGCATTCCGAGCGTCCGGGCCACCGCATGTACGAGCAGTACCAGCCGCTCGGCCTGGTCGGGGTGATCAGCGCGTTCAATTTTCCGGTCGCGGTCTGGGCCTGGAATGGATTTCTTGCTGGGATCTGCGGCGACATCACGATCTGGAAACCTTCGCCGAAAACTTCGCTGTCAGCGGTCGCGTCGATGCGCATCTGCAACGAAGTATTGCGTGCCAACGGCTATCCGGACATCTTCTTCCTGTTCAACGATGTCGGTAGCGATCTCGCGCAAGGCTTTGTTGACGACCGTCGCGTTCCGTTGATTTCGTTCACCGGCTCGACCCACGTCGGCCGTCTGGTTGGCGAGCGCGTGGCGCAGCGCATGGGCCGCTCCTTGCTCGAACTCGGTGGCAACAACGCCATCATCGTGGACCAGACCGCCGATCTGAAACTGGCGATTCCGGCAATCGTGTTCGGCGCAGTCGGCACCGCTGGGCAGCGCTGCACCAGCACGCGCCGCGTGTTTGTGCATGAGTCGATCATCGAAGAGGTGTGCAACACCCTGGTCGGCGCGTACGAGCAGCTCGAATCACGTATCGGTGACCCGCTTGAACCCGGCACGCTGATGGGACCACTGATCGACAAGGCTTCGGTGAACCGATTCCTGACGGCGATCGAGTCGGCCAAGGCGGCGGGCGGCAAGGTGATCGTGGGCGGCGTCGCTATTGATGGCGCCGGCAACTATGTCAAACCAACCATTATTCGCGGCGTCAAAAACAGTGACGAATGCGTGCAGACTGAAACTTTTGCGCCCATCCTCTATGTGATGGCGTTCAAGTCACTCGACGAGGCTATTGCGTTGCAGAATGGCGTGCCGCAGGGGCTGTCGTCGTCGATCTTCACCACTGACATCCGCCATGCCGAGAAATTCCTCAGCGCAGCGGGTTCAGACTGTGGCATCGCCAACGTCAACATTGGAACCAGCGGTGCCGAAATTGGAGGCGCGTTCGGTGGCGAGAAGGAAACCGGCGGTGGGCGGGAATCCGGTTCAGACGCTTGGAAGGTGTACATGCGTCGTCAGACCAATACCATTAACTACTCCGACTCACTGCCGCTGGCGCAGGGCATCAAGTTCGATTTCTGACCAGTGCCACGGCTGCACACCACACTAGGTGAACGGCCAAGCTGAATCAAGCGTGTGTGTCAATCGTGCACGAACGAAGGCACTGGCTTGAATGTATATTGCGCACCGATCACATGAGGATTTCTCGCCATGAATTCGCCCATGCCGCCATCAATGCCCGTGCCTGGTCCACCACCTGCACCGCCAGCTCCGTACGCGGTTGCGCCGTCGCGTCCGACGTCGAGTACCGCCATCGTCAGTCTGGTAGCCGGGTTGCTGAGCTGGATCCTGCTGCCATGGATCGGTTCGATTGTCGCGATCATCGCCGGGCACATGGCGCGCAGTGAAATTCGTCGATCCGACGGTGCCCTCGACGGCGATGGCATGGCACTGGCCGGCATGGTGCTTGGCTATGTGCAGATCGGGCTGACTTTGCTCGGATTGATTCTATTGTTCCTGTTCTTCGGTGGCATCGCGGCAATTGTCGCGCTGTCACAGTAGTTCAGCGACCAATCGGTGTCCGAGTCCGACTGACCCTACTCAGTCCTGCGCTTCGTTCTCTGTCTCGGCGATAGCGGCAACGCGCTTGGCGATGTCGATGGGAAAACCACGCTGCGCCAGCCAGGATACGCGCTTCATGCGTTCCTTTGAATCTTGGGCGATGTTGCGAAATTTTCGTCGGTAGTGTTCGTCGGCGGCGGCCGCCCAATCGGGCGATTCTTCTTCCAGCGCTGAGCGAATAACATCGCGCGCAATGCCATGACTGGCCAGTTCGGCGCTGATGCGCATCGGTCCAAAGCCATCGGCGATGCGGCGCCGAACCATCATGCCAGCGAAGCGGTCGTTGGATTGCAGGTGCGCGCCGGCCAGTGACTCTATGGTCAGATCGGCTTCTTCTTTGGCGACACCCTTGTGAACCAGCTTGCGCTTGAGTTCGCGCTGCGATTGCTCTCGACGCGACAGCAGACTCAGCGCGCGATCGCGAGTGGACATCTGTTTGGGTGGGGGGCGCGCCATGATTTCTCTCGAGTGGATGAAAGCGGAGCTTAGGCGTCGCGCAGAAATAATGTGCTTCTTTTGAACGTGACACTCTTGCTGGTCTTTTAACCCGCCTGCGTTGATGCCCAAACGTATGCGTAGTCCGACTACGCGCCCCTTTGGGCGCCGAGCAGGCGGGATAAAATCCGGCACAATCCGATCACATTATTCATGCGCGGCGCCTTACCCCGCTTGCCCTCGACGTCCGTCAACCGAGCTGAAAAACAAGCCGGGTGGCAATCCCGGCTTGCAGGCGATCAAGCGTCTTCGAGTTCCGCATCCGCTGCAGCCGCGACTGGCAGACCGATCTTGCTGGTCAGCAATTTGTCGCGCAACTTGGCGTCGATGTCGTTGGTGATCTCGGGATGCTCTTTCA
Source organism: Pseudomonadota bacterium (assembly GCA_034440555.1). Classification (GTDB taxonomy): domain Bacteria; phylum Pseudomonadota; class Gammaproteobacteria; order Xanthomonadales; family Ahniellaceae; genus 0-14-3-00-62-12. The sequence continues at coordinate 4,868 of JAWXCG010000168.1, forward strand.
GGAAGATGCGGACATTGTCCTTGCCCTGACCGATGCGATCACCGTTGTAGCTGTACCAGGCGCCCGATTTGTCGATCAAGTTGGCGGCTACGCCCATCTCGATGATTTCGCCTTCGCGCGAAGTGCCTTCGCCGTAAAGGATTTCAAACTCGGCTTGGCGGAACGGCGGTGCCAGTTTGTTCTTGACGACTTTGACGCGAGTTTCCGAGCCGATCACTTCTTCGCCACGTTTCACCGCGCCAGTGCGGCGGATATCCAGACGGATCGAAGCATAGAACTTCAGCGCGTTGCCACCGGTGGTGGTTTCCGGGCTGCCGAACATCACGCCGATCTTCATGCGGATCTGATTGATGAAGATCACCATGCAATTGGATTTCTTGATGTTGGCAGTAAGTTTGCGCAGTGCCTGACTCATCAATCGCGCGTGCAGGCCAACGTGGCTGTCGCCCATTTCACCTTCGATTTCGGCCTTCGGCGTCAACGCCGCTACCGAGTCAATGACGACTACGTCAACCGCGCCTGAGCGCACCAGCATGTCGGTGATTTCAAGCGCCTGCTCACCGGTGTCCGGCTGCGATACCAATAGATTGTCGACATCCACGCCAAGCTTTTCGGCATAGGTCGGATCGAGCGCGTGCTCTGCATCGACAAACGCTGCGGTGCCGCCGTTACGCTGGCAGTTGGCAATCACCTGCAGGGTCAAGGTGGTCTTGCCGGATGACTCTGGCCCGTAGATTTCCACGACGCGGCCACGCGGCAAGCCACCGATGCCAAGCGCCACATCCAGGCCGAGCGAACCGGTCGAAACCACATCGATCGGTTCGTTGACCTTATCGCCCATGCGCATTACCGCGCCCTTGCCGAACTGCTTGTCAATCTGCGACAGCGCCGAGGCGAGTGCGCGTTTCTTGTTGTCTTCCGAAGCCATGGTCAATCCTCAGTGTCAGTGGACGGCGAGCGTGAACGTGACGGGTCTCAGAACCTGCGATGACAGGTTCGATGGCCAGTTCCTCGTGTCAGCGTAAATTATCCCACAGCCACCGTGTCCACCATGAGAAATCCTAGGTGTTTTCGGTAAGAATTTTCTCAAGCCCCTCGATCGCTACTTTTACCGTGGCGCGGCGCACCGCATCGCGGTCTCCGGGAAAATAGTGGACCTCGGCTGTCGGCGGGTGATGGCCCTTGGCCCACGCCATCCAGACCGTACCGACCGGCTTTTCGCGCGTACCGCCGCCCGGGCCGGCAATCCCGGTTATGGCCACGGCGACGTCCGCCCGTGATCGAGAAAGCGCGCCGCGCACCATCTCGATTACGGTTTCACCACTTACCGCGCCATAGCGTTCCAGCGTGACGCGCTGGACACCGAGCATGGATTCCTTGGCATCGTAACTATAAGCAACGAACGAGCAATCGAACCAGTTCGAGCTGCCAGGTACCTCGGTAGCCACCTTGGCCAGCCAACCACCCGTGCACGACTCAGCACTGGCTAGTTTCATGCGCGATTCCAACAGCTTGCTACCGAATGCTGCCGCCTGTTGGTGAAGCTCCTGATCGGAGGGAAGATTCATCTGGATCCTGATCAACTAAGGAAGGTCTGAATAAGGCTGTACCGCTTATCGTTTGCCACACCTCTAAAAACCTGCGGTTTTTCGTCCCCTGACTCAGGGGGCTATCTACGCTCCGAACTTGTTCAGAGTTTTCCCAAGGGATAATCAGCCCCGGCACAAACTGCGATGCGAGCAATCGTGACCAAGCTGCACAACGTTTTATCGTGTCGCGGTCCTGTCGTCGATACCCAGTTGGCGGCAGAGTACAGTCGAGCCCACCCTCCGGGGTTTCCCGATCTGTGAGTCAGCGTCCGGATGCCCGCGACATCCACTCGACTTTCCTATCCATTTCGAGCCTTGCGCGCGCCGAATTCTTCGATTCGATTCGATGCGAACAGCGGTGCTTTGATTGGCACCTTCGCCACGGTGGGCTCGCCGGCCGGCATGAACTACACCAACGATGGACGCCTTCTCGTGGCGCTCAATGGCGCAACGGTGATGGCACTCACCGCAAGTACCGGAGCGCTGATCGGGGCGCTGGTGTCAGATGCGACCGCTGCCGGACTGCAGGGCGGAACCTGCGTCATCGCGGGTCCGCCACAAGTCGATGCCACTCAGGTCGGTACCCAGTATTGGATGATTGGCGCCGGCCAGCTCAGCGGCCGCACTATTGAATTCGATCTGACTTCGGCAACCGGCAGCAACTTTGGCGCTGCGTTCAACCACATTTCCACCGTGCGTAAGCGCTGGGACCGCATCCGCGCAGACTTCACCAGCTTGCGAGGCGGCGAACTTCAGCTGGGACTCCGACAGAGCCGATTCCGCGCGCTTCGGAACCGGCGGCTATGTGCTGAAACTGCTGCTCGTCACTGCATTTACCGACAGCTGCAAACTGCAGCCGTTCAACGAATGTCATCAGCAGCAATTTCATGAACGGCACCTGGTACGGCGGTACATCACGCAGCGGCGAAGGCCTGCTGATTACGGTGAACGCCACCGGTCTGGCCACCGTGGCGGTGTTTACGCATCTGCCGCTGCTTTTTTGATTCGACCGCAGGTTGGCCGTCACCACCCCCTCACCAGCACAATCAAACTTCGCGAAGTGTGCGTTCGTCGACGCCATCAGCAAATGACAATTGCCAACGCCCTCCATCCGTCTGCGCGGAACAAACGGCTGGAGGACAATGCAAAAAGCCGGAGCGACGAACGCGTCGAAACGTCAGAAGTTGAAGTGTCGCGCCACCACCATCTCGAAGACGAACGTATCCGGCGCGGTTTCTTTGCCAGTGAGACCGCAGGTATCAACGTACGTTGCGTCCAGCACTTTGACCGTGTGGTAACCATTGAGCGGATAGCCGAACTGATACAGGCCGTGACCGCCCGCGCCAAATGCAGAATCAACATTGCCCAGGAAGTCGTAGCGGGTCAGGCCAGCATCGTGGTCGACACCCAGCGCGCGATACCAGATATGGCTGACCAGGGCGCGCTGCTTGCGATCGAGCGCCACGTCGGTCACCACCAGGCCACCGCCGCCCAAGTCGGTCAGCTGCGTGCCCGAGCCATTCCAGCTGGGGTCGACTGAGCCATCATGCAACACACGCGCCGTGCCGATGACGCAATAGGACTCTCCTGTCGCCGGGTCGATGGTCTTGCATACTGAGCCGGCGATCAGCACTTGCAAGTTGGAATACAACGCGACGCGGCGACCGAAGTCGTTGTACCCGAAGTCAATGCGGCTGAAACCGGGAGCGGTGGTGCCGAAGCTTGGATCGACGCCGCCATTGACCAGGAACCTTGCCACCACGAAGTCGTAGGGATCGGTCACAGAAATATCGCTGGCGCTGCGGCCGCCGGCGACTATGCGATAGTCAGGTGCGATCGCCAGCCCGGTGAAATGCTCCGTCGACGACGGACCCGAACTTAGCGAATGCAGCGCGATTCCACCCGCACCAAAACCGGCATCCAACGCACCATTGGTGCGCAGTCCGATCAAGACGAAATCGCGCTCCAACGTTGCGGGATTGCGCATGCGCGCCGCCACAATGATGCGCGATTTCTGCATCGCGATATCGACAATCGCGTTACCGGTCTGGACATCGATGATGCGCACGCCACCAGTACCAAAGGCCGCATTCAATAAACCGCTGGTGTCGTAGTTGAACACATACAGACGAACGCCCGCTGGCACGAGCAGATACAGCTGATTGCGATACATGGTCAGTTGGGTGTAACCAGTGGGCGCATCCGCCATGCCCGAGACGATGGCATGACCGCCAACGCCGAATCCGAAATCGACGCTGCCGTCTGGCTTGTAACGCGTCAGCACGGGCTCAACAACGCCAGCCGACACAGTGATGCCGCTGGTCACCTTGGAACCATCGGGAAACAGAACCAGGTCGAACGCCTCTGCCATGTCATTCAGTGGCGTGATTGAATATCCCGGCGCGGCATTGCCGTAGGTAGGATCGAAATCTCCGGGCATCGCGGCTTGTGCAGAGACAGTGCCTACGACCAGAAAAAAGGCGAGAATCAGTTGTTTCATGAATTGCTCCGAGGGGGACAGGTGCCGCAGCCCGATACAACGATGGCGCGGCTATTTCTATATACGTAAAGTGGCAGCGAAACCGGGCAGGCAACTGCAATCAGGCGGTCGATGGCTGCGCCAACCGTGGCCGTGATGACGTGACGATGCCCTGCTTGCGGCCATTGCACCTAAACTGACTCTGCGCACTGAGCAATCGGATGCGGCCAAGACCGCAACATCCATCCGGAAAATCACATGCGCCAGACATGGTGGAAAAATCTTTACATCCAGGTATTGATCGCGATCGCAGTCGGCGTGCTCTTGGGCGTGTATGAGCCGGAGCTTGCCACCAAGATGAAGCCGCTGGGTGACGGCTTCATCAAGCTGGTGAAGATGGTCATTGGCCCGGTCATCTTTCTGACCGTGGTGGTCGGCATCGCCAAGATGGGCGATCTCAAGCAAGTCGGTCGTATCGGCGTCAAAGCCCTGATCTATTTCGAGATACTCACCACACTCGCGCTGGTGATCGGGCTGGTGGTGGCCAACACCGTTCGGCCTGGGGCCGGCATGAATATCGACCCCGCCGCGATCGACGCCAGCGCCATCGCTGACTACCGCCAGGCGGCACACGAACAAGGCATCGTCAGTTATTTACTGCATATCATTCCTGACACATTCGCTTCGGCGTTCGTCGCCGGTGAACTGTTGCAGGTGCTGCTGATCGCTGTTTTGTTCGGCATCGCGCTGACTCATCTAGGCGCGTCCGGGCGCAAGGTACTTGATGGGCTGGACGAACTCTCGCACGTGTTCTTTGGCATAGTCGCACTGATCATGCGTGCGGCGCCGATCGGCGCTTTTGGCGCCATGGCATTCACCATCGGCAAGTTCGGCGTCGGTACCCTGGCCTCACTTGGCTGGTTGCTGCTGTCGGTCTATGCAACCTGCCTGCTGTTCGTGTTCGTCGTGCTGGGCGGCGTGGCACGGCTGTCAGGATTCTCGCTGTGGCAATTCCTCAAATTTATTCGACGCGAACTGCTGCTGGTACTCAGCACCTCTTCATCAGAATCGGCGCTGCCACGCATGCTGCGGCGTCTTGAAGAAGCCGGCTGCCATCGATCGGTGGTCGGGCTGGTCTTACCAACCGGCTATTCGTTCAATCTGGACGGCACCTGCATCTATCTGACCATGGCATCGATCTTCATCGCCCAGGCCGTTGGCGTCGATCTTTCTCTGCGCGATGAACTGATCCTGCTCGGTGTACTTTTGCTGACCTCAAAGGGCGCGGCCGGCGTCACCGGATCGGGTTTCATCACACTCGCTGCCACTCTGGGTGTGCTTGGCGGCAAAGTGCCAGTCGAAGGTGTCGCACTCATTCTGGGCATTGATCGCTTTATGTCAGAGGCGCGTGCCATTACCAACCTGATTGGAAACGGCGTCGCCACGCTCGTTATCGCGCGATGGGAAGGGCTGCGTGATGATGACGCCATGCGCTCGGCGTTCGCGCGTGGGCCGCAGGACGAAGAGGACGCAGCACCGGAAGCGTTGCCCGTGGACGCTGCCCTTCGCGGTACCCCTTAAGCAACGTCGCCGGTCACGCGATGGCGTTGCACACTGTGGAGTTGCTGTTTCCATGAGGCGGGCGCCACCGCTTCAGTGCGGATCGCCAGCTACCTTGATTGAAGCATCAGCACGTGCCTGGGCAATATTCAGCGCTGCATGCAGAGCACTCATCAACTCATTCACCTTTATGGGTTTCGACAGATAGCGAAAGAAACCTGCCGGCACGCCCTCCTGCACGTCAACGTTTGCGCCAAGCGCGATAATCGGAATACCTGCCGTCGCGGGGTCATCAGCCAGGATTTTTTGCACCTCCGCGCCACTGGTTTCTCGCAGGTTGATGTCCATCACAATGGCATCCGGCCGTTCCGAGCGCGCGCACGCGACTGCGCGATCACCGTTACTTGCGGTGAACAAGAAGATTTCTGGCCGTCGCGCGAACAGCTCCTCTACCAAAGAGAGATTGGCCGGGTTGTCGTCGACATAGAGCACGGTATGTGCCGGCGCGCTGGCCTGGCCGCCTTTCGACGTCCGCATCGGTTGCTCAAGCACGGCGATGGATTCCGCAGCAAGTGTGAGACTTAGTTCGATCCAAAACACACTGCCTTGGCCGACTTCACTCTGCACGCCAATGGTGCCGCCCATCATTTCAACCAGTCGCTTGCTCGCCACCAATCCAATGCCGGTTCCTTCTTCGCCTGTTTTCTCCCGACCCAGACGATTGAACGCCTGGAACAGCTGCGACAGCTGATCCGGCGTCAGGCCATCTCCAGTATCCGACACGCTCAGACGGATCCGCTCAGCACCGCTCAGTATGCAGTCGACCGTAACCGCTCCCCCTGGTTTGTTGTATTTGATGGCGTTGGAAAACAGATTGATCAATACCTGCTTCAACCGTGTGCGATCAGCCATGACGCAATGCAGCGATTGCAGTGAAGGGTACGACACATGAACGTCACGGTTTTGCGCTTGTGTTTGCACCATGGCGGCACTCTCGCGCACAACCTCGTTGATTGGTATCGCCTGCATTGACAGCAGCAGTTTACCCGACTCGATCAAGGCCAGATCAAGAATGTCGTTGATCAAGTCAAGGAGATACCAGCCGGCTTGGCGAATGCGATCGATACTTTGTTCCTGAGCAGGGGTTGGCGCTGGCGGGCCAGACTCGATGAGCTGAGCGAAGCCCAGGATCGCACTCAGTGGTGTGCGCAGCTCATGGCTCATGCTCGACAGAAATTCCGATTTCGCGAGGTTGGCTTTTTCGGCCGCGGCCGTCGCCGATTGCAGTGCCTGCTCAACGCGCTTGCGTTCAGATGAATCATGAAAATATACGAATAATCCTTCATCGGTCGGATAGCAGTGGCAATGAAGCCACGCGTGGACAGGCTCCGGATAATATTCCTCGAACGAAACCGTTTGGCCGGTCTCTACCGCGCGACGAAAGCCCTCTTCAAACTTGTTTCCCCTGGTGTGCGGAAACACATCCCAGATGCAGTTGCCCAGAATCTGTTCGACGCGCATGTCAAGCATGCGCGCGCCCTGTTCGCTGAAATAGGTGTAACGCCAGTCCTTGTCCAGCAGCGACAGACCGTCAGTGATGCTGTTCATGAAACTCAGCAACCTGCGGTCTGACTGTTGCAAAGCCTGGGTACGCTCCGCAACGCGGTCCTCGAGCGTTGCGGTGAGTTCGCGCAGCTGCGTCTCAATGTGTCGGCGCTCGGTCACTTCAGCAATCAAGGCGTGGTTTGACCGTGCGAGCGCGCGATTTTTTCGGTGTATTTCCGCGAACACGGCGACCTTGGCGCGCAGAACCGTCGCATTCACCGGCTTGTGCAGATAGTCCACAGCACCGCTGACGTAACCCTCAACTGCGTGTTGGTCCTCGTTGTAGAAAGCAGTCAAGAATATGATCGGAATGTCCGCCGTTTTCTTGCGCTCCTTGATGATCTGCGCCAACTCGAGTCCGGTCATGCCCGGCATCCGGATATCCAGGATCAGCAGTGCAAACTCTTCGTTGACCAGTGCCAGCAACGCCTGCTCCCCTGTACCCGCGCGCACCAGCCGGTAGCTGGGGTCACTCAGGACAGTTTCGAGGACGGTAAGATTCCTCGGCTCATCGTCCACGATCAGGATGCTGATCGGCTCATCCGCTGAGTCACTCCCAGTCTGCGTGGTTTCGGGACGCAGCGCAGCACGCGGAGGTTGGCCGTGGTTGTCGTCCGACGCTGCGTCAATGTTCATAGGGAAATGGTTCCTGCCTGGCATCCGTCAAATCATCGAAACAACCAGACCCGCATCAACGACAGGAGCTGGTCGGTATTCACCGGCTTGGCGATGTAGTCGCTGGCACCGGCATCCAGGCATTTTTCCCGATCGCCCTTCATCGCCTTGGCGGTGAGTGCGACGATGGGAAGGTCGCGCAGTTGCAACACATTGCGGATCTCGCGCATGGTCTCGTAACCGTCCATGTCCGGCATCATGATATCCATCAGCACCATTCCGATGTCTGGCGTGTTCTGGATGATGTCGATGGCGCCGCGGCCGGTCGTCGTGCTGAGTACATCCATGTCCTGATTCTCGAGCATGCTGGTCAGCGCAAAAATATTGCGCGCATCATCGTCGACCACAAGTACTTTGCGCCCGCGCAGGATTTCGTTGGAGCCGTGCAGCAGCTCGAGCATCCGCTGCTTGTCCGCTGGCAATTCAGTCACCACCCGGTGCAGGAACAGTGCCGTTTCATCGAGCAGTCGTTCGGGCGATTGCACATCCTTGAGAATAATACTCTTGGCCATTGCCTGCAGCCGCGTCTGCTCCTGCGTGCTTAAATCCTTGCCGGTGAACACAACGACAGGCACCTCCGCCAACGCCGGCGCGGCGTGTATTTGCTCGAGCAACTCGAAGCCGGACATATCGGGCAGGCGCAGATCGAGCACCACGCAGTCGAACGGCTGCGCGCACATCGCTTGTATTGCCTCACCACCAGTACCTACTGCCACTGTTTCGATATCCGCGTGTCCGAGCAGATCCATAATGGCGGCGCGCTCGATGTCGTTGTCTTCGACAATCAACAATCGTTTGGTGCGCGGCGCGGTGAAGTTCGCAATGCGGTCGAATGCCGCTTCCATGCCTTCGGTGGTGGACGCCTTGACCAGATAGGCAAACGCGCCACGCGCCAGCCCATGCTGCCGCTCTTCCTCAACGCTGATCACCTGCACCGGAATATGCCGGGTCGAAGGGTCGAGCTTGAGTTGATTGAGCACCGTCCAGCCGAGCATGTCCGGAAGGAAAATATCGAGGGAGATTGCCGCCGGTCGATACTGTCGAGCGAGTGCCAGCCCGAGTGCCCCCTTGTTGGCGACGATACCCTTGAAGCCCTTGTCGCGCGCCATGCCCAGAAGGATGCGCGCGTAATGCGGGTCGTCCTCGATGATCAACAGCACCATCTCGCCCAAGGTAATGGTATCGCGATCGTCGGCGATCTGGACGTCGCGCGCGCTCGGCAGCGCGTTGAACGTCTGCGCAATTGCCGCCTCTGCCCCGATTCTTTCGCCTGGCAACATCCTCGAATTTTCCGCCCCGGAATAACGCAGCGGCATGAACAGTGTAAAGACGCTGCCCATGCCAATCACGCTGTAGAGCCGGATCTCGCCGCCTAGCAAGGCCGCCAGCTCGCGACTGATGGCGAGGCCAAGGCCGGTGCCGCCGTATTTGCGGGAGGTGCCAGCATCTGCCTGCTGGAAGGCTTCGAAGATAAGACGCTGTTTTTCCGGAGCAACGCCAATGCCGGTGTCCTCCACTGCGAAAGAGACTACGTGGTGCGCCTTGCTGAGCACCGGGTGATCGATGCTCCAGCCTCGTTGAGCAAAGCCGACCCGCACCTGCACCTGCCCCTGCGTGGTGAACTTGACGGCATTGGATAGCAGATTCTTGAGGATCTGCTGCAAGCGTTTGGGATCGCTCGCCATGGCGCGCGGTAGTTCCTCATCGAACTCGACGTGGAACGGCAGGTTCTTGGCCTCGGCCACGTGTCGGAAATTGCGATCGATGGTTTCGCGCAAACCGGCGAACGAGATTTCCTCGATATCCACGGTAACCGTGCCGGACTCGATTTTTGACAGATCGAGGATGTCGTTGATCAGGTTGAGCAGGTCGGTACCAGAGGAGTTGATGTTGCGCGAGAACTCCACTTGCTTGTCGGACAGGTTGCCTACGCTGTTGCCAGCAAGCTGCTGGCTGAGAATGAGAATCGAGTTGAGCGGTGTGCGCAACTCATGCGACATGTTGGCAAGAAATTCGGATTTGTATTTGGAAGTAAGCGCCAGCTCTGCCGCCTTCTCCTCCAGCGCGTGACGAGCCTGCTCAACCTCGGTATTTTTGCGCTCAACCTCAGCATTCTGTTCGGCCAGCAGTCTGGCCTTGGTGCCCAGCTCTTCGTTGCTTTGCTGCAGTTCGCTCTGACGCGATTGCAGTTCCACGGTGAGCAACTGCGACTGCGTCAGCAGACCCTCGGTGCGCATGGTCGCCTCAATCGTGTTGAACACTGCACCGATGCTCTGCGTTAGCAGCTCAAGGAATGCCAGCGATCCAGCGCTCAGGCTCTGCAGAGCGGCCAGTTCGATGACGGCCTTGGTCTGCCCTTCAAACATTACTGGCAAGACGACAATGCTCACCTTGCGCGCCTTGCCCAGGCTTGACGAGATGGTGATGAAGTTGGGCGGCACGTCGGTAAGCAAGATGCGCTTCTTTTCCACCGCGCACTGACCGATCAGGCCTTCGTCAAGTCGCAGAGTCGCGGCCAGCTGCAGAGCGCCGCCATGCGCATAGCTGGACAGCAACTCGAGCCGTTGATCCGCATCGCCACCTGCGAGATGGTAAATGGTGCCCTGGTGGGCCTGAACCAGCGGTGCGAGCTCGGCCAGCAGTATTTGACCTACCGTTTTCAGCGCGCGCTGACCCTGCAGCATGCCGGTAAATTTGGCAAGGTTGGTCTTCAGCCAATCCTGCTCGCGATTGCTCTCCGTGGTTTCGCGAAGATTGGAAATCATGGTGTTGATGTTGTCTTTCAACTCCGCCACTTCGCCACGGGTCTCCACTTGGATGGAGCGGGTCAAATCGCCCTTGGTCACCGCCGTGGCAACTTCGGCGATGGCGCGCACCTGAGTTGTAAGATTGGCGGCGAGCAAGTTAACGTTGCCGGTGAGATCCTTCCACGTGCCGGCCGCTCCAGGCACATTGGCCTGACCACCGAGCCGCCCGTCGACCCCGACTTCGCGCGCCACATTGGTCACCTGCTCGGCAAAGATCGCCAGCGTGTCGGTCATGTAGTTGATGGTGTCCGCCAGCGCGGCGACCTCACCTTTTGCCAGCACGGTAAGACGTTGCGTCAGATTGCCATTGGCCACTGCCGTCACAACTTTAACGATGCCGCGAACCTGCTCGGTAAGGTTGGAAGCCATGAAGTTGACGTTATCGGTCAGGTCCTTCCAGGTTCCGGCAACACCCGGCACCTGCGCCTGTCCACCGAGCTTGCCTTCGGTACCGACCTCGCGTGCGACGCGGGTGACTTCCGAAGAAAAACCATTGAGCTGGTCGACCATGGTGTTGATGGTTTCCTTCAGCTCCAGAATTTCGCCTTTCACATCCACGGTGATCTTGCGGGAAAGATCGCCGCGCGCCACCGCTGTGGTTACCGTCGCGATATTGCGCACCTGCGCAGTCAGGTTGGTCGCCATCGCGTTGACCGAGTCGGTAAGATCTTTCCAGGTGCCCGCCACACCCGGCACGACGGCTTGACCGCCGAGGCGCCCGTCGGTGCCAACTTCACGCGCGACGCGGGTGACTTCTGAAGCGAACGAGCGCAGCTGATCGACCATCGTATTGGTCGCCTCCTTCACTTGCAGAATCTCACCGCGCACATCGACGGTGATTTTCTTGGAGAGATCGCCATTGGCTACGGCAATGGTCACCTCGGCGATATTGCGCACCTGGCCGGTGAGGTTAGAGGCCATGGAGTTCACATTGTCAGTCAGGTCCTTCCAGGTGCCGGCCACGTCAGGCACGACCGCCTGCCCGCCGAGTTTGCCTTCGGTGCCCACTTCGCGCGCAACACGCGATACTTCTGAAGCAAACGATCCGAGCTGCTCGACCATGGTGTTCATGGTTTCCTTGAGCTGCAGAATCTCGCCCTTCACGTCCACGGTGATCTTGCGGCTGAGATCGCCCTTGGCGATAGCCGTTGCCACCGTCGCGATGTTACGCACCTGGCCAGTGAGGTTGGACGCCATCGAGTTGACGTTGTCGGTGAGATCCTTCCAGGTACCCGCGACGCCGGGTACTGCCGCCTGACCGCCGAGCTTACCGTCGGTGCCTACTTCGCGCGCCACGCGGCTGACTTCGGCTGCGAACGAGCGCAGCTGTTCGACCATGGTGTTGATCGTATTTTTCAACGCTAGAATTTCGCCTTGCACCTCAACCGTGATTTTCTTGGAAAGATCGCCATTGGCCACGGCGATGGTCACCTCGGCGATATTGCGCACCTGGCCGGTGAGGTTGGAAGCCATCGAATTGACGTTGTCGGTGAGATCCTTCCAGGTCCCGGCCACTCCGCGCACATCGGCCTGACCACCCAGCTTTCCTTCAGTGCCCACTTCGCGCGCGACGCGGCTGACCTCGCCGGCAAATGCATTCAGCTGATCAACCATGGTGTTGATGGTGTCCTTCAGCTCGAGGATTTCGCCACGCACAGTTACGGTAATTTTCCTGGACAGATCGCCGTTGGCCACGGCGGTGGTCACATCGGCGATGTTGCGCACCTGGGAGGTGAGGTTGGTGGCCATGGCATTGACCGAGTCGGTCAGATCCTTCCAGGTACCCGCGACACCTGGGACCTCGGCCTGACCGCCGAGCTTGCCCTCGGTGCCAACTTCACGGGCAACGCGGGTGACTTCAGAGGCGAAACTGTTGAGCTGATCGACCATCGTGTTGAGCGTGTTTTTCAACGCGAGGATTTCTCCTTTCACTTCGACGGTGATCTTCGACGAGAGATCTCCCTTGGCGATCGCCGTGGCGACATCGGCAATGTTGCGCACCTGACCGGTCAGGTTCGAGGCCATGAAGTTCACGTTGTCGGTCAGATCCTTCCAGGTACCGGCCACGCCCGGTACCTCTGCCTGGCCGCCGAGCGTGCCCTCGGTACCTACTTCGCGAGCGACGCGACTGACCTCGGAAGCGAAACCGTTGAGCTGGTCGACCATCGTGTTGAGCGTGTTTTTCAGCTCGAGAATTTCACCCTTTACGTCGACCGTGATTTTCTTGGAAAGGTCACCATTGGCCACCGCGGTCGCGACATCGACAATGTTGCGGACCTGACCAGTAAGGTTTGACGCCATCGAGTTGACGTTGTCGGTCAGATCCTTCCAGGTGCCGGCCACGCCTGGCACAGCGGCCTGGCCGCCGAGTTTGCCCTCGGTACCCACCTCGCGCGCGACGCGGCTGACTTCGCCAGCGAAGCCGTTGAGTTGATCGACCATCGTATTGATGGTGTTTTTCAGTGCGAGAATTTCGCCCTTCACATCGACCGTGATCTTCTTGGACAAGTCGCCATTGGCCACCGCCGTGGTCACGTCCGCGATGTTGCGCACCTGACTGGTGAGGTTGGTGGCCATCGCATTGACCGAGTCGGTCAGGTCCTTCCAGGTACCCGCCACACCGCGCACTTCAGCCTGCCCACCCAGCTCACCTTCAGTGCCCACTTCGCGCGCCACGCGTGTCACTTCCGACGCGAAACCGTTGAGTTGATCGACCATGGTATTGATGGTGTTCTTCAACTCCAGAATCTCGCCGCGGACGGTAACGGTGATCTTCTTGGACAGATCGCCATTGGCTACCGCCGTGGTGACTTCGGCGATGTTGCGCACCTGCCCGGTAAGATTGGAGGCCATGAAGTTCACGTTATCGGTGAGATCCTTCCAGGTGCCCGCCACCCCGCCCACCTCAGCCTGACCACCGAGTTTGCCCTCCGTGCCGACCTCGCGCGCGACGCGCGTCACCTCCGACGCAAATCCGTTGAGCTGATCGACCATGGTATTCAAGGTGTTCTTCAGCGCCAGGATTTCGCCTTTCACTTCGACCGTGATTTTTGACGACAGATCGCCCTTGGCAATGGCCGTGGCGACACCAGCAATGTTGCGCACCTGGCCAGTAAGATTGGACGCCATCGAGTTCACCGAGTCGGTGAGATCCTTCCAGGTTCCGGCCACACCCGGTACCTGCGCCTGGCCACCGAGCTTGCCTTCGGTACCGACCTCGCGAGCGACGCGGGTGACTTCCGAAGAAAAACCGTTGAGCTGGTCGACCATGGTATTGATGGTTTCCTTCAACTCCAGAATTTCGCCTTTCACATCCACGGTGATCTTGCGGGAAAGATCGCCGCGCGCCACCGCTGTGGTTACCGTCGCGATATTGCGCACCTGTGCAGTCAGGTTGGTCGCCATCGCGTTGACCGAGTCGGTAAGGTCTTTCCAGGTGCCCGCCACGCCCGGCACGACGGCTTGGCCGCCGAGGCGCCCGTCGGTGCCGACTTCACGCGCGACGCGGGTGACTTCCGAAGCGAACGAACGCAGCTGATCGACCATCGTGTTGGTCGCTTCCTTCAGCTGCAGAATCTCACCACGCACGTCAACGGTGATCTTCTTGGAGAGATCACCGTTGGCCACGGCGATGGTCACTTCGGCAATGTTGCGCACCTGCGCTGTCAGGTTGCCAGCCATCTGGTTGACCGAATCGGTGAGCTCTCGCCACACGCCCGAGACGCCTTTGACCTTTGCCTGGCCACCCAGCTTGCCTTCGGTTCCGACCTCGCGCGCAACACGGGTTACTTCCGAAGTGAAGACCGAGAGTTGCTCGATCATCGTGTTTACCAGCTTCGCGGAACGCAGAAACTCGCCCTTGAGCGCGCGCCCGTCCACCTCCAGCTCCATCGACTGCCCGAGGTCGCCTTTGGCGACCGCACCGATCGTACGCGCGACTTCTGTCGTCGGCCGCACCAGATCGTCCATCAGCGTGTTGATGAAACCTACGTCCTGCGCCCATCCGCCGAGTGATCCGGGCAACAGCATACGTTGCCGCAATCGCCCCTCCTTGCCGACGGCATTGCTCAGTTGCGAGACCTCGGTGCTGATGTGTTCCTTCAGCGCGATGGTCTGATTGAACGCCTCGGCAATTCGACCGTCCGTGGCTTCCCAGTTCTTCGGCAGGCGCACAGAAAAATCACCATCGCGAAACGCGATAATGGCCGCGAGAACCGCTCGCGAACGCTTCTGCGCCAGATCAAGCTCGGCAACTTTTTCTGGAACAGTTGTGCGAGCGGGTTGCTTGCCGGCGGTGGCAGCAGACGGGACTTTCACGCGGGCGAGTTTATTCATGATGTTTTTTACTACCGTGTCGCATTGATTGAACAGGCCATTCTGATCGGCGTGCCGCGGCTGGACTCAGGCCAGTCGGCAGCCAATGCAGGGCGACCTGTGGCTGACTATCCACGCTACCGCGCTGTTTCGCACGGGCACTTGCGCAGCATCTGATTTGTAGCAACTGAATACCACAGCGAGCAATCTCTGTCATGCCAAGCCAGCGGTGCCCGAGCTGACCACCGATCGTGGCAGTCCAACCGGTCGATTCGATGTCGCGAAAGCACGTAGCGGGCGGTCCGGAACGCCGCGCACCGCGGCCCGGATTGTGCCCGAGCTTGCGTGTTCAAAAGCTGAAAGCGCAAGCAAGCACGCAGATCGGGATGGCCATAAAGCGCTAACCTCCGCACATGACTAGACGAGTGCTGGCGATTGCATTGTTCAGCGGGATTTTTCTGGTGCCGTTGCGTGCCGCCGAATTTCTACCGGCACGCAGCAGCGATGACCTGAGCAATCCGCACAAGGGCTACATGCTCTGGGGCACAACCTTTGCCGCGGATGGTGGCGTGGATGACTTTTACACCACGCGTATTTTCCATGTGTACGTACCCTGGCGCGAGGTGGAGACCGCGGATCAGGTGTTCGACTGGGACGGATTTGAACAGCGCCATATCACGCCCATCAGCACGGCGTTTCCGGATGCCACATTTGTGCTGAGACTGGTTGCAGATTATCCGGACAGCGCAGGAAGTGGCATCGACCAGTACTACGGCGGCGGTCAGAACGAACGCGACTATCCGCTGTTTCTGGAACAGGCGCCACTCAGTATCGGCGCGACCAATTACACCAGTTGCAACGGCGACGGACCGGGTCGCGCGCCGGACTGGAACGATGCCGACATGATTGCGCAGATGCAGCAGCTGATCACGGCCATGGCCGCACGCTATGACGGCGACGCGCGCCTGACAGCAGTCCAAGTCGGCTTGCTCGGACTGTGGGGTGAATGGCACCAGACCGGCTGCCCGACGCTGGAACCGGGAAACGCCGCCAAGCAGGCATTGCGCGATCGTTATCAGCAGGTCTTCCTGAACACGCCATTGCAGACACGCTATGCACGCCTGGTCGACGTGGGCAACACCGAATTCGGATTTCATGAAGACTACTTCCCATCGTTTACCGGCAACTGCAATTTGTTTGCACCACCATTGCCGCTGTGTGACGACAGTGGCAACTGGAATCTGGAATGGGCAATGGCGAACGAGACCCCGGCATCGCGCGACAACTGGCAAAGTCATCCGCTTTCTGGCGAGAGTCCGCTTGCCAGCCAGAAAAACGTCTGGGTGTCACGACGCACGGATATCGAGTCGCTGATTCGCCTTTACCACCTCAGTTTCCTTGGACCAGCGGGCAAACACGAGGAGTCCGGATTCCTCGCTGCGCTGGCGCTGATCCGGCGCACGCTCGGCTATAACCTTCATCTGGATCGCGTCGAGCTGCCCAACCCGCTCAACGCGGGCGCAGCGTTTTCGGCGAACGCGACGCTGGCCAACACCGGCAGCGCGCCGATCTATCACGATTTCGCGCTGCGACTGCAGTTGCTTGATGGCGGCGGCGTCGCACAATGGTCCGGAGACTTTACACAGAATCCGCGCGCAGTCCTGCCCGGCGCAAGCATAGTGTTCAGCACGACCTTCATAGTCCCGCCCGCACTGCCGGTCGGCAGCTACTCCTTGCGCGCCAGCTTGATCGCACTACCCGGTAATCGGCCGGCAATTATTCTGCAAAGCAGCGGTCGCGATGCGACTGGCCGAGTCGTGCTCGGCTCAGTCAATGTGATGGCGACAGAACTGCCGATCTTTGGCAACGGATTCGAGTAGTACGGATTCGAGTAACACATTCGGCACGAGCCGGCCGCCCTAATCGCGCGGAAGCACGCGCAAGACGCGGCCAAACGCCTTGTCGGTCAACAGGTACACCGCGCCGTCCGGGCCGGTGCGCACATCCCTGAGTCGCGTTCTGAGTTCAGCGAATAATGTTTCCTGCACGCCGGCTTTGCCGTTCACCACTGGCACGCGTTGCACGACCTGGCCGGCCAACGTTGAGACCAGGAGGCTGCCCCGCCACTGCGGGAACAACGCGCCGCGATACATCGTCATGCCGGCCGGCGCGATCGAAGGCGTCCACTGCAGCAGCGGTTGCTCCAAGCCGGGTTTCTCGGTGAACGGGCTGATGATGGCGCCGCTGTAGTCGACGCCAAAGGTGATCAGCGGCCAACCGTAATTGCGACCCGGCCGAATGACATTGATCTCGTCACCACCGCGCGGGCCATGCTCATGCGCAAACAGTGTTCCCGTTTCGGTATCGAACACCATGCCCTGCACATTGCGATGGCCAAGACTGTAAATCTCGGGCAGCGCCTTTGCCTTGCCAACGAAAGGATTGTCCGCGGGCACTGAGCCATCACGGTTGATGCGCACAATCTTGCCCAGATGGTTATTGAGTTGCTGTGCCTGCTCACGATAGTTGAAACCGTCGCCAGTTCCGATCACCAGAGTGGCATCGGGCAGCCAAGCCATGCGCGCGCCGTAGTGCACATCGCCGCGCTTGCCCGGCGTTACGGTGAAGATCGGTACGACATCCCGCAGCGCATTGTCGTCGAGCCGCGCACGAATCACCCGCGTGTGGTTTTTGCGTTCATTGCCGTGCGCGAATGAAAGATAGATCGTTTGATTGCTGGCGAACTCTGGATCCGTCATCACCTCGAACAAGCCCGCTTGACCGGAAACAAAAATCGGCGGCAAGCCCGTCACCGGTTCCACCAACAACTTGCCGTTTTCAATCACACGCAATCGCCCCGCGCGCTCGGTAACCAGTATCCTCCCATCCGGCAGGAAGGCGAGTGACCAGGGAAATTCCAGTCCCTTGGCCAGGGTTTCGACGCGGTACTCGAGCGCCTGCGCGCAGGTACAGTACAAAGCCAGCAGTAATGCCGTAGCGCGAAGCAAACGACTCATCGTAGTTCCCCACCAGGTACGTTCGACATAAACATAGCAGAGCGTCCGTGCCCGGCGCGATCATGCGATAGTTTGGGCCGTCCGAGTCACTTCAGAAGGCTGTACCGCGATGGACCACGAGCTGCCGTTCGCACCAAACGCGCGCCCCAAGTCGCGAACCTGGCAGCGACGCGCGTTCGCGTTACTGGGTGCCGTGCTGATCGCTGTAGTGTGGGGTTCGGTCGTGCAAACCCAGTTCAACATCACCTCGCTGCAATCCATCGGTGCTGACATTTCCGGCGTACAACGATTGCGCATGACCGCCCTGGATCTGATCGGGTTTTCACCGATCTACAGCGCCATCGTGTCGCTGGGAATGTTGTGCGCATTGCCGCTTGCGGCGTTGTTGGCGCGTCGTTGGCCCGGTCATCGCTCAGAGCTGTACGCGCTCGCAGGGGCCGTCGGCATCGCAACTGCAATCCGCATCGTCGATATTGCCACGCCGGCACCCACCCTGATCGCGGCGACTCGCGGCATTGGCGGCTGGTTGTTGATGTCATTGGGTGCAGCGCTGGCTGGATGGTGGTTTGCGCGACGCACCAGCGGCGACTGAATTTCCTGCTGTCCACGAAGCGTTCCGACTTTGTCAAAACTCTCGCTCAAGCAGCGTTCTCAATTGGCTGAGTGAAATCTTCGATTCGGCAGCAATGCGTCGCCGCAGCAACATGAAGTTGAGCAGATTCAACCACCATCCCGAAACCCGGTAGCTCAGTTCTCGTTTAAAGTGAACACGATCCCCGTGCTGGGCCAGGCGGTAACTCAGCTGCAGCAGTACTCCGTTGTCTGCGCGCGCGTGCGCGGTCCATAAAGTGGGCGGCACGCAGGTCACTACTTGCCAGCGCAGCCGGGCCTTGCGTCCTGCTGCACAAATGTCTTCTTCAAAAGAATCGCCGACGCCCAGCCGACGATTGACATCGCCATACAGGCGCAGCGATGACGGATGCCAGTTCGGCCAGTGTCCGGGCGTGCGCACGAAGTCGAAGGCCGAATTCAGTTCGACGGCGATGGAAATATAATGCAATAACGTCGTTTCCAATGCATTCACCTGCGCTCATTGAAAAGGCTGTTCGGCACAATCGACGCGCCTTCCCAAATTGACGCGGCAACCCCACGGTTCTGTCAAAGTCGAGCAGGAAATCCACTGCGCAAACTGTTCCAATCCAACGACATGCCGTTCCGCGCTGACTGGAGCTTCCATGCGCACCCTGCTCTACGTGCCGATGACCAGCCTGCTGTTTGCGTTCAACTCTACGCCCACAGCTGCGACGCCCGCTCCCGCCGATCTAGTGTGGTGTTGCACAATAGGGAAGGTCTGAATAAGTCATCACTTTGTCCTCGCCGCACTGCTTATTGCTTGCCAAACCGCCGATCTTCACAGCGGAGCTGGTCGCTCTCAACAGCGGAGCAGGTCAACCTGCGGTTTTTCGCCCTCTGACTCAGGGGGCTATCGCGGCTCCGGACTTGTTCAGAGGTTCCTTGGTTGAGGCGCAGCAGGACGGTGGCTGCGCGTCTCGGCAGCCAATTGAACCCTCAGTTCTCGAATCCATTCGCAAACGTGCCGGGCTCAGTGCCCACAACAAATTCGAGTTCGGCGGGGTCGCCCGCCTTGAACATTTTCAGCGCGTGGCGCGCGATCTGGCTGGGCGGGCGGTTGGCATCAAACCAGAAGTTGTACAGGGTGCTCCAACGGATGGCGTTGGCATTCTGTGGCGCAGCGGCGAACACTGGAGCCTGCCACTGAATACTGTTTGCGCTGGTCGTGCCCGGCCAGTCAGCCGTATCGTAGGGTTCGTTGGAGTGGGCGTCCACATCGTGAAACCCGGTGCTGGTAAAAGTGGTGTCGCCGAAAAAGTCGATGGTCAGTCGATCGGAAGAACGATCGGAATTCAGGTTGTGCACGGCGTATTCGTAATGCCACAGCAGGCCGGGAGTGACCTCGGTGACCTTGCGCGCGACGTGAAAGCGCTGCACGGGAACTGTGGGCGTGTCGACGTTGAATAGCTCCACGCTCGGATCAATGGTGGGCCAAGCTTCGATCGCCGCCTTTCGGCGAATCGTACCCCCGGTCATGGTCAGATTGAACGTAGTCGGCGATATCAAGACCTGGCTATACGAGGCGTTATTGAGTGCATTGCCCGCGGCAGCGTCGTCTGGAGCGATGTAGTGACCTTCGACAAAGTAAAGCGCACCGGGATTGGATGCCGCAATCATGTCGGACTCGGCCACCGCAACGCGCTGGTTCCACACCGTGGTTTGGGTGCCGCCTTGGCCAAAGGGAAATGGATACGCTCCGGTGGTCGCGTTGACTTCGGACTTTCGACCCAGCGGACGGTTGCCGTTGAGACTAGCGCCATAAGGGTCGGTGCAGCCGACACCCAACTGGTTGCCGCCGAGTGGCGGCGTGGTGCAACTGCCCGAACCGCATGCGGCGTCGGTGCTGTTGGTGGAAACGAAGCCGTGCTTGAGCCAGCTCGCACCGATCTGATCGAAGCGACCGGCCTTCAAGCGGAACATGTTTTGCGCAATCACCGGATGGTCGGAGCCCGTAGTGCCCAGACCGCAGCCGCTCGTGCTATCGCACCAGTTGAGCGGGGCGTCGCCGATATTGCACGAGGTGGTGCCCACCGCGTAACCGCGGATACCGCCGGCCGTGCCGTAATTCTGCGTACCGGAAAGCGTAAAGACGGTGACATCTGGTCCGGCTGCGCTGGCTGGGCTCGCGCCGATCGCCATGAATGTCAGAACGCATAAGGCTAGAATCGCAATCAGCGAATGGCCGCGGAAATTGCAGTTGTGCATCGAGTGCTCCAGTGCCGCGCAAGCGGTAGATCAGAGGATTACATAGCCGGCGGCGACGATAGCGCTTTTGTGTCTGCCCCGCCATCGAGTGCGTCATACAAATTCTTCGCTTCCACATTGGTCGGTTCAAGCTCAAGGGCGCGCTGGAGCTCGCGCAGCGCCGCTTCACGCTCGCCGAGTTCGAGCAGTGCGCGCGCCAGCAGCAAACGGGTTTGGGCGTCGTCGGGCGATTGCTGCACCGCAGTGCGAAATTGCGCCACGCTGGCCTCGAACCTGCCGAGCGTTGCCAGCACACCGGCCAGGTTTTCCCGTGCTTCCAGATGGCGCGGATCGAGGAATAGCGCCCGCTCGAACAGTGCAAGCGAGGCTTCGGCTTGGCCCGACAATGCTCGGGCCAAGGCGGCGTTGTAGAACAAGGGAGCAGAGTCGTTTATCTCGGCCAAGCCGCGATCGAACACTTGCTGTCCCGCCGCAATGTCTCCACTTTGAGCGAGGAAAATCCCCAGCGCCAGGTAAGCCTGTGGAAGATCTGGGCGGGCATCGATGGCCTGTTGCCACTCGCCCTTGGCGCCCACAGTGTCGCCGCGCAGTGCAGAAAGATGCGCCAGCAGCTGATGCATTTCAGTCGGCAATTCACCCCGGTCGATTGCACGCCTCGCATGCAGCTCGGCGGTGGCGTCAGCGCCTGACAACGCGTAGAACCATGCCAGCTTCGCGGCATTTCCCAGTGTCGGGAAAAGCCCCCACAGGTCTACCCTGAGCAGATGCGAGACGCCTGCTGCGATCGCCGCATCGGCTTCGCCGTGCAGTCTCGGACGCACTCCCGGCGCGGCAAGCAGTGCGCGGCGCTGCGGTTCAGCGTGTGCAAACGCGCGGTCGCCGAGGTGGGTCTGGGTGCGCAGCACGGCACTATGCCCGAGCAGCAGTGCCAGGGTCGCCATCGCGACAACGAACACCCTGCCCTGCGGCAGGAGCTTACCCTCGCGCTTGAGACGCAGACCGGGGCGCTCGACAGTTACCTCGCGCACCAGGCGAACGCAGGTGAGCACAAGAAAAGCAACCACTCCGCCCACACCCAACGACATCAAAAACGGCACCACGCCGTAGAGACCGCGCACGATCAGAAACGTGCAGACGAACGCCAAAACCAAAACGAGCTCATCGCGCCAATGCAAATCCTTGCGCGGCTGAGTGGCCCGTTCAGCACGTGGTTTGGCCAGCCAGGGAATAGTGCCGATGCCGTAATAAAGCGCGCCTGTTGGACAAACGCTGACGCAGTCCTGGCACTTCATACAGCCCGCTGAAACCACCATGCCCCAGTCCCTCACCTCTTCGTGTATGCGCACGTTGGAGGTGCAGACGGCAGTGCAGTGGCCGCACTGGTTGCAAGCGTCGGTCACACGAATGCGCATCGGCGCGACGCGATCGACTGCAGCGAAGATTGCACCATAGGGACAGGCATAGGTGCAAAAGCCCTTGGCCCCCAGAAAATAGACACAGGCAAAGCCGCAAACGAGCAGGGTCAGAATGCCAACCACCCAGCCGGGAAATGTCGCCCAGAACTGCGTAGTGGTCAGTTCAGCACCGCGCATCGCCAATGAATCGCCCAACCACAAGCGGTAGATGGCCGGCCACAAAAACATGTAGACGAAGGCAAGAACCGGCACCCAGGCGAGTGCCCGAGACTTCAGCGGTCGCGGCGTGATCCCCACCTTCAACATCAGATGGCGACAGAAGTCCTGAAGCGCCACCACGTGGCAGCCCCATCCACAAAAAAATCGGCCAAAGATCGCAGTGAGCAGGATGGTGACAGCGAAAAAAACAAGCCCTGCATTGACGATCGAGGAGCGGCTGAACGCCATTGCCTCGGAAGGCTCAACCGGGGTCACGGTCTCACCCGTCGTCAGCCAATGCGCAATGTGCAATCCAATGAGCACATGCACGGCAATCAGCACCAGGGCGCGCCACTTCCCCATTTTCGAGAGACGTACTTTCGACGTCTTGGGACCCAGAATGGGCGTCTCTCGAACCTTGGGTGTACGAGTGGGCATCGGCCAAGTTTATCGCACGAAGAGTTGCCATGGTTTGATTGGCGTTGATCCTCCACTGGGAGAACCTCCCGGCACCGATCGAGCACGCCCGGCTATGGCAGGCTGCGCGAAATCGCCGCATCGGCCCCAATCGCAGTAGACAAAATGGTTTTCGCCAGGGAAAACCGCGCGCACTTTTGCCGATGACTTGCGCATTGCTGGCGGCCGCGCGACACGCAAACGAGGCCAGGCAATTCCGGCGCGTCGCCACGATTGCGCTGTCTGATTACGCTACGACGCGACCAGCTGACGTGGGTCAAGGCGCGACAACGGCGATGTTGTCACAGTACGCACATGAACCCGATCACAGACCCGAAGTCACCCTCCGAGTCTTTTCCGATCTCGCCTCGCATGCTGTCGGCGGCGGCGCATCGTTTGCTGTTCTTCACTGGCGCAGCCAACGTGTTGTTGGCGATGGCATGGTGGGCCGTGTATCTGGTCGATGCCCGCTGGCAGTTGATTGGCCTGCCTCACGCGCCAGTGTTCGCGGGATGGGCGCATGCCTTCGTCATGCAGTACCAGGTATTGCCGCCTTTCATATTCGGATTCCTGTTGACTGTGTTTCCGCGCTGGATGGGTCAATCAGAACTCTCGCGTTGGCAATACCTACCGGTGGGCGCGGCGATGTTGAGCGGACAGCTTCTCTTTCTTGCTGGCCTGTTCGGATTCCCGACACTTGCGCACTTGGGCGTTGTCGCCACGATGATCGGCTGGACCCTGGGATTGGCGTTCCTGATGCGACTGCTGTGGCGCGATGGCGGCAAAACCTGGCATGCGGTTTCATGCGTCGCAGCGCTGTCGTTTGGTTGGCTCGGTCTGGTGTTATTCGCGCTTTATTTGCATTTCGACGACGCGCGATTGGTTCTTGTGTCGATCAAGCTCGGCAGCTTCGGCCTGTTGTTGCCGATTTTTTTCACAGTGGCTCATCGAATGTTTCCTTTCTTCGCCGGCAACGTGGTGCCGGGCTACCATGCCTGGCGTCCATTGTGGCTGCTGGCGGCATTCTGGCCGCTCGCTTTGATGCATCTGAGTCTGGAGCTAGGCCATTTCTATACCTGGCTGTGGCTGGCGGACGGGCCGCTGTTGACGCTTTGCGCATATTGGCTCTACCGCAATGCTCCACGCGGCGAGACACCGGCGCTGCTGCGCGTATTGTTCCTCGGCTATGCCTGGCTACCGATCAGCTTGCTGCTATATGCGACGCAGAGCCTATGGTTCCTGTACGACGGCGACTTTGAACTGGGACGCGCGCCGGCGCATGCGCTTTTCATCGGATTCTTCGGCAGCCTGATGGTAGCCATGGTCACGCGGGTGACCCAGGGACACGCCGGAAGGCCGCTGCAGTTGGGTCGAGTTGCAGGCTTTGCCTTTTGCATCATCCAAAGCGTTGCTGTATTGCGCATTTTTGCCGAGGTGATGACCGATGCCCCGCTTTGGCAGGCGGTCGCAGCGCTGGGCTGGATCGTCGCGTTTTTGCCCTGGGTGCTGCGATCGTCGTTTATCTACCTCACACCGCGTATCGATGCCAAACCGGGCTGAATGAGTATGACGATGACGTGGCTCACTGAGCGCATCCCAGTCTGGAACGCGATGACAAGACTCCCGTCCGCCAACTGTTGCAGCGCCCACAGCTGCAAGACCGATTGCTGAAAACGTGCGGACGCTTGCGTACAGACGCTGGCGCAGTAGCTCGCTACAAGGAAGCGCATAGCACTCGCAACGGGATTTCGGACGCTGTCTTGATCAAGATCAAGTTGCCGAATCCTGCGCTGCCAGAGAATGCACGCGACGCGCAACATCCCGCCTCCGGAGAAACTGTCATGAGTCACACCGCACGTATTTCACTTTTGGTCTTGGCCGCTGCGCTGGCGGTTTCGGCCTGTTCGAAGCAGGAAAGTCCTGCAGCTGCGGACTCAAAGGCGACGGCGCCGGCCGTGGCAGATACCGGCGGCTCACTCAAAGGCGATTTCGGCCCACCACAGGGTGAGCCGATCAAAGCAATTCTGACCAGCCCGCCGCAGGTGCCGCCACCGACCAACCGCACTGCGCCGGCCAAAGTGATTGTTGAGCTTGAGGTGATCGAGAAAGAGCTTTCGATCGCTGAAGGCAGCACTTACACATTCTGGACCTTCGGCGGCACCGTGCCCGGAAGCTTCATCCGCGTGCGCCAGGGCGACACGGTCGAGTTTCATCTCAACAATCACCCTGATTCGAAGATGCCGCACAACATCGATTTGCACGGCGTCACCGGCCCAGGTGGTGGCGCGGCTTCGAGCTTCACGGCTCCGGGCCACAGCTCGCAGTTCACCTTCAAGGCGCTCAATCAGGGACTCTTTGTCTACCACTGCGCCACCGCGCCGGTGGGCATGCATGTCGCCAACGGCATGTACGGCCTGATTCTGGTCGAGCCGCCCCAGGGCATGCCGCCGGTTGATAAAGAGTTCTACGTGATGCAGGGCGATTTCTACACCGTAGGCAAGTTCCGCGAAAAGGGCTTTCAGGCTTTTGACATGCAAAAAGCGATCGATGAAAACCCGACCTATGTGCTTTTCAATGGCGCCGAAACCGCGCTCACCGGCGACAATGCGCTCAAGGCAAACGTCGGCGAGAACGTCCGCTTGTACGTCGGCAACGGCGGGCCGAACCTGGTGTCGAGCTTCCACTTGATCGGCGAGATCTTCGACAAGGTCTGGTACGAAGGCGGTACCCGCTTTCAGGAAAATGTACAGACCACGCTGGTTCCGGCAGGCGGCGCGATCATTGCCGACTTCCATCTGGAAGTGCCCGGCAGCTACGTACTGGTCGATCATTCAATCTTCCGCGCGTTCAACAAGGGCGCGTTGGGTATCCTGAAAGTGGAAGGCCCAGAAGACAAATCGATCTACTCGGGCAAGGAAGTGGACTCGGTCTACCTCGGCGACAAGGCCGCGAGCATGGTTGCAGTGGAAACCGCCGCTAAATCCGAGGCTGCCGGAACACTGACGCTGGCCGAGCAGATCAAGGCGGGTGAGTCACTGTTCGCTGGCACGTGTTCGGTCTGTCATCAAGGCAATGGCATCGGCTTGCCAGGCGTGTTCCCGCCCTTGGCGAAATCGGATTACCTCGCCGCGCGCAGCAAGCAGGAGCTTGTCGGCATTATCTTGAACGGACTCACCGGACCGCTGAAGGTCAATGGAAGTGACTACAACTCGGTGATGCCACCGATGAGTCAGCTCAACGACGACGAGATCGCCAACATCCTCACTTTCACCATGAACAGCTGGGACAACGCAGGCGGCCAGGTAACCAAAGCGGAAGTCGCTGCGGTACGAGCTGCCACACCACGTCCCGCTGGCGCGGCGCACTGAGGTCGCAATGCGCGCACTGTGGTCAATGGTTCTGCTGCCCATGCTCGGCTCGGCTGCCCAAAGCCCGGCATGGGTGCAGCTGCCCGGAAGCGATTCCTTCGAATCAGTGCTCAACTACGAAGACAGTGCCGGCAAAGTGAGCGTTGCACCGTTCGAGCTGATGGCTCTACCGGTGACCAATGCCGACTTCCTCGCCTTCGTCATTGCCCATCCGCAATGGCAGCGCGGCGCGGCGCCTCGCGTATTCGCGGAGCAACGCTACCTGCAGCATTGGGCTGGAGCGCTGGAGCTGGGAGCGGCCACACTGCCCCGGCAACCCGTGACGCAGGTCAGCTGGTTCGCTGCGCAAGCCTATTGCGAAGCACAAGGGGCGCACCTGCCCACTTGGTCGGAGTGGGAATTTTCCGCCGCCGCGGACGCCACACGCGCCGACGCTCGCAGCGATCCGACCTGGCGTGAGCGCATCCTGAGTTGGTATGCCAAGCCGTCGCGCGAAGCCCTGGTCGAGGTTGGGAAAAGCACGCCCGACGTGAACGGCGTGTACGACCTGCATGGTCTGGTCTGGGAATGGGTCGAGGACTACGCGGCGATGCTGGTGTCTGGCGACAACCGCCAGCAATCCGATCCGGACCTGCTGCAATTCTGTGGCGCCGGCGCGATCGCCACCGACGATCGCGAGAATTATGCGGTTCTCATGCGCATCGCCATGCTGTCCTCACTCGAAGCCGATGACACTACGGTAAATCTCGGCTTTCGTTGCGCCCGTAACATCGAGCGAGTAATGCCATGAATCAATTGCTGCGTCCCGCACTGTTGCTGTTCGCATTCGCAGCTACGAGTGTTTTCGCCACGCCGGCCGCACTTCCTGCAGATTCTATCTACCAGCTTGAATCGACCTTCAGCGACCAATACGGAAAACAATTCCAACTCGCCGAGCGACGTGGGAAGCCGCAGCTGGTGGCAATGTTTTACACCTCATGCAAATACGTCTGCCCGCTGATTATCGACAGCGTCAAAGGCGTGGAACACGCACTTACCGAGAGCGAACGCTCTGGGCTCGCGATCCTGCTGGTCAGCATGGATCCTGCGCGCGACGATACGGCGGCTTTGCGATCAGTATTCGACAAGCGCAAGCTCAACCCGACACGCTGGACGCTGGCACGTGCAGACGTGGCCGCGATCCGCAAGTTCGCCGCCGTTCTGGGCGTGCGTTATCGCGCGCTGATCGATGGAGAGTTCAACCACACCAGTGCCCTGTTCTTGCTTGATGCCGAAGGTCGCAAGCTGGCCAGTAGCGCCAGACTCGGCGCAATACCAGATGCCGCATTCCTTGCGGCTGTGCGCGCGGCGCTCGCACCGCCTGGCCGCGAGCTGAAAAAGCCAGCGACACACTGAGATTCTGCAGCGCTTGGCGCGATTCTGTGCCGGTGCAGGCATGTCGCCGATGCAGGCATGGTCGAATACGACTTCCTCTGATAACTTGGACGATGAAGCGCGCGCGATCGTGTCGGCGCCGCGTCGACCCTGACGTTCATGCTGCCGGTAGCGGCACCCCGCAACATGAAAGTCAGGCGTAACGCGCGCTCCGTGACCTTTCCCCGGCCCTGCCCGAGGATCGGCGAGGGAGTGAAGTTTTCGGCTCCGTTTTGGCTTTCACGTTAAGGAACCTGTCCATGGCAGCAAGCAGTCTGCTCACCTTGATCGACGACATCGCCACGCTGCTCGACGATGTCGCCGTAATGAGCAAAGTGGCAGTGCAGAAAACGGCTGGGGTCTTGGGCGACGATCTCGCGCTCAATGCCCAGCAGGTTTCGGGCGTGGATCCGGAACGCGAGTTGCCGGTGGTCTGGGCAGTCGCCAAGGGATCGTTGAAAAACAAAGCCATCCTGGTGCCATCGCTGTTGGCAATCAGCGCCTTGATACCGTGGGCGGTGATACCGCTGCTGATGATTGGCGGCGCGTATCTTTGCTATGAAGGTTTCGAGAAGCTGGTGCACAAGTATCTGGACAGCCGCGCTGAAGAAGCCGAGGACGCAGCGCATCATGCCAAGGAACTGGCGGCCTTGGCCGACCCGAATGTGGACTTGGTTGCATTGGAGAAGGAAAAGATTGCCGGCGCGGTGCGCACAGATTTCATCCTGAGCGCGGAGATTCTTGTGATCACGCTCGGCACGGTCAGCACGAAAACGTTCGGTTGGCAGATTGCGGTAATGGTGACCATCGCGATCGTGATGACCGTAGGTGTCTACGGCCTGGTTGCCGGTATCGTCAAGCTCGATGATGCGGGCCTTTACCTCAGCCGGTTGCCGGGCACAGGTTTCGCGCGCAGGTTCAATCGCAAACTGGGCCGCGCCTTGCTAACGGCTGCGCCGTATCTGATGAAAACCCTGGCAATCGTCGGCACCGCCGCAATGTTCCTGGTCGGCGGCGGCATATTGGTTCATGGCATTCCGCCGCTGCACCACCTCAGCGCACACTGGACGCACGGCGCCGACTCGATTCCCGCAATCGGCGACTTCCTCGGCGGCCTCACGCCGATCTTGATCAGTGGCGTGACC
Source organism: Pseudomonadota bacterium (assembly GCA_034440555.1). Taxonomy (GTDB): domain Bacteria; phylum Pseudomonadota; class Gammaproteobacteria; order Xanthomonadales; family Ahniellaceae; genus 0-14-3-00-62-12. Next base: position 33,747 of record JAWXCG010000168.1, read on the forward strand.
GGGCTGATCGCTGGTGGCTTGGTGCTCGGTGTCGTGCAACTGGCGCGACGCATCTTCGTGCGCCGCAAGACAGCCGATTGACTGCGCGCGTCACTGGCAACGCCGCAGGCGCGTCAGTTCCTGACTCACACTGCGGCCGTCACCACCATCTCGATCTTCCAATCCGGACGTGCCAACGCAGCTTGAGTTGTCGCTCGCGGGGGCGTGTGACCCGCGACCACCCAAGACTCCCAAACACTATTCATCGCGGCAAAATCACTGAGGTCGGCAAGGAATATCTGCGCGCGCAGAATTTTCGACTTGTCACTACCGGCACGCGCCAATAAGGCGTCAATCGCCGCCAGTACCTGGCCGGTCTGGCCAGCAATGCCCTGCGTTGCATCCTCGGCGACCTGACCCGCGAGATAGACAGTGCCGTTGTGTAAAGCCATTTCCGACATGCGAGGACCCACATCGAAGCGCTCAATCATCGAATTTCCTGGGGAATGGTGACAGCTGTTGAAGAACGGGGACCGCGCCGAGCGAAAGACCAGCGCAGCGCGTAGTAGAGAACAAAAGTCGAGAGGCCCATCCACACCAGCACCCAGACCAGTGCCGGAAGCATGGTCAATTGCGCCATGGTATGCGCGTCCGTGTGCACGCCTGATTCTCGTGCGAGGCTCAGTACTGTAAACAAACTGTTGTAGCCATCGAGGATCAATTGCATTGCCAACGTGACCAGCAGCGCGTCGCGCCAGGATGGACCAAGGCGAAGACCAGCAAACAACAACACCGCAGCCAGACCCAGGCCGGTTGTCACTCCGAACAGATTGCGCACAAACAGCACACACAGCAACGCCAGTGCAGTGCCGATCCCAATCAACAACACGCGCGCCGACAGCAGCCGTTGATACAGAAAAATCAGGACGCCACCGGCAACCGCACTACCGATATAGCCCGCGCTCGCGACCACGATACGCACACCACCCGCCGACAAGGCCACGCCAGACAGATCGGGCTGCACCGCGAAGCGGTGGAACTGGCCGCCGGTTGCGATCGCTGCCAGGCCGTGACTCAGCTCATGCACGAAAGTCCCGAACAAACGGAATGGATAGACCAGCCATTGCAGCCATGGCACCTGCCAGGCGATGAGAATCAGCAGGCCGAGGATCAGCATGCCGCTCCAATGGCTCAGCCAGGAAGGTGTGTCTGAGGTGGTCGTGGTGGCCGGAGTCATCGATCAACTTTCGTATTGGGGACGAGTATTGGGGTCGATCGCACTGTATCGCGATTGCCGCACACTCGTCGCAGCGAATAACGCCTCACCCGAGCGGGCAACAGCACACCGCTCTGGCGCACTCACATTACAACGCGTCGATATCGCCCAATGCGCGAATCAATCGACGTGCACGCTTGTCCGGCTTGCCCGGCGGTGGCTGCATACCGGCGTGTTCCATTCGACGCTTTTCGCGCTCGGCTTCGCGACGCAGGCGCTCCGCTTCCGATTCGCTGTACAGGCTCTGCGCTACCGTCGCCGAACCGCGCTTGCCGCTGAGCGCGAGCACTTCGACAGCAAATTTTTCCTGCTCGCGTGTGATCAGTAATCGATCGCCAACCCGCACCGCCTTGGCCGCCTTGACGGCGGCGTCGTTCACTTGGACCTTGCCGCCGTCGATCGCCTGCTTGGCAAGCTGGCGCGTTTTGAAAAAACGCGCAGCCCAAAGCCAGATGTCGAGGCGAACCGAGGCGCAGGAATCTGCCATTCGATCAGCGCAGCAACGCGTTCATCCGCCGCAGGAACGCACTTGGATCATCCAACTGCCCACCCTCGGCCAGCCGCGCCTGATCGAGAATGACCAGTGCCAGATCGCCGGCCAGCGTGTCGTCCTCAGTCGCCGCGAGACGCTGGATCAGTGGGTGCTCGGGATTGATCTCAAGCACCGGTGCCTGGCTGGGTATTTCCTGACCGGCGGCGCGCATGAGACGCTGCATGTGCATCGCCATTTCGTACTCTGCCAACACCAGACATGCGGCCGATTCAGTGAGGCGAGCGCTGACTTTCACGTCTCGCACTTTGTCGCCGAGTAGGGACTTCATGCGCGCAACGATCGGTGCGGCGGTTTTCTCGGCATCTTCGCGCTGCTTTTTTTCATCATCGCTGAGCGTGATATCGCCCTTGGCGACGTTGCGTAGTTTTTTGCCGGCGTATTCGTTGAGGTGCCCGGACACCCATTCGTCGATGCGCTCGAACATCAGCAATACTTCGACTCCGCGCGATTTCAGCGCTTCCAGCTGCGGGCTGTTGGCAGCAGCGGCGTACGAATCCGCTGTCACGTACCAGACCGTGTCCTGACCTTCCTGCATTCGGGCGATATATTCGTCCAGCGATACCGTGGCCGCTGCCCCTTCGCTCTTGGTCGACGCGAAACGCAACAGCTTGGCGATGCGTTCCTTGTTGCTGAAGTCTTCGGCGATGCCCTCTTTGAGCACTCCGCCGAAGGCCTTGAAGAATGTGTCGTATTTTTCTTTCTGGTCGGTTGCCAGACCATCGAGAAGATCCAGCGTGCGCTTGGTGAGCCCCGAGCGGATCTGTTGCACCAGGCGATTCTCCTGCAGTATTTCGCGGGAGACATTCAACGGCAGGTCATCGGAATCGACGACGCCACGCACGAAGCGCAGATAAGAGGGCAGCAACTGCTCGCTCGCATCCATGATGAAAACGCGGCGGATATACAGCTTCAGACCCTTGCGCTCATCGCGGCCACTGAAGGCCATGTCGAACGGCGCCTGCGTCGGCAGGTACAACAGACTGGTATAGCTCTGGTTGCCCTCGACGCGATTGTGTGTCCACGCCAGCGGCTCATCGTAGGCATGCGCAGAATGCTTGTAGAAGCCCTGATAGTCCGCATCGCTCAGCTCGGATTTTGGCCGCGCCCACAGCGCCGAAGCGTGGTTGATCGTTTCCAGCTCGGGCTCGGGCTCGGGCTTGGGCTTGGGCTCTGGCGCGTCGTCGTTGTCGCCTTCCTGATCGTTGTGCGCTTGTTTCGCCATGCGGATCGGGAACGCGATGTGATCGGAGTATTTGCCAACCAGCGTGCGCACACGCCACGGCTCCAGGAACTCATCTTCTTCAGGTTTGAGGTGCAAAGCAACGCAGGTGCCGCGGCGCGCCTCACTCACGGTTTCCAGCGTGTACTCGCCGGTGCCAGTGGATTCCCAGCGCACGGCTTCCTCGGCTTCGGCGCCGGCACGTCGCGTCGTCAGTGTGACCTTGTCGGCCACCACAAATGCAGAATAGAACCCCACTCCGAACTGCCCGATCAACGCGGTGTCTTTGCGCGCGTCGCCGGACAGCGTTTCCAGGAAGCGGCGCGTACCCGAACGGGCCACGGTGCCGATGTTCTCAATAACCTCGTCGCGGCTCATGCCGATGCCGTTATCGCGCAAGATCAATGTACGCGCGGCCTTGTCGATCTCGATTTCGATGCGATAGTCGCTGTCACCTTCGCTGAGCGCAGGATTGGCGATGGCTTCGAAGCGCAGCTTGTCGCAGGCATCAGAAGCGTTGGAGATCAACTCTCGCAGGAAAATCTCCTTGTGCGAGTAAAGCGAATGCGTAACCAGTCGAAGTACCTGTTCGACTTCGGCTTCGAAACGGCGGGTTTCAGTGGGCGCGGCGGTGGCGGACATGTGATTACCTTGTAAAACAGAGGATGAGTGGCGCAGATGTGGTGGTGGTGACGGCCGGATTCAAGCCAACAAATCGAGCAGCAAACATGTTGTGTTGGCAGCTGTCCGGTGCGCGCGGCGCGGCCTAAGGTTCAGCGTACTGCTTCGTGTGGGTGCAACCCACCGTTGCTTGGTGACGCAATGGTGGGTTGCACCCACCCTGCCCATCGCTCAATCGTGGCGCCACGCCGCTCCGACGAGGCCAGCAGCGCGCATGATCCGCCGCCAACAGTCGCGCAAGCACAAACACCAACGGCCGCTCGTAGCGGCCGTTGGTGTTTGAGTCGAAGAGCACAGTCGCGCCAAAGCGCGACATAAGCCTAACGCTTTTTGGTGGCGCCCAGATCTTCGCGGATGCGCGCAGCTTTGCCCTGCAGATCACGCAGGTAATAGAGCTTGGCGCGACGCACGTCACCACGACGCTTCACTTCGACCGAGTCGATGACATGAGAGTGGGTCTGGAATACGCGCTCGACGCCGAAGCCATGCGAGATCTTGCGCACGGTGAACGAGGAGTTGAGGCCGCCGTTGGCCTTGGCGATGACGACACCCTCGTAAGCCTGCAAGCGCTCACGGTTGCCTTCCTTCACTTTCACGTTGACGACCACCGTGTCGCCCGGACCAAACTCCGGAAGCGTGCGGATAATCTGTGCTTGTTCAAACTGTTGCAAGAGGTTCATAGCTGTCATCCAGTTTCATATGTGACCACGGCATCCAATGCCCCGGTCATTCGTGATCGGCCAAGTATTCCTGCCGAAACTCTTCCAGCAGCTTCCTGGCTGCCTTGTCCAAATCCATTCTGGCCAGCAAATCGGGTCTGCGTAACCAGGTTCTGCCCAATGCCTGCTTCAGTCGCCAGCGCTTGATCTGCGCGTGGTTACCTGACAGCAGCACCTCCGGTACTGTTTGCTCGCCGTCGCGCACCGGGCGCGAGTAGTGCGGACAATCGAGCAAGCCATCGGCGAAGGAATCCTGCTTCGCCGAATCAGCGTCGCCGAGCGCCCCTTCCTGCAGGCGCCCAACCGCGTCGATCACCACACTGGCGGCAAGCTCACCGCCGGACAACACATAATCTCCGATCGACAGCTCCTCATCGACACATTCGTCAATGACGCGCTCATCAATTCCCTCGTAGCGACCGCACAACAAAACAAACCGCGGCAACTTCGACAACAATTCCACTTTACGCTGGGTCAACCGCTCGCCTTGCGGGCTGAGGTAAATCACCGGCGCCACAGCTTCGGCGCTGCGTGCTGCCGCAATCACGGTGCGCAACGGCTCGGTCAACATCACCATGCCGGGACCACCACCAAACGGTCGATCATCAACAGTCTTGTGACGATCGCTGGTGAAATCGCGCGGATTCCACGTTACCACCGTCAATAGACCACGACTTTGTGCCCTGCCCACCACACCTACTTGCGCGGCCAGCTGTACAAACTCGGGAAACAGGGTTACGACATCGATGCGCATGCGCTGCTCAGAATGTCGGGTCCCAGTCCAGCACGATCTTTTTTCCGACCATATCCACTTCCTTGACGAAGTGGCCCATCACGTACGGCACCAGATGCTCCCGCGCACCCTTCACGTCACTACCCGAGATCACAATCACGTCGTTTGCGCCGGTGGCAAACAGATGCGATACCACGCCGAGCTTCGCGCCATCCGTGGTGAACGCCTCCAGACCTTCCAGATCGACCCAGTAATGTTCGCCGGGTTTGGTTTCGGGCAGCTGGCTACGCGGTACCTGGATCTCTGATCCGATCAGGTTTGCAGCCTGCTCGCGATCCTCGATGCCAACCAACTTGGCCACCATGCCCGCACCTTGGGCCTTGCCCTGTTCCAACGCTGCTGTGATCGGAGTGGCGGAAGCCAAGCGCCAGTCGCGATAGTTGAACAGGTTGTTTCGGGGTTCGGTAAACGACTCAACTTTTACCCAACCTTTCACTCCAAACACACCGACGATGCGACCCAGCGTCAACCAACGGTCGCTCATTGCCGCGATCGTCTCTGGCACACGATCAGGCGGCTTGCTTGGCCGCTTCCTTGATCAAGGAACGCACTTTGTCTGTGGGCTGCGCGCCCTTGGACATCCACTCGCTGATGCGCTCTGCGTCGAGCTTGAGCTTGACTTCCTTGCCAGTAGCTACCGGATTGTAAAAGCCAACGCGCTCAATGCTGCGGCCATCACGGGGGCTGCGGCTGTCGGTGACCAAAATGTGATAGAACGGTCGCTTGGGCGCACCGCCACGGGACAGGCGAATCTTTACCATAGTGTTCTCGGATACTTTGAATGTGGGCGAACGTGATTGAGGACTACGTTACCGGGCAACCGGCAATCACGTAGCCGCGCATTATAGCTATGGCCGGAAAAAAATAAAGCGGTTCAGCGGATTAGGGCAGCGCGCGGATTTGCTCTTATGCGCGGAGACAAAATCTCATTGTGGACTGCGACGAAAACCCGGCGCCTGCCGCTGGCGCCCGACCAGCGTTGGTCCGGGTTGACGCATCGTTCATCCCACGGCGATGAAACATGGCTAGAATGCGCGCTCGCCCGCCGAGGGGCGCTGCGACTTGCCGAGATGGTGAATTTCCCCATCCCAGGACAAGCCAGGCTCGGCCGGTGTTCACCCAACAGCGCCCGCTCAAACTTCGGAGCAGCAAGCCAATGAACGCAGTCGTTCAGTTGAAACCTGACCACAAGGTCGCCGACCTGTCGCTCGCCGACTGGGGTCGCAAGGAAATCGAAATCGCCGAGCATGAAATGCCGGGCTTGATGTCGATTCGCAAGAAACACGCAGCCGACAAGCCGTTGAAGGGCGTACGCATCACCGGATCGCTGCATATGACGATCCAGACCGCAGTGTTGATCGAGACGTTGAAGGATCTCGGCGGCGAAGTACGTTGGGCGTCGTGCAATATTTTTTCGACTCAGGATCATGCCGCTGCGGCAATCGCGGTCACCGGCACTCCGGTGTTTGCGTGGAAGGGCGAGACGCTGGAAGAGTACTGGGACTGCACACTTGACGCAGTCACCTTCCCCGGCAACAAAGGCCCGGAACTGGTGGTCGACGATGGTGGTGACGTCACTCTGTTGTTGCACAAGGGCTACGAACTTGAGAAAGGCAGCGACTGGGTCAACACCGCGTCGGATTCGCACGAAGAGCAGATCATCAAGAATCTGCTCAAGCGTGTAGCAAAGGAACGTCCGGGCTTCTGGACCAATGTGATCAAGTCCTGGCGCGGCGTGTCCGAAGAAACCACTACCGGCGTGCACCGTCTTTATCAGATGGTTGAGGCGGGCAAGCTGTTGGTGCCAGCCATCAACGTCAACGACTCAGTCACCAAGAGCAAGTTCGACAACCTTTACGGCTGCCGCGAGTCGCTGGCCGATGGCCTCAAGCGTGCAATGGACGTGATGCTCGCTGGCAAAGTGGCCGTGGTCTGTGGCTATGGTGATGTCGGCAAGGGTTCGGCTCATTCGCTGCGCGCCTATGGCTGTCGCGTGGTAGTGACCGAAATCGATCCGATCAATGCGCTGCAGGCAGCGATGGAAGGCTTCCAGGTGGACACGCTGGAATCGACGCTGGGTACTGCCGACATCTATGTCACGACCACCGGCAATAAAGATGTGATCACTACCGATCACATGTTGGCGATGAAGGACCAGGCCATCGTCTGCAACATCGGCCACTTCGACAATGAGATCCAGGTCGATAAGCTCAACCAGCTTGTCGGTGTGCAGAAAATCAACATCAAGCCCCAGGTCGACAAGTACAAACTTCCCGGCGTCAACGGCAAACCCGGGCGTGAAATGTTCCTGCTCGCCGAAGGCCGCCTGGTGAACTTGGGCTGTGCCACCGGCCACCCGAGTTTTGTCATGTCCAATTCGTTTTCCAACCAGACACTGGCGCAGCTCGACTTGTGGACAAACAAGGACGTGTACGAGAAAACGGTTTACCGCTTGCCGAAGAAGCTGGACGAAGAAGTGGCGCGACTGCACCTGGAAAAAATCGGAGTGAAGCTGACCCGATTGACTCCGGACCAAGCGGCCTATCTGGGCGTTGATGCCGACGGACCGTACAAGCCCGAGCATTACCGCTACTGATCGTTGCGGCGGCTTTGTGTAACAAGGAAGGGGCGCGTTAAGCGCCCCTTCCTGTTTTCGGAGCGTACGTTCCCACGCCACCGGATTTCACATCGTCGATTTTCGCTAGCCATGCGACTCATTCCATGCGACTCATTGGAACTCGTCGATCCGACATACGCGATCGCGACCCTGCTGCTTGGCACGATACAGCGCGCGATCGACATCACCGAAAAGCATCCAGTGATCCTTTGCGGCCGTCAAGGGTTCAAAAGTGAAAAGCGAACGAATACATCTTTTCATCCGGACAGAGAGATATACTTCTCCGACCCAACCCTTCCGATCGCGCGACCATGCAGATTTCCCTGGAATTTTTCCCACCCAAGACTGACGAACAGCGCGACACGCTGCGCAAGGCCCTTCCGCGGCTGACTGCGCTCAATCCGGAGTACGCCAGCGTGACCTTCGGTGCTGGCGGTTCCACTCTGTCGTATACACCGGAGACGGTGCGCATGCTGCGCCAGGATCACGGGCTCGACGCCGCGCCGCATATTTCGTGCATGGGCGGCACGCGTGAGGAGATCCGACAGTTGCTGAAGCTATATCAGGCAATGGGCTGCAAGCGCGTTGTGGCGCTGCGCGGCGACATGCCCTCCGGCATGGCGGGGTTTGGCGATTTTCGCTATGCCAATGAGCTGGTCGAATTCATTCGGGAGGAGACCGGCAGCGCGTTTCATATCGAAGTCGGATGCTATCCAGAAGTGCACCCGCAGGCCGACGATGCGTTCTCCGACCTGGAGAACTTCAAACGCAAGATCGACGCCGGTGCCGATGGCGCGATCACACAGTACTTTTTCAACAGCGACGCGTTCTTCCGTTTCGTCGACGATGCGCGCCGCGCCGGCATCGAAAAACCCATTGTGCCCGGCATCATGCCGATCGGAAACTACGCGCAGCTCAAACGCTTTTCCGATATCTGTGGCGCAGAAATCCCACGCTGGATCGACCGACGTATGCGCGCGCACGCCGATGATGGTGAAGCCATCCGCGAATTCGGCGCCGATCTGGTGGCGACAATGTGTCGCCGACTAATCGACGGTGGCGCCAACTCGCTGCATTTCTACACACTCAATCGCGCCAAAGCGACCTTGAATGTGATCGAGCGGCTCGCCTGAGCATCCATGCCCGCGTACCCAGCCTGGGCCGGCACGACTTGGTCGAGCGCCCTCTACGGGTGAGCGCAGCCGCAGAAAACGTCGAATCCAAGGCAATTTATCGCGCGGGCTTTCGCGCTGCCAGAGGCTCAGTCAACATAGGCGTTCGTCCTCG
>JAWXCG010000169.1:0-6519 GCA_034440555.1 Pseudomonadota bacterium
CATCACGATTGGGCGGTCGCCGGGCCCGATGACGATGGCAAAGTGGGTGAGGTAGGTGCTATTGCCCGTTGGCTCATTGGCGAGCAGGTGCTGAGTGCCGCTGCTGCAGTTGACGTCGGCGCAGTCGAATATATATACATCGTTGAGATTGGACACCGTATACAGCAACACCGGACGGCCATCGGCGCGTAGCGCCATCTCGATCACGTTGCTGGTGGAGTTGCCAGCGCCGCTGACCGTGCGTGAACTGCCACCGCTGCAGTCGGCATTGCTGCAATCGTAGAGCTCGCTACCGCCGACGCTGGCGTAATAGCCCACCGGACGGTTGTCCGGGCGCACCGCGGTCGCGGGTCTTGTGTCGCTGTTGGCGCCGGGCAGGGCGCTGCGGGTGACACTTGAGCACAGCACATCGCTGCATTGCGCCAGCCAGGGTTGCCGTTCACGAATGTAGGCGACGACGGCGCGACCATCGGGCCGCAGCGCCAGCCGGGCACCATGCACCGGCATCCCATTGAGCGCCACACGCTGTGTGAAGTCGCTGCAAGCAGCCGTGGTACATTGCGCGGATCGCACATCGGCGCGCGTCGCATCCTGGAAAAACAGCAGAGGCAAGCCTGTGCCAGAGGTGCGCATCACCGACTTGCCGGTATTACCCGTGCTGGTATTGAACAGCAGAGCTTGCGGAGTGCTGCAGGTCAGATTTGGACACAAGGTGCCGAGCATGCTGCCGGTGCTGGGTTCAAAGTGCGACACCAGCAGATTGCCATTGGCGAGCCGCGTTGATGAAGGCCGATAGCCACGTCCGCCACCCGCCAGTGTGATCTGACTGGCACTGGTGCAACTGGAGTTGAGGCACTGCAGGCGCTGCAACGAGTGGTTCGTGGTCTCGCGCCAGACCATATCCAGAAAGCCGCTGGCATCTGCGCTCAGCGACGGCTCCACGCCTCCGGTCTGACTCAAAAAAGTAAACGTATTGTAGGGCGCCGAGCTTCTTGCCAGGATCAGTTCGCCGCTGGTGCGGTCTTCATAAGCGATCCACAGCGTGCTGCCGGCGAACACCATGCTCGCGTTGTGGCCGCGATCGTTGGTGCCATTTACCATCACTGAGTTGCCGGAATTGCACGCCGTCGTCGCACAGCGAAAAAGTCTCTGGTCGCCATTGTCGACATCGTAGTAGGCGATCAGCGCCAGTCCGGTGGCCGGGTCGATCGCAATGGCGGTGTCCTGGCCGACATTACCCACGCTTTCCAGCGTACGCTCGATAAAGTAAATGCAACTCAGGTCTTGACAATCCAGCACCATCAGATCGCCGTTGCTGGCGTCGTAGTAGGCGGCCATTGGGCGATTGCTGAGCGCGGCACGCGCAACGGCGCTGACATGGCGTCCGCGATCCGCAACCGGGTTGCTCAACGGATTGGCATCGGAACAGGTTTGGCCGAAGCAACTCGACGCGATCAGCCGACCCTGGTCGGCCACATAGAAAAACCCGACGTTCTGGCCCGGTTGTTGGACCAGCGCGAAGTGCTCGCCGAGGTCGTTGTCGCCATCAATGGCGCGCAGTGCAAAGCCGGGTTCGGCTATGGGTTGGGCGAAGCTGGATTGCGCGCTGAGCACGCTCAGCACCAGCAACAGATTGCGAGACAACAGACCGATCGACATGACACCACTCCGCTTCTAGACAGTGGGTAGTACGCAAGAACCCGCGCAATGTCGTCACTGCACCGCGACGCAGCGTGCGAGCAAGCGCCGGGTCACCAGCCGCAACGCTCTATGAACATCTCAATCAGGCATCCCGCTTGCATACGCACGACATGGGCAAGCGCCTTGAAACCGGCGTACTTTGGGTCGACACAATGGAATAGATGAGCAGGTACAAACGATGGCGGCGCTCGGCGGGCGAGGGCCCAACCCGCGAAGCAATCATGCTGAGCGCAAAGGGTCTGCTCGCCTTGATCGGAGTCACGGTGCGACTCGATGCAGACACGGAACGAACAGGGCGCAACCACAGGAGGAATATTAGGCCAATGACCTCAGAGAAAATGTGTGGTTCGCCGATCTATGACCAGGTGGCCCTCGCCTGGGCAACGGCAGGAGATTCAAGGAACACCTGCGTCGCCCAGTGCAGGTCGGCCTTGATCGCTCATTATGCAAATGAAAAGGGCAGCGACGTTTTCACGTCGCTGCCCGCGTTTCACTAACCGCTCGGCGTGGCCCTACGGAGGATTGCCTTGCTGTTGGATGCACTCAAGTCCATCGCCACTACCCGGCGCGGCGTTGCCATTGAGGTAGTTGTGCAGCAGCAGCGGCTGGTGTGGATTGGTGCTCAACCAGAAACGGTTGTGGGTGACCAGGGCATGCGGCATCACGTGATCTGCGCAGACGATGCCACCGACACCAAAATCGTTGAACTGGACTTCGGTTGACCAGGTGATATTGCTCGTGGTTTGCGACACGTGGCAAGTACGACACGAGGGCGTCACCACCTTGGCATAGACCTCCTGTTTGTTGGGCAGGTTGGGTGTGCTCGCATTGCCATCCACCCATCCGTCCACCGGGTTGCCGATGATCTGATTGCCGGTGCAGTTGGCGCCGTACATGGACTTCAACACCTGATCCAGGTCCGCGTTGGGCGCGGCATTCTTGACGATGTCGCAATTGAGTTCGCGCAGGCGCTGCTGTGTTGCAGCTCCATTGGAATCGACCAGAAACAGGCTGGTCAGGTCGAATGGAATGAAGCGCGAGCCCATGTCCACCGACGCGTTGTCGTTCCATGGCAGCACGCCATCGGCGTTCGGCGCGCTGGGCGAACGCCCGCCATGGCAGACGGTACACAGCTGCGGTACCGGGCGCTCGCCGTTGCCATCAAGATCGGCACTGATCGCACGCTGACTGCCGTCGACGCCCTTGAACACGTAGAACTTCACGATCGGCTGGCTATTGGCGATGGGCGTACCATTAGCGTCTTCAAGCCGCGAGTACTCCATACCCACCGTGGCGCCGGGCAGTGTGTTCGACAATGCATCCAGATAATCCTGAACGTCGTCGGTGAAGCGGCTGCCGAAGTTGGTGACGTAGCAGGCGTACTCGTTGTTGTTGCCGGTACCGGTGAGCTTTCGGCAGTGCATATCGCGGCCGAAGCCCAGATCGCCGCTGTTGGCGTAGGTCAGCTTCTTTTCATCGGCATTCGGGAAACCGTTTTTAAGTTTGAACTCGGCCAGCGACTGACGATCGGAATGCTGATCGATGCGCGCGTAATAGGCTTCGCCGGCTGCTCGCATCTGGTCGGCCAAAGTGGCGTTGCTCAGATCGAGCTCGGTCAGGTTCGCCGCATTCAGACCCAAGCCGCTCAGGAACTCATCGATGCCTTGACCGACGGGTCGCTTGGGTGTCAGTTCCACCGACACCTGGCAAGCGTTGTAGGGAAACGCCGGTTCATTCGGCGTCACCGGATTCTGCGGACCGGCGGAGTTGACGATGATCTCGGTGATGCCATTGGCAGCCCCCGGGTTGTCGACATCGATCAGTGCAATCGGCTGATTGTTGCTGTCGAATGTGCGCATCTTGATATCTTTGCCGGTCGGCAAATTGATCAGCACGTGGAAGCGCTGCACTTCGTTGGCGATCACTGTGCCGACAATTTTGGGCGCGCCGCTCTGCGGAATTTCAGCTTCAAAACGAAAATTCGGCGGCATCAGCACAGCTTCCAGTCGAATGCATGCCTGATTGGTTTTCAAGGTGTCTGCATTGACCGCAGAAAAATGCTTGGCTTTGCCAACAAAGAAGTTGCCATCGCGCTGCAGGCTTGCTTCCTCAATCCATATTCCCCGGCCCTCGTCATACGACATCAACGGAATGCTTGCCGGAATACTCGCCGGGAATGCCAGCTGTTCGGCTGGGATGGGAATGCTGACATCGGCTTCAACACCTGAGCGCAGACGCAGTCGGCCATTCTGGTCGCGCATTTCCACTGTGCCCGCACCGTAGCTTTCCATCGTGCGCACGTCTCCGCCTTGGTTACTGGCAGTGCCATTGCCTGGCATGCCATCAGGCGCACGCAGATCAACCGTCGTCAACTCGATTCGCACCGGACCCGTGGGTGCGGCGCCGTTCAATGTTTCGAGCGCATTGGCGGGAAAGCGCACCTTGATGCCCGGACCACATTCACGCCTGTTTACGGCACCGGTGCTGCTCTCGCCGTGTGTCGCTCGTGGCGGCTTTCGGAAACGATCACCGATTGCACCTGGGCAATCGCTGGGTATGCGCTCGTTCACCACTTCATTGTCCTGGGTCGGGTTGATCACCTTCACCGTCGCACGAGTCATTGTGTAGCGCCCGTTGCTGTGCCCGTTGTCGTGGATTTTGGAGACCAGGCCGTAACCTGACCTGCGCAGGTTCATGACGTAGCGTGCTTGCTCCGGCACAAATACGGAGAAGCGACCATCGCCAGCAGTGGTCACCCGCTTGCCATTGACCTCCACTTCCACGCCGCTCAGTACTGGCGCATCGGTGCCCGAGACGACACCCGCAAAACGAATACCCTGGGTGGAGATCTTGAGCCGCTCTTTCGCGTAACCGCCAAAACCGTCGCCGACAATCACTGTGAATTCGTTCGGTGCGTCACCTTGCGCCAGCGCGACGCCGAGCAATTGCGCATCGCTGACATTCAGTTTCGTGGTGCCGTCGGGCAGCATCCACCAGTAGCGCAGCGTATGACCCTCGGCATCAGTTGCTTTCAGATTGACATCGAAACTGCTGTTGGCTTGTGCCGTCCAGCGTTTGCCATCCGCGCTCTTGCCGAGCAGGCCGATGATCTTGGGGGCGTGCTGCTTGAAGGTGAGATTGACGCGCTGCGACAACAGGCTGGAGGCGGGCACAGCCCGGGAAATATCAGCCGCTTCGATTTTTGCCGATACCGTCAATCCGCGCACCGCGGGCACGCCCGGCAACACATAGTCGCCGTAGTTGTTGACATAGGCGCGGCGCAGCAATTTGCCCTTGCCATCCTTGGCAAAAACGCTGGCGAAGGCATTGATGCCGAACATCGGCTCAAGCGTGCGCGGGACATTGCCATCAGCCAGGCGCACCTTGCCGTGTAGTGTGCGAACTTTGCCATCGATCTTTGGGCTCATCGCGATGCGTTGCAGATGCAGATGGATTTTCTCCACCGAGAACACCTTGCCGCACTGGCTGACAATGCCGGGCTTGCTCCAGCACACTTGATAGCGACCCGGCGTCACCGACGGAAAGCGAAAGCGTCCGCTCAGATCGGTGCGTCGGCTATCGACGGTCGTGTTGGCAGGCAACGACTTCAAGCGCACCATTACACCTGGAACGTAAATCGCTGCGGTGTTCGCGGCGCGAGGTGGCATCAATAGTAGAAAGCCAGTGACTTGACGCGCGCTCTTTGGCGCGGGCTGCGCGACAACGGTACTCAACAGCCAGATTCCAAGGCTCAGCACCATGAGGATGCCGAACCGCACATTGACACGACGGCTAAACATGACGGTCTCCCATAAAGGCAACTACGCGGTCTATCGCCGCGTACTGTCGCGTGGCCCGGAAGGCAGAGCGCGGAAACGAGCAGATGCAGCCGGTTTCCACCTTCTGCCCATCCATTGGCGACAAACTTACGTTACGCCGGGTAGGTAATCCTGGCCTGGGTGAATTTCCTGATTTTCGGTGCGAAATGTCGCAATGTGCCCTGGGAATTTTCCTAGTTACTCGCCGCAAAAAACGGGCGGAGTAAATTGCGTTGTGACCGGTCGGGATTTGGTTTTCTACTGGCAGCGGCTGTATCGGCCGGGGAAGGTCTGAATAAGTCACCCCTTTGTCTTCGGCACACGGCTTATTGCTTGCCAAACCCGCAAAAACCTGCGGTTTTTCGCCCGCTGACTCAGGGGGCTATCGCGGATCCGGACTTGTTCAGAGGATCCCTAACAGAGCGAAATTCGAGACGCCGCGCATACCCTTGAGGAGCGCGAGCACGCAAACCCCACTTGCTTTTGCAAACGCGAACCATTAGCATTTATAATACAAGACGGAAAATTCCATGCTCGCACTGGCCCCTGCAACGCTGTTCCGCCGCTGCTGCTGCGTGCTGATCCTGTTCTGCATCGTCTCCGCCGCGCCGCTTGGCGCTCAAACCTCGATTGGATACCAGCTCAGCTTCCCGTCGGACGTCGTCAAAATCCAAGCCGTCGCACCGGGCCAGGCTGTTGAATTTGCCTTTATGGTGACGAGCACCGATAGCAACTCGGGCAACGCGTTGGTGAGCGGCCTGTTCGAATCTGGAACCGCGGTGCTCGACGAATATACGTTTGTCGCGCTGACCCGGCGCGCTGCGCCCTTCCCCAGCTGCAATCGCCTTACGTATTGGAGCGGATCGTGTTCAGCACGGGCCCGTTGGCGGCTGGCGAGTCGCTGACCTGCAGGTATCGCGTCACGCGCTCGATCACTTCGATCAATGACCTCGGTTTTCGCGCCTGTGACCCGTTGGAATATATTTTTTGCTCCAACGCG
>JAWXCG010000170.1:0-4779 GCA_034440555.1 Pseudomonadota bacterium
CCGCGTACTGGGCAGGGCCCGGCGCCGGGCTTGCCGATGTTGCCGCCGAGAAGCAACACATTCATCAGCATCTGTATGGTGGCAACGCTACGCCGATGTTGAGTGATGCCCATGCCCCAGCAAAAAATGGTCGCCCGACTGTCGCGATAGATCTGCGCCGCTTCCTCGATATCGACGCGGCTGAGGCCAGATTGCGCCTCGATGTCGTCCCAACGCGCGGCACGCACACTGGCGGCCAAGGCGGAAAAACCCTCGGTGCAGGCCGCGATAAAAGCATGGTCAATGTTGTCGTCTTCGATCAACCGTTTGGCGATGCCGGTGAGCAACGCGAGGTCGCCGCCAATCTGTGGCTGCCAATAGCGCGAGGCGATCTCGGTACTGGAACCAGTCAGCATGTCGCGCGGGCTTTGCGGATGAGCGAAGCGTTCAAGACCACGTTCGCGCAGCGGGTTGAAGGCAACAATTTTGCAGCCACGTTTGGCTGCGGCGCGTAGTTCGCCGAGCATTCGTGGATGGTTGGTTCCGGGGTTCTGGCCGAACACGAAAATCGCTTCAGCCAATTCGAAATCATCCAGCGTGACCGAACCTTTGCCACTGCCAATCTGCTCGATCATCGCCACCCCCGATGCCTCGTGGCAAAGGTTGGAACAGTCGGGCAGATTGTTGGTGCCGAACTCGCGCACAAACAGCTGATACAGAAATGCCGCCTCGTTGGAGGTGCGGCCCGAGGTATAGAACGCGGCACAGTCGGGGTCGGCGAGGGCGCGCAGGTGCGTGGCGATCAACGCGAACGCATCAGTCCAGGTGATTGGCACATAGTGATCAGTGGCGGCGTCGTAACGCATTGGCTCGGTGAGCCGGCCTTGCGCCTCGAGCCAGATGTCCTCATGCACGGCCAATTCTGCAACCGAGTGTGCGGCGAAGAATTCCCGGGTGACCCGCTTGGCGGTGATCTCCGCCGCCACCGCCTTGACGCCGTTTTCGCAGAACTCGAACGTCGAGTTCGGATTGCGATCCGGCCACGCGCAACCGGGGCAGTCGAATCCATCAACCTTGTTGGTGCGCAGCATTGTGCCAGCACCGATCGTCAGCACGCCCTCGTCACGCAACGCCTGCCACGACCGCTTCAGCGAATCCCAGCCGCCGGCGGCTTTTTCATAGGGCTTGATGACGGGCTTGGTCATTGAAGTAGGGTGGGTGCAACCCACCATTGCGTAGTGTTCCAGAATGGTGGGTTGCACCCACCGTACGGTCTGCGTCGTGCGTAGGGTGGGTGCAACCCACCGCACTGCGATGGTTGGCGAAAGCGAGCTTCACCTTGCTCGCTACTCACCAACAGGTGTTGCCGGACTCACGTCAGCGCCCCAGTTTGACGCATAGATGCCTGCCTCGACAAAGGAGTGAAATGTAGAGTACGGCCATTCTGCCGCAGTAGGGACGCAACCATGCTTGACCGGATTGTAGTGAATGTAGTCGGCATGCTTGGCGAAATCTCCTTCGTCGCGAATCAGGTGCTCGAAATAGCGTCGCTGCCAGATACCACGTTCGCCCTTGGCCAGTTGACTCTTGCTCAGGAATGGTGCGGGAGGACAAGCATGAGAGAAACGCCCTTTGATCAGTTTCCAGCGCGTGGCGAAGTCGGCAACTCCCTCGGGCAGAGTCCACATCGCATGCAAGTGCTCGGGCAACACGACCATTGCGTCAATCTCGAAGGGTAGGTGATGCCGGACATCGCGTACCGCCTGCCGCAACGCGTCAATACGATCGACGAGCAGCGAATTGTCGCGGCGATTTGCCAACGTCACGGTGAAAAAATAGGTGCCACCGGGAACCCACGCGCGTCGGTAATTCGGCATGCGCGGATGTTAGTACGGGTCGACCAATGGTGCATCGGGGATCGGCCGCCGCGCCAGACCCGTAGGGTGGGTGCAACCCACCATTTCTTGGTGTTCCACAATGGTGGGTTCCACCCACCCTACGGCCTGTGGCCATAGGTAAGATAGCGCCACACCCATTCCGCAGGGCCAAAGCGGAATCGCGACAGCCACCATTGGCTGACGCCGATCTGCAAACCGAATACGACCAGCGCCAACGCCAGGCAGAAACTGGCGCCGGCGATGGGCAGGGCGCCCAGTCCAAATCCGTACAGCACGAACAGAAACACCAGCGTTTGCAGCAAATAGTTACTGAGTGCCATACGGCCGACTGCGGCGAGGCCACCAGTGAATTTGCGCAGCGAACCGTGCTGCATGATACGGATCAACAAGAGCGCATAGGCGCCGGCCAGCAGGAGTTTTGCGATTTCGTCGATCAAGGTGGTGAACAAGAACACTCGCGTCGAGTAGTCGATCGGCAGATACCAGAAGCCTTCCTCGATCAAGGCCAGGGTCAATCCGGCCCAGAACATAACTGGCAGCTCAATACGAAACCGCTCTGTGTGTTGGTCAGGCGTCGCCAGGAAACCCGTGCACGCGATCCAGTATCCCAGCAGGAAGCGCCCGAACACATACAGAAAAAAGGTCGCGCCGTAAGGCGTGGCCAGATACTCGCTGAAGCTGCTGTGCCAGAGTTCGTGCACATAGGCGGGAAAGTCGTGGCCGAGAAACAGTACTGAGCGCCGGACTAAGCCCTGATCCCACAATTGCACCAGTGGCGCGTCGCCATCGGCAGTGAGTGCGCCGCCGTCGAGCCAGGCGTAGAACACCAGCCAGGGCAGCAGCGACAACGTCAGTCCGAGCCCGAGCAGCCAGCGCGTCGGCAGCGGTCGCGCCCACAACAACAGCAGGCCCATCAGCGCATAGACGTGCAGGATATCGAAAGCGAAAAACAACCACACATGCATGCAGCCCAGCGCCAGCAATATCAACAGCCGGCGCACATAGATGCTTGTGAACGCCGCGCCGCGCGCCTCGGCACGCTGCATCTGCAGCGCAAATCCGAAACCAAAGAGCATCGAAAACAGCGCCTGCGCCTTGCCCGTCCACAGCACATTGATCGCGAACCCGAACCAGACATCGACTCCGGCACTCGCCATTGCCCCGACCTGTGTCTGGGTCAGTGCCAACTCATTTTGCGAGTAAAGATTGACCAGCAATACGCCGAACAACGCCAGCCCGCGGATCGCATCCACGTGCTGCAGGCGATTTTCGGGCGCAGTCGCCTGGGCAGTGCGGGTCATGCCGAGCATTGTAAGCGAGCGAGCGACCCGACGCAGTTGTGGGTCCGCGCTGTGCGCGAACTCCGGTGTACAACAAGGCATTGGTTCGCAGTCGAACTTGAGTGCTATTCAGGATCCGACAAGAGTTTTTCAAAGCGTTCGTCGGTAAGCGAACGCAGGAACATCACCAAAGCGCGGCGGTCTTCGAGATCGAGCCCCGCACCCTTGTCGGGTGCCGAGTAGTAGATTTCATGCGCCACCGCTTCGTGCAATGTCTTGATCGACCCGTCGTGCATGTACGGTGCAGTCACTGCCACGTTAAACAGCGATGGCGTCTTGAACTTGCCGATGTCGGAAGGCGCGCCGGTGACCCGATAGCGCCCGAGCGCCGACGTTTCGGTTGTGCTCGGACCAATCAGCGCACGGTTCAATGCTCGTTCGGCGTGCCAACCTTCAAGTATTTCGGGAAGTCGGTTCGCCAGCGCAGACTGCGCTATGCCGTGGTCGTGAAAAGCCAAGTCAGTTAGGCCTGTCGCGTCGGCCTCCAATCGGTGGCACGCCGCGCAGCCGGCACGGCCTGAGAAAAGCGCTGCGCCCCGGCTTTCGGAAGTGTCATGACTGTCGTTGCCAACAGCTTGCGTGATGCGTAACAGCGTAGATTTTTCCAGCTGCAGTGAGTGGAGGAATTGCGCTATAGCCGCAGTCGCAAGCTGCACATTGGGGAATTCACCATGCGCGATTTCTGAAGAGGCGGTGCGCGGCAAATAGCGCAATGCAGTCAGTCTTTGATCAAGGGCAGCGAGATCGGGCAATCCGTGCTCGCGCGCATTCAACAGCGGTTCCAGAATCAACTGCTGCAATTGTGACTGACGTCCATCCCAGAACATCGGGGATTGGTCGATCAGCCCAATCAACGACGGCGTATTACTGGATCCGAATTTCCCGCCAGTGCCCCGCGCCACAGCCTTGCCGTCGGAAAACGCCAAGTCAGGAATGTGACAGCTGGCGCAACTTGTATTGTTGTCAGCGCTCAGCGACTGTTCCGAGAATAGGCGCGCTCCGAGCGCAACCATCGATGCCTGCTGATCAGAGATGGCGGCTAGCGCACTGCCGCATGTGAACGCAAACAGCATGCAGCAACGGAAATATCGCTTGCGAGTATTTGGCAAAGGGCACGTTGAGTTCATTTTATTGGGGCAGGATACAGTTTGGTCGCTTATCGTGCGCGCATTGACCCGCATAAATGTGCATGCTATATCCCCGCCCGCTTGCCAGGGATTGGGCGGTCGCGTCGGTTGTTCAGTCCGCACCACGATCACGGACTCCTTAGGAAACAGCCAGAATGCGAAATCAAGAATTTGGACGCGCGCTGCGCGTAGCGCGGCAATTCGCCCTATTGCGCACCGGTTTTTTCGTGCTGCTCTCACTGCTCTCGCTGTCAGTTCAGGCGAGCCGTTACGTCTACGACGCGTCAGGACGCGTTATTGGCGTCGTCAATGGCGATGACCGTGCAGCGCGTTACCAATATCTATGTCCCCGTCAACCTCAATTTTGCATTGCGGATAGTTTTTCTTAGGTGTTGTGTAGCGTTTTTTATTGCAGATTGCAGCGCGGGTAATCGC
>JAWXCG010000171.1:0-5266 GCA_034440555.1 Pseudomonadota bacterium
CACTGCTCCCACATCACTGGACTGCGCCCATCAACCCCTAAGCCACTTCAACAGACCAGGAAGCTATCCGGTAGATGCGCTGTGGCGGACGCTTACGTTAGCTTTGAGCCATCGTCCAGGAGCCAATATGATCCGTTCGAGTTTGAACCTAACTCTTGCCCCCAGAGCGTTGCTCGCCATGGTGATTGCGGTTTGCGCGATGCCTGTCGTCACTGCGCAAGAAATCTGCGGTTTGGAAAGCGTTCAATACGATCGAATCGACAGCAACGGAATTGAATCTTCGGCGGGCTCGGCTGCCGCAAACGTTGCGGCGATTGAGGTGGAAGGAAACGCGGTGACAGACGGAAGTGCACAAGTCGTACCGCGCGCGCGCACCGATTTGGGCAAGCCCACCGGCTATGCGCCGAAGCTGGTCAAAGGCAGAGTTCCAACGATCACCATCGTTTCCCCAAGTGAAGGAGCAGTCCTGCCGAGTGGGACTTTTGAATTCCGTGGCACATTTACTGGCCCTATCAACACTGGGGTCTCAGTGAACGGCTCGCCGGCGCGCGCCTTCGGCAATCAATGGGTAGCGATGCTGTTTTACCCCACCGCCGGCCCATTTGAAGTTACAGCTGTGGCCACGACATTCGACGGTTTAACCGCAACCACATCGCGCAACATTACGGTCGCACTTGGCGCGCCCGTGTTGTCGCTGAGGTCCAACCAGCCTGGCAACATGGCGCCTGCATCGATTGGATTCGGTGTCCGCGTGCGAGGCACGGTTGTTGGCAACGTGCAAATCGATTTTGATGGCGATGGCGACAGTGACTACGACGGGCCTTTGTCCGAAGCCCCCAAGAATTACACCTACACTTCGCCGGGCTTCTACACGGTGCGTGCGACCGCCGTGGTTGGCGCGGAGATAGAAAAGCCGACACGCTTGCAGCGACAGCTTCCCAGTGCTGACCCAGTGCCCAAAGCTATTGGAGAGGGGATAGCGAGTTCCTCCGAGATCACCATCGTCATTGCCGACGTGGTTGTGCAACGCGAACGTGCATGCGCGGTCTATGGAGCGTTGCGCGCGGCGCTCGCAGCCAATGACCTTGAAGCCAGTTTACTGACGCTTACTTCGCACCATCGCGAGGCGATGCGGCCATTCTTTACGGCGCTGGGGAATAACCGGCCGGTATTCGCCACACGCCTAGGCACCATCGCCAATGGGGTGATTGGATTGGACAGCGCACAATTGACAACGCTTCGGATCGAGAAAGGATCACCGATCGGCACG
Organism: Pseudomonadota bacterium; assembly: GCA_034440555.1. GTDB lineage: Bacteria > Pseudomonadota > Gammaproteobacteria > Xanthomonadales > Ahniellaceae > 0-14-3-00-62-12. Next base: position 1,271 of record JAWXCG010000171.1, read on the forward strand.
CAGCTCGGCGTCGCCGCGGATATTGATGGGGTGTGGCGCATTTCGTCTTTCTGAAGTAAGGCGCCATGAACATTTTCCTCTCTGAATTCCTCTGGTGTGCCGTCCTCTGGGGCAAACTCGCGACCGCGCTGCTTTGGTGGTTGCGTAGCAAAGCCTTTGTTTTTTGCTTCATCTTCGAGCCCGGCTTGGACAGTACAAACTCGCAGCGTGCTCGGGGCACTTAGCGTTCTTGCAGGATGAGGCTGGATTCGGGCCAATATCGATTGTGGCCAATGCCCTGATCGCGCGTATGCGAAATCTCCTAGGCCAAATCCAGAAATCTCGCAGGGTCGCAAGGACGTGGCCTCGTGTTAGCTTCGAGCCCTTATCTCGGAGCCAACATGACCCTCCCGAATTCGAGTCTCTCTCGCTTCGTGCGTGTGTCGCTCGCTGTTGCGATCAGTGCTTTTGCGATGCTTCCCGTCAGCGCACAAGAAATCTGTGGTCTGGCCAGTGTGCAGTACAACCTCATGCACAGCGATGGTTTCGAATCGTCGTCGGGAACAACTGCGGCCAGCATTGCGACCACTGTAGGAGTCAGCGCGGCGCCAGAAGCGAAAGCCGAGTCGTGGCCGCAAGCGTCCATCAGTCTGGGCAGGCCTCTTGGCTACGCGCCCAGAATCGTGAAGGGCGTGGCGCCCACAATCACATTCGTTTCCCCAAGCGATGGCGCTACCCTGCCCGGCCGGACTTTTGAAATCCGCGGCACGTTTACTGGCCCGATCAACACTGGCGTATCGATCAACGGCTCACCTGCGCGCACATTTGGCACTCAATGGGTCGCAATGCCGATTCGCCCACCGGCCGGCCCCTTCGTTATCACCGCAGTGGCCACCGCCTATGACGGAATGACGGCAAACGCGTCTCGCAACGTGACTGTGGGCAACACCGTCCCTCTGATCGAATTGTTGCCCAAGCAGCCCGGCAACATCGCGCCCGCTGTGATCGGGTTTACGCTGCGCTTTGGCGGCGTCGTGACCGGCAACGTGCAGATCGATTTCAACGGCGATAGCGTAAATGAGTACGACGGGCCTCAATCGGGTGTGCCATCGAGTTATACGTACGCGACGCCGGGGGTTTACACGGCGCGCGCCCAGGCAATCGTCGAAACGCTGTCGGTCAGTTCCGAGGCCAACCTCGTGATCGCTGACGTGATCGTGCAACGCGAGCGCGCCTGTGCTGTTTACGGTGCGTTACGTACTGCGCTCGCTGCCGGTGAGCTAGAAGCCAGCCTGCAGGCATTCACCAACCACCAACAAGAGGCGTTGCGGCCATTCTTTACGTCGCTGGGCATCAACCGATCGGTATTCGCCACACGCCTGGGCACGATTGCCAATGGCTTGATCGGACTGGACAGCGCCAAGCTGCGAACGTTGCGGATCGAGGCGGGGTTGCCCGTGGCCTATCCCCTCGAAATCGCTGCGAGTGAAGATGGTGTCTGGCGAATCGCATCTTTCTGAGGAAACGTGCGATGAACAATTTCCTCTCTGAATTCCTCTACAGCGCCGTTCTCTGGGGCAGTCTGTTGACGGCGCTGCTGTGGTGGTTGCGCAGCAAAGCCAAAAGCCGGGTAAGCCGCGGATTGTTGTTTCTACCTTTCTGGTGGCTCGTCTTGCATACCGCTATTGCTTGGTATGGCGTGCTGATCCCGCCCAGTGGGCGCTTGGTCGACGCCGATTCCGGGGAGCCGATCAAGAACGCGCGGGTGATAGCGACTTGGATCAGCTACCCGATGGCGATCTGGACTTCGCACTGCTCAGGAAGGCAGGCGCATTTGACGGACGGGGACGGGGGCTTCGCGTTTCGGTTCGCGCCATATCCGACGTTGGCGTTCGGTACGTTGTTTCGCGGACTGAACCCCAAGGTGCCCGGTCGCATCTCCAATCAGAAGTTCACGATGCTGCTGAAGCCGCTCTGGGGAGACGTCCCGATTCAAAAGTACGCCCCGGGTCGTTGGACCTCGGAGATTGGCCCCAATACTGGCTGCAGAGTCGCAATCGCTCCTCAGTTCGACTACGCCGATGGCCTGCTTCCTGGGGAAGAGCTTCCATTCGATGTGATGTATCGCGAGGCATGTATTGAGCGGCAGCCTGGGACATTTACCAACGAATATCTGTATTTCATGATGCAGAGCAGCTCTGACTCAGCCGGTCAGCGTCATGTGGTGTCGGGCCTGGACGATCCCAAGTGGATTGCAGTGCAAGAGTTGCGACCGCAGATTGTTCCCGCCGGGTGCCCGCCCATCGGCAATCTCTGCGCAGTTGAGGTCAGCGCCAAAGTGCATGACGCACACTGCGAATACTTTTCTTGGTTACGTGAACTGAACGGAAGCTCACAATGAATCGACTGAAATGTGTGATGTTGGCACTGCTGAATTTGCCGACAACCGTACTTGCGTACGAAATTGGTACGCACGCATTCGTCACCAAGGCTGCCGTGGATGCCTCCGTGCTGTCTCCCACGCACCCAAAGTCCATTGTGACCGTGCTCAGCTTCAATCGACTTGACCCGGACAAGCCCTTCGAGGCCATTTTTGGTGAGACAGGATTGCCTGAACCTTCCTACTTTGATAATCAGCCGTTGCCCGCGATCTCGCTCGGCAGCGCGGCCGCTTCGGAATTGAAGGCGCGGGATCCGCAGAACTTGGAGGGAGAAATTTTCAGTGCTTTGATCGGAAAGGGCCTCCTGCCTGGGGCGTCGAGTCGGGCTGCCTTCGAGCAGCGTATCGATGCCTGGGTGATGCGCGGTGCGATTCGCGAGGATGACAATGATTTTGGCGCGTACTCGCTCGGTGATCGTGATGACGATCCCTGGAATAATGTGTTGCGTGCCGGGCGTCATTTTTACGATCCGATCAACGAACGCGCGTTGTCCAATCCTGCGGCTTGTTTCATTGCCAACGGTTGCATTCGATCGATCGACTGGGCGATGGGTCGAATTGGTGTGCTGGCGCCTACCGGCGGCGCGCTCGATACGATGCGCCAGAATCATTTCAGTTGGCAGGATGCGCGTGATTCCTATTGGTGGGCACTGACCTACAACTTCAGTCTGGCTGAGGAAATGGGCATGGCGCTGTCGCACGGCTATGCACAGAACCTTGAGTCCGGATTTCGCAAGTTCCGCTTTGCAACCACATTGAAGTCGGTCGGTCAGGTGATTCATCTGTTACAGGATGCCGGTCAGCCCCAGCACACACGCAACGACAGCCATGGCCCGCCCGTGGCGCAAACACTCACCGGTGACGGGCCAGCCGATGGGGCATTTGAGGCCTACACTGAAGCGCGACTCCTGCGACTTCTGGATACGACATCGCGTTCCAGCCCGTTGACTCATTTTGATGGAACGCCGCCCAATATCGCCGACGTGCCGCTCTTGAACCTGCGCGGCGGCGTGACGTATCCAGTGCCCTCGTTCACTACACCAGTGGAGTTTTTTACCACACGTGGAACCGATGGGGTTTCATTAAGACGGGGCCTAGCAGATATCTCCAATCGCGGGTTCTTTACCTCGTCGACGCTGCCCGTCAATGTGAAGACAGGCAGTCCGGACGTTGGGGCGCAGCTTTTTGCCGATCCGCCGCTTCCTGGGGTAGGGGCAGGCCTGACTTTCTTCGAGGAAATCCAAACCAACACCGCGCTCTACTTTCAGACCAACACCATCGTCAAGGAAAAGGAATTGATCGCTGTGGTGCCTGACGTGCTAGCCCCGAACTGGAACCAACAGAGCGGTCTCTTCGCCAAATACGGCAGCGATGGCCGCATGCCGGTGTTGGCGGCGAGCCAAACTTCGCTCGGGGATAACCTGATTACTGGCATACCCCTGCCCGGCACGGAGAGCGCGAAGTACACCATGTCCTACGAAGTCTTCACCGCCCAAGCCGACGCCATGCTCCCGCGCGCAGTCGCTTACAGCACAGGCCTGATCGACTATTTTTTCCGCGGCCGTCTGGAAATCACG
>JAWXCG010000172.1:0-5158 GCA_034440555.1 Pseudomonadota bacterium
CCACATCCTCGCCTTCGAAGGTGATTCGCAGGCGGTGTTTTTCTCCGGCAACTATCAGGAATACGAGGCGGACAAGCGCAAGCGTCTGGGCGAGGAGGGTGCCAAGCCGAAGCGCCTGCGGTTCAAGCCGCTGAAGGCGTGATTGTTGTGCAAATCATTGTTTTTATTAATAAAATTAAGCAGCCCAAGTGCGTCGGCTGGTCTGCAGCGGGCTTGTTGTGCCGGGCCGCGTTGCTTATATGGCAAAGCAATCGTTGCTGCGACGAAAGCAATAGAATAGCGACGTGAATACCCCTCGCGCCTGCGGTCCTGCAGCAGGAATTTCCAGAGCGAGGAGGCATTCGTTGCGGCTGCTGCTGGTCATTGCAGCTATTGCGTTCAGCATCACGGAAGCCAGCTATCAGGTTGGCGCATTGTCGGGACTCGATCACGCCTACACCGATCTGTGGCATCGCTGGAGCGGTGTGCGTTATCAGCCCGCGCGTACGGCGCTGGTCGTGGTCGACGAGGCGTCGCTCACGCGCTACCCCGATGATCCCCTGGTGTTCTGGCCACCGCATTTTGCCAAGGCGGCGGCGACGCTGCGTGAAGTCGGGGCCACTGTAATCGGCATCGACTTTCTGTTTTCGATTACTCCGGAGAGCTGGTTTAACAAGCTCAATCTTGCGGGAAATGAAGCTCTGCGGCAGTACGATCTGGCATTTCGTCAGGAACTCAATTTGGGGAAGGTCGTGCTGGTTGGAACGATTGCACGTAGCGAGGATGGTCATCCGGACAGCTTGCTGCTGCCTCATTCGGATTATCTGCTGTCGCTGCCGGATATGGATATGGTGACAGGGGTAGGCCTCGCCGACCTGGAGCCCGATCAGGATGGGGTAATCCGTCGTTTCAAGTTTGTCCCACGGAAGAATCTTTCCAAGGAGCTTGCCGCCGGTGCACCGCAGCTGTCTTTTGGCGCATTGCTCGCGATGCGCGCATCCGCACAAAGCGCATCGGCAGGCCAATGGAGTATCGGCGGGTTCCGCTATGACGCCACGAGTATGCACAACATCAGCTATGCCGGCCCGCAGGGCACGATTCCGCGCCTGCCGATCCACCGCCTGCTAGACCAGCACGCGCTCGCCGATCCAGCCGTCCAGGCATTGCGCGGCAAGGTGGTGATCATCGGCGGCGATTATCTGGGCATGAACGACATTCATGCCACGCCTTACAGCAGTTCGCTCGCAGGCCGGCTCGGCACGCAGGTTGGCGGCATGTCAGGCGCCGAACTGCAAGCCAATATTGTTGAAAGTCTGCTGTCGGGTAAAAGCACTGCGCCGGCATCCGGGTTGTTGCGCTGGTTGCTGGTGGCGGTAGTGCTGTTAGCCGCAACAACTGCTCTTTTGTGCATGGCGCCCTGGGCCGGGTTTGCTGTTGTAATGATGGCATCGCTGCTGGCGCTGGTCATCGGCTACCTGGCATTTCAGCAATTCCTGTTGTTTCCATCGGCACCTCTGCAACTGGGTTTGCTAGCGGCGTTTTTCATGGTGCTGGGAATGCGGCTTACGCGCGAGGAGCGTGACAAGGCGCGTATCCGCAATATGTTCGAGGGTTATGTCTCTGACGACGTCGTCAGCATGCTGCTCGAAAGCGGGCAAAAGCTCGACATGGGTGGCCAAGCCATGCATATCACCGTGCTGTTCTCGGACATCCGCAACTTCACCACTATCACCGAGAAACTGTCTGCGCATGAAACCGTGGAATTTCTCAATGTTTATTTTGAGCGGGTGATCAATGTCATACGCGCTGAAGGCGGCAGGATCGATAAATTTATCGGGGATGCGGTAATGGCGGAATTCGGTGTCCCTTATCCGTTCGCTGATCACCCTGTGCGCGCGCTGCGCGCAGCTGCCGGTATGCGGCAGGTCGCCGAAGAATTCAAAGACTGGATGCAAAAGCGTTTCCCAGACAAGGGTCTGCCCGAGTTCGGCATTGGTATCGGCATACACACCGGTAACGCTGTAGTCGGTAATCTGGGTTCGGCAAAGCGCATGGAATTCACTGCAATTGGGGATACGGTCAATGTGGCCTCCCGTCTGGAAGGCGAGACAAAATCCTTGGGCTGCGTTATCGTAGCCAGCGCTGATACCGTCCGTGCATCGGGCGATAGGGTGACAACCGGGCGGCATGAGACGCTGAACGTCAAGGGGCGCGCCGAGCCGGTGGAAGTGTATGAAATCATTGATGTAAAAGCATAGGGGGACGCAAATGAGAGCCTACACATTGATCGCGGTGCTTTTGCTTCAAGGCAGCGTTAGCGCTTGGGCTGCCGATGTCGGGATGATTACGCAAATCAGCGGCGATGTTTCCATAACTGCTGGCGGTCGTGTTCAGGCCGCAGTGCCTTTCTACAAAGTAAATGCCGGGGACCGAATGACCCTCGGAAGCACAGCACGTTTGCAAGTGGTTTATTTCGGCAATGGCCGCCAGGAGATATGGAGCGGTACCGGGCAGGTCGAAGTGGGAAACCTGGAAAGCAAGAGCACTATTAACCCCCAGGTTTCACAGTTGCCTCCGTTGGTGATCAATCAACTTGCCAAAACACCCGCAGCGGGCCAGAACGGCAAAGCCGGGATGATTCGCGTGCGCTCCTTGGCGAAGCCGGATGCTGCGCATCTCGACAAGCAGTACAAGGAACTGAAATCGACAGTTGTTTCCGGCGATACAACGCCGGAAGTGTTTCTGTTATCCGGTCTGATCGAGATGAAGGAATTTTCGCGCGCCAAAGAAGTGCTCGCGGATCTTGGCAGCAAGTCCGGATATAAGGCCGTGATTGATCACTTCTCGCCGATTGTGGCGGCAGGCATGCCCAAATAAGACTTCCCCTGTGCACGTGGCCCAGAAACTCACGATAGCGACTTCACGCCGGGCTTTTCTTAAAGTTGGTTTTGGCGCGACCGCGTTGTTCCTGCCTGTACCCTATGCGTGGGTGTGGGCGCAGTCCGAAGGCACGCTCAAGCTCATGCGCGCGCCCAAGGTTGCGCTGGTGATCGGCAACAGTGTGTACAAGAACTCACCTCTCGTTAATCCCGCCAACGATGCGCGCGCCATTGGTGCGGCATTGCAAAAAACGGGTTTTGACGTCACCACAAAACTGGATGCGCCGCGCAGCGAGCTTGCGCAGGCGGTGCAGGCGTATACCGAGGCGCTGGGCAAGCGCCAGGCGGTTGGTGTGTTCTATTTTGCCGGACACGGCCTGCAACTCGCATGGCGCAATTTTATGGTGCCAGTGGATGCCAATGTGCGCACCGCAGCCGATATTCAGGCGCAATGCGTCGAGTTGGGCGAATTGCTAGTGGGCATTACCAAGGCACGCAATCCGCTCAATGTCATCATTCTCGACGCCTGCCGCGACAACCCGTTCGGCAATCTTGGCGGCGTGGATCAAAAAGGGCTGTCGCAGATGGACGCGCCGCCGGGCACCATGCTGGCCTATGCCACTGCGCCGGGCAATGTGGCAAGTGATGGCGAAGGTGCCAATGGTCTTTACACCGAGCACCTCCTGAAGGAAATCATCATTCCGGAGGCCAAGGTCGAAGACGTATTCAAACGCGTACGATTGCATGTGCGACGCCGCACCAACGGCCAGCAGATCCCGTGGGAGAGCACTTCGCTGGAGGAGGATTTCTACTTTGTGCCGCCACGTGTGCTGGCGTCACAGGCAATGGCGGAAGCGGAGCGCGAACGCAAAGAACAGGAAGCGGCCCGGGAAAAGCAGCGTCTTGCCGAAGGGGCTGAACGCAAACAAAAGCTGGAGGAAATTCAGCGGCAGGCGCGGCACGCGGCCGAAGAAGCGGAGCGCAGGCGGCAGCAGGAACTGGTTGTGCTGGAGAAGAAGCGCCGCGAGGAAGAGTTGGAGCTCAGGCGGAAACAGGCGCTTGCGCTGCAGGAGGCGCAGCGTGCGGGGGAGGAAGTGGAGCGCCGGCGCAGGGAGGAAGAAGTGCGGCGCGAAGCCAAGCGTGCAGAGGAGGAGGCCGAGCGTCGCCACAAGGAAGAGCTTGCGCAGCGCGAACAGCAGCGCGTAGCTGATGAGGCTGAGCGCAGACGCAAAGAGGAGGTGGCGTTGCGCGAAGCCAAACGCGCGGAGGACGAAGCGGCAGCCAAGCGCAAAGCGGAATTGGCGCAACAGGAAGCCGAGCGCCAGCGCGCGCAGTCACCTGGCCCGGTGCTGAAGCCCGAGGAGCTCGCCGAGCGCCAGTATCGGGAGGAGTATGCTCAGTGGGAAAAAATAAAGAACTCGACAGAACAGGAACTGCTGGAAGCCTATCTGCTGCGTTTTCCGAGTGGGCGTTTTTCCGAGCTGGCGCAATTCCAGTTCGACCGCGTGCTCGCACGCAAGGGCGAGAAGCGGATCGAAATCATCTCCGATGCCAAAAATCCGTTCACCAAAGGCACGGTGAAGGCTGATACCAACTACAAAGTCGGAGATGTGTTTCGCTATCGTGAATTCGACATGTTGACTGAGCTCGAAACGCGTACCTTGAGGCGACACGTCACTGCGATTACCGACAGCGAGGTGATTTTCAACGAGGGCAGCTTCGTGACCGATTTGCTGGGCAACCCGCGAAGGAATCAGCGGGGTGTCGAGATTACCGGCAGTCAGTTTTTCATTCCCGAGTACAGCCTGGGCAAGCGCTGGTCCGCGCGATGGCAGCGGATGCTGCCGGACCGCGGCGGCGTGTTCGACGTGGATTATGATTTCAAGGTCGTCGCGAGAGAACAGGTCACCGTTCCCGCAGGCAGATTCGATGCTTTCAAAATAGAGGCGACCGGCTTTACTCCGGCCAACAATAACTCGGGCACCATCTCCTTGCAAACACGCTACTGGATCGCCCCGGGCGTGCGGCGCTTCATTGCCTGGGAGGATATGAACCGTCATTCCGGGGGCACCATACGGCGCAGTGAGCGGATCGAACTGGTGTCCTACTCTCAGAAGTAGGCCCGGCTACTGCGTTAGTTAGATTGATTTGCGCCGTGGATGGGCAACCGGGGATAAGTTATAGGCATGCTGGAAGACGCGCTGCTCGAATTCGCCGGCTGCGTGCTGGTGATCTCGCACGACCGCTGGTTCCTCGACCGCATTGCCACCCACATCCTCGCCTTCGAAGGTGATTCGCAG
>JAWXCG010000173.1:0-3224 GCA_034440555.1 Pseudomonadota bacterium
GCACGCTGGCGGGCGTGTGTGGCGCCACTGATGATTAGTAGCTGCCACCCGTGCGGCCTAGTGGATCCACACTACTCGACGACGCCGGCGCCGGCGCCGCGCCAATCTTGATCACGCCGACTCGCTCGAGTCGACGCAGACACGCTGCACAGCTGCTACGGCGCTCTTCACACCGAGCGTACTGCCCTGCGGCGATCTCGATGGTCAAATGCGCCAGCGCATCCCAGTCGCCAGAGCCGTCCGCGCGTGTCTGCCATACGGGCAAGGCCGGGCAGGGTTCGAAACAGAATGCGCTGCAGCTGCTGGGGTAGGGCTCAGTGACCGAGCGCTTGGTTAACCCGCCGCACGCGGACAGGGTCAGCAACGCAATCGACAGGCAGAGGCGTAGCGACTTCATGGCTGGAATACTCCGAGTTGAGTTTATGCAATGCGCGCTCGATCGAGGTCAGGCGTTTCATTTGAGCGGCGTCGTCGACCGCGGCGAGCGTGCCGAGCATCGACACGTTTGCAATCCAGTTTTCTTGAGCGCTGATCAGATCGTCGCGAGCCTTTTTATCGGCGGTGGTCTTGGCTTCGGCCAGCGCCGTCTCGTAAGCGTCGCTCACTTGGTCCCGATGCCACGCATAGATCAATCCGAACAGCAGCATCAGGCCGAGCACAGCGCGCTGGGCCCAGAGAAATTTAAGGAAGGCGGTGGTCATTTGGATAACCTCATTCGCTTGATCGCAGTCCACAGCATGAACCCGACGGCCGAGACCAGTATCAGCACACCGCCCAAGACAAAGAAGCTGCCCGTGTTGATGTCGCCGCTGTCGATCTTTGCTTTGCCCGCCGCGCGCAAATCGTCGGACGCCTGCTTAACTTCGAACACCAGGTATCCAGCACCGCCGGCGGCGAGACCGGCGCCTGTGGCCACGCCGGCGGCGGCGCGGCTCTCGGGCTGAGCACGGAGCGGCGCTGCTGGCGCTACGACACCAGCTCGACGCAGTCCCTCGTCGATCACGTCCTGCGCATACCACTCCGTGCGATTCGCTACTGCGGGCTTGCCGTTTTCGTGGTTGATGATCGCCTTGACGATCTCGACCAGGTGAGCGTAGCTCTGCAAGTCCAGTCGCTGATCCGCATCCAACCCAGAAGCCTTGGTCACCTGCTCCACATAGGCGTTGGTGTTGTTTTCGACCGATGGAGCCCATCGATTGATGATGCCCCGAATTGTGTTGATCTTGTGCTTCTTGTCGTAGGTGATCAGGGTGCGCGCCAGAGCGCGGATGCCATCAGGGGCGGACTTGAAGCGACAGAAGCGGCCGTCGCTGGCTGGCGCGTCTAACCCTTGCCATTGGTAGCGATCGGAATAGTCGATGTTGCCCGGGTTGTTGTTGCGGATGCCGCGCGGCAAGTTGTTTGTGACCATGGCTACTCTCCGTTTTCAGATGCCAGCGCGGCAGCGGGAGCCGTCGCGCCGGAGTTACGCGCGTCGCCTACTACCGCGCGGCAAGGGGTCAGGGCGGATGCCGCCCGTTGAGTCGTTCGTCGATCTTGTCTTCCAGCCTTTGCAGGTCGCTGCGCAAATCGAGGCGTGCGCCGCGCACCTCCGCCAGCACTTCACTCCGGTACAAGCTAGCGTTGCTTTCAACCTGATCCATGCGCTCTTGCATGCGTTCCAGCTTCTCCGCCTGCACCAACGCACGTGTGTCGATCGCAGCCAGCCGGCCGCCCACGTACCACGTACCGAGCGCGACGAACACAAGCGTTTGCACCAATCCGCTGACCAGTTGTCCAGCGTCGCGCTTCAGCCATTCGGGCATGCTCATCGGGCTAGGGGTTCGCGGGCGGAGTAGGTCGAACAGGGGGGAGCACAACAGGCGTGCAGTTGCCACCAGCCCCACCGGATCCACCCGTGCCGCCAAGGCCACCCGCGCCACCCGTGGCACCACCGCCAGCCATCCCGCCATTGGCGCCGCTGGAGGCACCGCCCCCACCGCCGGGTCCACCTGTGCCACCAGGCGCGCCAGGCGCGCCGCTACCCCCGCTGCCGGCGACGCAGTTGCCTGAGTTGATGATGTCTGTTGAGTTGTGCCGCACCGCGTTTTCGTCGCCATTCACCGCGTTGTTGCCTTGTCGCACGCCCAGCGTAGCGTCGTTGGAATTGGCGATCAGTGTGCTCTCTGTCAGCTGAGTGACGGCGCCGTGGCTGTACACGCCACCAGCGCCGACTTGAATGGCTGGTGGTGCGTTGGCGAGTGTCGTGCTGACGTTCGCAAAGGCTTGCACCGTAGCCGTCTCGCGCTGCGTGTTCTGTGACGATACCCATCGCGTGGTTTCGTTCGCCTGGCGCGTTGCGTCGAAGCTGACCACTCCACTGATCACTCCATTGACCATCGGCCCTACGTTCTGTGCGAACTGGCCGATCTGCTGTAACGCAGTTGGCGGCGGCGAGTACTGCGGCAGCACAGGTTGATGCGGACCGGCACCGGTTCCCGCGCGGTGGTTGGCCAGCGTGGTTGACGTCTTGCCCAAAAAGCAGATGGCCATAGCGCCTTCGGACTTTGCTTGCATGCATTCGGCATCGTCTTTCTGACGTTGTTCGGCCAGCATCCGTTCGTGCTGCAGCAGTTGGTCGTTTTGTCGTTCTGCGCTGGCAGTCAGCTCCACCAGATTGGGGTCTTTCTTGATGTTGAAACACGCTGTCAGCGTCAACGCTGCAGCGGCGATGATGAGCAGTCGAATACGCATGGCCGATCTCCGTTGTGGCGGCCGCAGTCTGGGCGCGACAGAGCGGCCAAACTACGGGAGAGGCGGCGACCTACAAGGTCTCTGCAACAACTAAGCTCGACCGGTAGTAAGGCCCCGTCACATGCTCGATCTCCACATCGTTCTCAAGCACCCCGTAAACGCCCATGCGCCGCATGTAAAGCGTGGAGCTGGTGCGCGGCAGCACGATCACGGTGCTGCCTTTTCCCGCCTCGAACTTCATCCGATCAAGGCAAACGCTGTTGGTGTTGTTGATGCCAAACACCTGCGCCTCAGTCAGTCGCGGCAGCGGCGCTGTGAGTTTTCGATAGCGCGCCAGCCGCGTGTGCGTCACCACGCGGTGCGGCGTGACACGAACAAGACTGTTGTCGAGCGTAGGAGCTTTCCAATTCTTGCCAACCCCATCGAGCACCATCGCTGGCCCTGCCCACAACCGGCCGATCTCGAGCAGGTAGCTGCCCGGCGCCGGCGCC
>JAWXCG010000174.1:0-3343 GCA_034440555.1 Pseudomonadota bacterium
GCCTCGATGTCGCGCGGACCCTCGGGCAGGCGAAACCGGATACGCCATTGGATGTCGATCGATTCGGGCAGGGGCAGTTTTGGCTCGGCGACGATGTACAGCGTCAGCGACGCGCGCAGGCCACCGTTGTCGCCCGTATCTGCGATCAGCAAGTACGGGCGGCCGTTGAGCGTGAACGCTGCGAGATCCTCCCAGTCGCGATTTTCGGCATTGTTGATGTGGACCTGGCCCTCCGCGCTTCCGTCGTGCGACAGGACATGCAGGGTGGCGCTGTTCTGACTGTCGTTGATGGCAAACAGGTGCCGCTGATCGTGCTGCGCGACCGTGGCGCCGCTGATTTCGCTGATCGCCGGATCGTGGATGATCCCGATCAACTCGGATCGGTGGCCGCGCGATTGCGCCGTTGCTGCGGCGATGCCGAGCACCGATAGCAGCACCGATGCGGCGCGGCCGACGCCGCGCATCAGGGCACCGCGACATCGATCGTGCGGATTTTCAGATTGCCCAACAGGTTGATGCTGCCGTAGAACATGGCAGGGTCGCCCGATCCGACCGCGAGCGCGATGTGCCCGCTGTCGAAGCCGCCGAGCGCTGCGTCGAAACTGGTCCAGCGGTCATCGATCCAGGCCTGTGCCCAGGCATGCGGTACAAAGGCCTGCTTGTGCCCGGCAAATTGATCGATGTAGGCGTGGCCGACCGCCACGCGCGTGGGAATGCCGAGCGCACGTCCGGCTGCGGCCAGCAGTAACGCGTGCTCGGTGCAGTCGCCTTCGCGCATGCGCAGGGCTTCGAGCGCGCTGGCATAACCGACGCGCAGGTTCTTGTTGTCGATATGCTCCGAGACGGCACTCTGAAGCTTGAGCATGCGCGCGCGCGGATCTTTTGCGGCCGAAGTAGCCGTCTTGGCAAAGGCGATGATTTCCGCAGCGTCGCTTTGCACCCAGGCAGAAGCTTGCAGCGCATTGGCATCAAGCGTCGTCTTCGGCGCCGGACCTCTGCTCGGCGGCATGTCGACGCGCAGCTGCCATTTCTCGCCAACCTTCTGCAGGTCCTGTTCGCCACGTGGAAATCCCGCGGCGACTTTCGGTTCGGTCAGCTGCAGCTCGTAGGTCAGATCACCGGCGCGCTCGCTCGCGGGCAAAGCCCGGGGTGCGTCGACGATCGTTGCGGCGAACAGGTCGGTTGGCGCGTCGCGGTGGCTGGCGTCCTCTGCAGTGGTAACCACCATTTCAAGTTTCATTCCGAACATGGGCAGTTCGCTGCGCAGCGGTTCACCGTCGGCGTCGGTCCAGCTTTGCAGCGTCATCGCGCCACTGCTCAGCACCAGAGTCTGCTCCATATGCCGGGCGCTATAGCTTTGGCCATCGATCTCGATTTGCTCCTCGCCAATAAACTTGACGGCGACGTCAATGGCTTCGAGCTGACTCGGCATAAAGGCGCGAAACTTGATCTGTTCGCCGGGTTTGAGTTCGCGGCCTTCCTCAAGCAGGCGCGCGCCCTCGGTCATCAGCGCACCCTTGGGATAGGTCAGATTCTGCGTGCGCACATCGGTGCCCTGGCTGAAGCTGACATTGACCGTGCCGTCTTTGTCGATCACACCCTCAGCGCGCTGGGCCAGGCCACCCATTTCAGTGAGCGTGGAAAAACCCTGCGGCACGCCGCGCAGCGATTCGCGGTGTGATTCTTCGCTGCGAATGGTGAGCGCGGTACCAGCGCGCGCCAGGCTGGCATCAAAGCGTTCCGTGCTGATGACCGTGTCGCCAACGACGCGACGCGAGTGCTCGACGTGACCGATTTGCTGACCTTGCAGCAAAACTTTCAGCCAGCGTACTTCGGGCTCGGTACCGGCGTAGGCCAGAGACGATGACAGCAGCAGCAAGAACGACCAACGGACGGCGAATTTCATTGATGTGTGCTCTCGATGATTGGACTACGACCACTGCTGGTCGCCAAAGTTGCCATTCTCGCAGCAGGGGCTGCCAGATGACACTCGCGGACGGATAGAATGTGTGTTTTCCGCTCGATGGTATCTGCATGCACTTCCACGGCACTCCGCTTACCAATGGCGCGACCCGCCTGCTGCTGCTCGGTAGCGGTGAGCTCGGCAAGGAAGTCGCGATCGAAGCTCAGCGCTTGGGCGTCGAAGTGATCGCGGTGGATCGCTACCCCAATGCGCCGGCGATGCAGGTGGCGCATCGCAGCCATGTCATCCCGATGCTGGATGCGGCAGCCTTGCGTGCGGTCATTGCCCTGGAACGCCCGACACTGGTTGTGCCGGAGATCGAGGCGATCCATACCGCGACGTTGGTGGAGATGGAGGCTGAGGGATTCCGCGTGATCCCCACTGCGCTTGCGGCGCGATTGACCATGGATCGCGAAGGCATCCGCCGGCTCGCTGCAGAAACGCTACATCTGCCGACGTCGAGTTTCCGTTTCGTCAATACCGAAACCGAATACCGCGCAGCGGTCTCGGCGCTGGGCTTGCCGTGCGTGGTCAAACCGGTGATGAGTTCGTCCGGCAAGGGACAGAGCATCGTACGTCATGCAGCCGAGATCGACGCCGCGTGGCAGTATGCGCAAAGCGGCGGTCGTGCCGGCGCCGGACGCGCAATTGTGGAAGGTTTTGTTCCGTTTGATTACGAAATTACCTTGCTGACGGTGCGTCACAAGAACGGTACGAGTTTTTGCGAACCCATTGGCCACTGGCAGGATGAGGGCGACTACCGCGAATCCTGGCAGCCACAGCCGATGTCGCCACGCGCGCTGGAACGTGCGCAGGAAATCGCGCTGACCATTACTGATGCACTGGGCGGCTGGGGCGTGTTTGGTGTTGAATTGTTCGTGCGCGGCGATGAGGTGCTGTTTTCCGAGGTGTCGCCGCGGCCACATGACACCGGATTGGTGACGCTGATCTCGCAGGACTATTCGCAGTTTGCGCTGCACGTGCGCGCGATCCTCGGGCTGCCGATTCCGGTCATTCGAATGCGCGGACCGTCAGCATCCATGGCCATGCTGGCCGCGGGCAGGGGTGTGCCGCGCTACTTCGGCGTTGCCGAGGCTCTGGTCGAGCCTGATACGGAACTGCGTCTGTTCGGCAAACCCTTTGTCGATGGCAAGCGGCGTCTTGGCGTGGCTTTGGCGCGCGGCGATAGCCTGTTTGCCGCCAAGGAGAAAGCGCGTCGAGTGGCGGAGCGCGTACGCATCGAGCTTGAACCGGAATGAGATCTCGCGCTTGGGCGTCGCGCAGAAATAATGTGATCGGATTGCGCCGGATTTTATCCCGCCTGCTCGGCGCCCAAAGGGGCGCGTAGTCGGACTACGCAATCCTTTGGGCAACAACGCA
>JAWXCG010000175.1:0-3638 GCA_034440555.1 Pseudomonadota bacterium
CTGCAGTTGGGCGCGGCGCGCGGCCTGTAGGCTGAATCCGGTTGCGGCGATCAATGACAGCATGACCACGACGGTAGCTGCCGCCATCGTACGATGGCGTCGAACGAATTTGCGCAGTCGATAAGTCGCGCCGCCACCGCCGCTGATCGGCAGCCCGTCCAGCACCGCTTGCACATCCGCAGCCAATTCGATCGCGCCGCGATAGCGGTTGCGTGGTTCCTTTTCCATGGCGTGCTGCACCACCCGGTCCAGATCGCGATCCAGTTGCAGCGCCGGTGGTGAGCCGCCGGTAGTGCGCGATCGATCGAGTGCTTCGGCCAAACGCTGCGGTGCATCGTTCAATACCGCCTTGACCAGCGATCCGCCGTCTTGAAGCGGGTAAGGTGAGACATCGGTGAGCAGGCGAAACAGCAGCACACCTAGCGCATAGACATCGGTTGTCGTCGCCACCGATTCGCGCAGCACCTGTTCGGGCGCAGCGTAGTCAAGGGAAAACAGATCATCGTGGGTTTGGGTGAGTGCGCTGACTTCATCGAGCAATTTGGCGACGCCAAAATCCAGCAACTTGACCTGGCCGTCTGGGGTTACCAGCACGTTGCTGGGCTTGAGATCCCGGTGCACCACCAACTGTTGATGCGCACTGGCGACGGCATGGCACACCTCAATGAACAATTTGAGGCGCGCCTCGACATTGAAGCGGCGGCTGCGGCAGTAGGATTGCAACTGCTCACCATCCACCCACTCCAACACCAGACAGGTACCGATCTCGGGCAGCGTAAACGCCTCGATGAACTTCGCGATACGTGGATCGTCGAGGCGACGCAAGGCGCGTTGTTCATTTTCGGAAAAGCGGGCGTAGTCGCTTTGTGTCAAGCCCGAGCGCAATACTTTGAGCGCCACCAGCTGCTCACTATCGAGGCAGCGCGCCTCATACACCTCGCCCATGCCGCCGCGTCCGAGTAAGCCCTCAACGCGATAACGCCCAACGATGTCGCCTGCGCTACAACGCAGCGCAGATGCGTGGTCAGCCGCGCGTGTCGAAGGATGGGGCGCCAGCAAGCGTGCGTCCCCGGCCCGCAGTGGTGCCAGCAGTTGCTCCAGATGCTGTCGATCCGTCGCATCCAGAGGCAACACCCCGAGCGCGGCCTCACGATCACGCTCCTCCATCACGCTCAGATCGGCAAGGTGATCTTTCAGCCGCGCCCAACGCGGGGCATCCATTGGCGGCGGGCGGGCATCGGTCATGAACGTCTACTCAAACGGCACGACCCGCAGTGTGGGCGCGCTGGCCAGTGGCGTCCAGTAGCAAGCGCCGATGTCCATGGGCGATACGAAACCGCGTTCTCTGCAGTGTCTACCACCGCGACCGTAACGGCTTCCCTGGAAACCGGCGACGCGCTGGTGATCAGCTCGCCAACCCACGGAATCCATTTTGCCATGAACACGTCTAAAAACTATTCACCCCAGTGGACCACGCGCTGCGCCGCCACCCTGCTGCTGTGCATGCTCGGCATGTCATCGGCGCAGGCATTGACCTTCTGCGTGAACAGCGTGCCCCTGCTCAAGGTGGCATTGTCGCAGACGCAGTTTTTCACTGCGGCGCCAGTAAACATCCAGATCGTTCAGGGTACTTACCTGATGGATGCGGATATGGTCTATACGTTCGCGCCACCCACCACCATCGAAGGTGGCTACACCGCAAACTGCGCGGCGCGCGTGGTCAATCCGGCCAATACCGTTATCAATATCGGGCTCGGGCACATTGTGGATCTCCGGCAGCCCAGTTCTTCTCCGGAGGCTCAGCTCAACATCGATGGTTTGACATTGATCAACTCTGATCAATACGTCTACTTCGAGGCGGGCGCACTCGGAGCCTTCTCCAATGACGAAGGCAGCGTGAATCTGAGCCGGATGCGCATGACTCAGATAAACGGCGAAAACGCCGCAATCGACGTCAGGTCCTATAACGGTTTAATAAGTCTCGAAAACGTGCAGTTTGATCACATCAGCAACCCTTCTACCTGCATGATCGGCATCCACAGCAATGGTGCGGCCGGCGTTGTCATCAATCACATGTCCGCCGACTTGGCGATCGGCAACGACATCTGCATGCCCGACGATCACTCACATGCGGTGATGCAGGTCTACAACAGCATTCTCTGGAGCTCGACGGGCGGAAATCCCATATTCCGCGGCCTGGGCGACAGCACTAGCGAGACGGCATTCGTCAACGACATTTTCAAAGGTCACGCAATGTCCGGCACTGTCACCGTACAAAACCAGATCAATGCCGACCCCGGCTGGATCAATCCCGCCGGTGGTAACTACCGTTTGCAGACCGCGCCGCTCTCCGCCGCGGTCAACAGTGGCACCACCGTCACTTTCGGCGGTGAGCCGGCCACCGATATCGAGGGCAACCCTCGCGTGGTCGGCAGCGCGCCTGATCGCGGCGCTTACGAGTCGAGTTTCAACAACCAAAGCGTGCTGACCGTCACCAATACGCTGGACAGCGGCGTCGGCTCCCTGCGCCAGGCGATGATCGAGGCAAACAGTACGCCCGTAGTGGCCAAGTCGATTCAGTTCGATATCCGTGGCGCTGGCCAAGTACCGATCTGCCCGGCGGTGATTGCCTTGAATACGGTACTGCCTGCGGTTGCCTCGACCATGACAATCGATGGCTACACCCAGCTGCTGTCCACCAAGAACACCAGTGCGAACGCGTTCAATGCCAATCTCTGCATCTTCCTCAAGCCGGCCTCGGGCTCGCTGGCTGCCGGGTTTCGTGTGTCCAGTGCCGCCGGCGCTGGCACCTGCGCCCCCGGATCTCTCGACGCCGATGGCGACAACGGCACCTTCGTCTGGTCGGACTCTCGGGCCGACGCATTCGTGTCAACCGGACCCGACCAGTTCCTGGTGCGCGCAGATGCTGGCGTGATGTTCAATGCCAACACCCTGGCGTCTTCCGGCGTCGACCTCGTGGTCGGTGCTGCGCACAGCACCGGCGACGCCGACACCGAACTCGACCTGGTCAGTCGCAGCGGCAAGATCGCTTTTCTGAAACTGTCCGACAGTACCGGTCACCTGACAATCGGTACCGTTGGCAGCGGGCATTTCATCCAGACTAACGATCGTTTTGGCGTGATCAGAACCCCGTCCGCCAATGCTCTGGAAGTGGAAGGCGCTGCATCCAAGACAACCGCCGGTTCCTGGTTGGCCAATTCCGATCGCCGCATCAAGACCGCCATCGAGCCGATCGATGACGCGCTGGCGACGATCAATCGACTGGCACCGGTGACCTTCCGCTACAGCGATGCCTACCGTCGTGACCACGCGTCCATTGGCGGCGAGCGCTACTTCAACGTCATTGCGCAGGATTTTCGTGAAGTGTTTCCCGATGCAG
The DNA here is from genome assembly GCA_034440555.1 of Pseudomonadota bacterium. Lineage (GTDB taxonomy): Bacteria > Pseudomonadota > Gammaproteobacteria > Xanthomonadales > Ahniellaceae > 0-14-3-00-62-12. The sequence continues at coordinate 3,401 of JAWXCG010000175.1, forward strand.
TGCATGGCTCCGGCGAGTTTCTGCCAGGCATGGCGAAAACAAAGTCCAACGAGATTCTGCAAGTTGACACGTATCCGGCGCTGATCACCGCTATCGCTGCGCTGCAGGAACTCGATGCCAAGGATAGCCTGCTTGATGAGCGGTATCCGTCCGCTACGCCCCATCTATTGCAGAAATTCCCGATGCGGTGAGATGCGCATCGACGAGTTGATCGGAGTGTGCGATGCGAGCGGAGGGA
>JAWXCG010000176.1:0-5730 GCA_034440555.1 Pseudomonadota bacterium
AGAGTGGCGCTGCATCTATCAATTCGGGGTGTTTTAGTTTTCGCGCCCTGTTCAATGAGGCCCGGTGCCATGTTGCCTGTTGTGGCTTTGGTGGGTCGACCGAATGTCGGCAAGTCCACTCTGTTCAATGTCCTGACCCGATCCCGCGATGCCCTCGTGGCCGATGAGCCCGGAGTGACGCGCGATCGTCACTATGGCATCTGCCGAGTGGCTCAGCGCCCCTACTTTATTGTTGATACCGGTGGATTGACTGACGAGCGCGATTACCTTTCGGAGGCGACGGTTCGTCAATCACTCGCGGCGGTCGAAGAATCGAACATCGCCATTTTCATCGTCGATGCGAAGGACGGCCTCACCGCCAAGGATCGCACCATCCTCAGTCAACTGCGGCGATTCGGTCGCCCGGTGGTTCTCGCTGTCAACAAGACTGATGGCCGCGATTTGCACGAGTCGCTCGGCGACTTCAGCGAGCTGGGCCTCGAGCATGTATTTGCCATTTCGTCAGCCCATAAACGTGGCATCGATGCACTGATCGATGCGGTGGAAGAACTGCTGCCGCCGGCGGCTGAAGAAGATGTTGAATTGCGTATGCCGGGGACGCGGATTGCCATCATCGGCCGCCCCAATGTGGGCAAATCGACACTGGTCAATCGCTTGCTGGGTGAGGATCGGATGATTGCTTCCGATATTCCAGGAACTACGCGCGATGCGATTCACGTGGCGTTGGAACGCGACGGCAAACCCTATGTTTTGGTCGACACTGCTGGCGTTCGGCGCAAGTCCAAGGTTGAGGAAGCCGTGGAAAAATTCAGCATCATCAAGATGCTGCAAGCGCTGCAGGACACCGATGTCGCGGTGTTGATGATTGATGCGCAAGAGGGCGTCACTGATCAAGATGCCTCGGTACTCGGTCTTGCCCTGCAAGCGGGCCGCGCGTTGGTGGTTGTGGTCAATAAATGGGATGGATTGAGCACCTACCAGCGCTCGCGTTGCGAGACCGAACTGGCGCGCCGTCTAGATTTCGTGCCGTGGGCCGAACGCATATTCATTTCGGCGCTGCACGGTTCCGGACTGGCTGAAATGATGGCCGCTGTGGACCGCGCTGCGGCTTCAGCCGCTGCCAACTTCGGCGCGTCTGAGGTAACCAAGGCGCTGGAGATGGCGGTGGAGACCAATCATCCGCCGATGGTATCCGGGCGTGTTGCGAAAATGCGTTACGCCCATTTCGGCGGTAGTTTTCCGCCGCGCATCGTAGTGCATGGGTCGCGACTGGACTCATTGCCGCAGAGTTACATACGCTATCTGGAAAATTTTTTCCGCAAACGTTTCAAGCTGGTGGGAACGCCTGTTGTCATGGATCTGCGCAAGGGCGAGAATCCCTACGCTGACAAGAAGAACGTGTTGACCGACAAACAGGTAACCAGTCGTAGACGAATGATGCGACATGCGAAAAAGCGATGATTGTGCAGCATCGGTCAACATTCTTTTCGAATCTGGGCACCTGTCTTTCGTCAGCATTGAGTGCGCGCCGACAGTGGCATAATCGGCGCTTAATTGCGGCGAGGGATTGACGATGTTGGCAACGGACGTGACGGGTGGCATTCTGGCCGGTGGTCGCGGGTTGCGCATGGGCGGACGCGACAAGGGCTTGATCGAGCTTCGCGGCAAGACCCTGGTTGAGCTGACCTGCGCGCGCCTGCGACCCCAGGTTTCCGCCTTGCTGATCAGCGCCAATCGCAATCTGGATCGGTATCGGGAGCTGGGTTTTCCGGTGCATGCCGATAACAGCAGCGGGTTTCTGGGTCCGTTGGCGGGAATCGCGACCTTGCTGGCAATGGTTCAAACGCCTTATCTGGTGACCGTACCCTGCGATACCCCCGAATTTCCGTTCGATCTGGTCAGCGCATTGCGTGCCAGGCAAATTGAATCCGGTGCTGATGTTGTGGTCACACATGATGGCGAGCAGCGGCAGTTTCTATTTGCGTTGTACCGACGCGAACTGGCGGAGCAGGCGGAGCGCGCGCTGGCGACCGGCGAGCGTGCGGTCTGGCGATGGCACGAAAAACTTGAAGTGGCCGAATGCGCCTTTCCAGGCGCCGCGCAGGCGTTCGCCAATGTCAATTCCGAAGCCGATATCGGGCCGGGCTGAACCCGGCTATCGGTCATGGCGCTGACCACCTTCGAGGATGCGCGACAATGCGTGCTGGACGCGTCCCGCTCGGCACGCCTGCTCGACGAAACAGTCCCGGTAGAGCTTGCCTATTCAAGAATTCTCGCCGAAAACGTCTCGGCGCCTTTCGCGCTGCCGGGGTTTGATCATGCGGCGATGGACGGCTATGCCATCGCCGCACCTGCACTGCAACTGCCAGCGGAATTGATTGTCAGAGTCGTAGGCCGAACCCTGGCCGGTGATCCGCCGTTCGGGCCGTTGAGCGCGGGCGAAGCGGTGCAGATCGCCACCGGTGCAATGCTCCCGCAGGGCACCGAACGAGTGGTTCCGGTTGAGTCCAGCGAGGAACTTGATGACGATCGCGTAAGACTTCGCCTGAGCGCAGTTGCGTCCAGCCATATTCGTGGCGCCGAAGACGACTATCGCTCGGGCCAAATCGCTTTGATCGCCGGCAGTTCTATCGGATTCGCCGCTTCGGGCGTCATGGCCTCGTTTGGACTGCGTGAGGTGCGTGTATCGCGGCGGCCGCGCGTCAGCGTGCTGATCACCGGCTCAGAGCTCGTGCCCGCCGGCGGCGCGCGCACACCTGGACGTATTTACGATAGCAATGGCGCTCTGCTACGCGGCCTGTTGCTTGCGGAGGGGCTCGAAGCGCAGATGCATGGTCCATTACCCGATAACGCACAGGGATTGCGCGCGGCCTTGTTGGCGGCAAGTGCGTGTTCCGAGGTGGTAATAACTACTGGCGGGGCCTCCGCAGGTGTCGCTGATTTCATGCCGCGTCTCTTGGCGGAGCTCGGCGAAGTGCTGATCTGGAAGGTTGCCATGCGTCCCGGTATGCCGCTGTTGTTTGCGCGTATCGGGCGCACTCTAGTGTTTGGACTGCCGGGCAATCCGGTGTCCGTCGTCGCCGTTTTCCTGTCATTGGTGCGGCCGGCACTGCGCGTGATGCAGGGGGCTTCGCCACCGTTGATGCCGCGTGCGCGGTTGTTACACCCCTTGCAGAAGACACACAACCGGCTTGAGTTTCGGCGCGCGACGCTGAGTGTTGACGATCAGGGCGTTGCCCAGGTGCAGGCCCACCCTGCGTTGAGTTCTGGTGTGCTGCGCAGCGTCGCTGAGAGCGATGCGATGATCCTGCTGGACGCGCAGCGCATGCGCTGGGAGATCGGTGACTTGGTCGAAGTGCTGCGCTACTCGTCTGTCTGAAGTAACGTAGGGCGTTGCGGCGCAGGTCGCGGCACGTCGACAGACTGACTGCAGAGCGCTTCAGTCCAGACAGCAGCCCACTTGCAATCACCGAACTGTTCGATGCAGACTGTTCAATGCAGAATGATCCGTTACAAAGACGCAGGTGACTGATGTACCAAATCCCCGACCTGGAAATTTCGGTGCACCTGGCTGCCGCAGCGCAGTCTGAGGGCGCTTTGCTGCTGGATATTCGAGAGTCGGTTGAGCGTCTGTCCGGATATCCCCGCAACAGTGTGCATGCGCCGATGTCGCAGGGATTTGGCCAATGCATGGAGCAGATCCCTCGCGATCGTGATGTGCTGATCCTGTGCGCTGCGGGTGTTCGTTCGCTGCACGCAGCAGTGGCGTTTCGCGATTCCGGCTATGCGCTCGCCAAATCGGTTGCGGGCGGCATGCATGCCTGGCGGGCGCTGCAATTGCCGATCAGCGTGGATGGGGAAGACGAACCCGCGCTTGGCGAGCGCTACTCTCGCCACTGGCGGTTATCCGAGGTTGGCGTCGAAGGTCAGCGCCGTTTGCTCGCTTCGCGCGTGTTGTTGGTGGGGGCAGGTGGTCTGGGATCGCCTATCGCACTCTATCTTGCCGCTGCCGGCGTCGGCTTCATCCGCATCGTCGACGATGATCGAATCGAACGCAGCAATTTGCAGCGGCAGGTCATTCACCGCGATGCCGACATTGGCATCAAGAAAGTCACTTCAGCCAGGGCGGCTTTAATCTCGCTCAATCCTGAGGTCGAGATCGAAGCGCTGGACAAGCGATTGACGGAGGACAATGTCGACGCACTGGTAGCCGGCTGCGATGTGGTGATCGATGGCGCAGATAATTTCCCGACACGCTATTTGATCAACGCCGCGTGCTGCCGAGCACGCACGCCCTGGGTGTATGGCGCTGTGCAGCGATTCGAAGGTCAGGTCAGTGTGTTCGCCCCACATCGCGAGCCGGGAGTTGCGCCGTGCTATCGCTGTCTGTTTGCCGAGGCACCGGGCGCCGGCGAGGCACCCAACTGCGCCGAGGCGGGCGTGCTTGGTGTGTTGCCTGGCATCATTGGCCTGATCCAGGCCAATGAAGTGCTCAAGCTGCTGCTCGGCATCGGCGATCCATTGATCGGTCGACTGCAGTGCTTTGATGGATTGTCGGGCCGTTTTCGCGAGGTGTCGTTTCGCGCTGATCCCGATTGTCCTGATTGTGGTGCCCACGGCGCCGGCGCGGCTGCGGGGGTGATGGCGGATTGGCCTTGCACTTTGTGATCCGGTAATCGCCATGACGGTAGTTGCCACGACTGGCGCTTGACGCGTACATGCGGCATCCTGACCGTATGAATCTTTCGGTCTCCCCTCGACGCGTTGCCTTTGTTGCCAGCCGTTCTGAAGAAGCGCAATCGGCGCGTGCCGCAATGATTGCCGAACACGGCGAGCATGCGCCGGCAGAGGCCGACGTGATTGTCGCCCTCGGTGGCGATGGTTTCATGCTGCAGACCTTGCACAAGTATCGCGAGAAATCCAAACCGGTATTTGGCATGAAGCTCGGCAGTGTCGGGTTTCTGATGAACGCGTGGCGACCAGAAGATCTGATGTCGCGCCTGGATCGTGCCGAGCCGACCCTGCTGCGACCCTTGGAAATAAGCGTCGTCTCCGAATCCGGAACCACGATCGAAGCACTGGCATTCAACGAAGTGTCGTTGCTTCGACAGACCAAGCAGGCCGCGCACATTCGCATCTTTCTCAATGGCTCTGAGAAAATGCCAGAACTCATCTGCGATGGCCTGCTGGTGTCCACGCCTGCCGGCAGCACTGCTTATAATCTGTCGGCGTTCGGCCCGATCCTGCCGCTCGATAGCCGGCTGTTGGCAATGACACCGATTTCGCCGTTCCGACCACGGCGCTGGCGCGGCGCGATACTGCCCTCCGACGTCGAGCTGAAACTGGAAATTCTGGATCATTACAAGCGCCCGGTCAGCGCCACTGCAGATGCCAACGAAGTGCGCGATGTGATCGAGTTGACCGTGCGCGAATCCAGGGATAGAACGGTAACGCTGCTTTTTGACCCGGAACATAAACTAGAGGACCGCATCATCAATGAACAATTCATGCTTTGAGTCCGGGGCTGGTTTCGGTCGACGTGCGACGCCGTTTGCCTGCATGCTTATCGCTTCGGTGCTACTCACCAGCGCGGGTGCCGCATTCTCCGCTGAGACTGCATCAACGACAGACGTGAGCGCAAAAATGGATCCGGGAATTGTCGCTGCTCTGCGCGGCAAGTCGAGCAAGCCGTTGCGTGTTCTGATCGAGCCACAGAGTGCCGCGCCCAAG
>JAWXCG010000177.1:0-19779 GCA_034440555.1 Pseudomonadota bacterium
CGGCGATCGGCACGGATTGGTGGACAACTGGTTGCGCTACGTCGGCGACGTTCGTGACAAGCATCAAGCGACGCTGGAATTGATCGACACTGCGTCGCTGCGCCACGCCAAGTTGTGCGAGTCGAACGTGATCGAGCAAACCCTCAATGTCTGCCAGAGCACCGTCGTGCAGGACGCATGGTCGCGCGGCCAGCCGTTGACCGTACACAGCTGGGTGTACAGCCTGCTCGATGGCAGAATCAACGACCTGGGCTTTTCCGTGACTGCGAGCAGTGACGTGTGGCCCGCTTACCACGCGGCGATTGCGCGGCACTGCCGCAGCGGAGCGCAATGATGAAAGCCACCACCACCGATACCGCGCCGGCGCCCGTTGGGGCTTATCCGCATTCCCGGCGCGTCGGCAACCTGCTGTTCCTCTCTGGCGTTGGACCGCGCAGCCCGGGCAGCAATGTGATTCCTGGAAATGTCTACGCTGCCGACGGATCATTGACCGGCTATGACATCGCGGCCCAGTGCCATCAGGTATTCGCCAATGTACGGGCGGTGCTCGAAGCAAGCGGTGTTCATTGGGAAGATCTGATCGACGTGACTGTATTCCTGACCGACATGCAGCGCGATTTTGCTACGTACAACCGTGTCTACGCCGAGTATTTCGAAAAGACCCAGCCTTGCCGCACAACACTTGGAATCAGCGCCGTGCCGACGCCGATCGCGATCGAGCTGAAGTGCATCGCCGCCTTGCCGGGGGAGATCTAAATGCTGGCACCACCGATCAATATTCAGCGCTGGATCGACGAACACCGTCATCTGCTTAAACCACCAGTCGGCAACAAGTGCATCGTTGATGGCGAATTCATCATCATGATCGTTGGCGGTCCAAACCAGCGTACCGATTATCACTACGAAGAAGGGCCCGAGTTTTTTTATCAGCTCGAGGGCGAGATGGTGCTGCGCATTCAGGAGAACGGGCAACCGCGCGATGTTCCGCTCAAGGCGGGGGAAATATTCTATCTGCCGCCGAGAATTGCACATTCACCTCAGCGCATGGCTGGATCGATCGGGCTGGTGATCGAACGCAAACGACTGGTCCACGAGCAGGACGGACTGATGTGGTTCTGTGACCGTTGCAACTTCAAGCTGTTCGAGTCGTATTTCCATCTGGCCGACATTGAGGTGCAGTTCTTGTCAGTGTTTGATTCGTTTTATCGATGCATTGCGCACCGCACCTGCGAGGCCTGCGGGCACTTGAATCCCGCGCCGGCGCGTTATGCCGATGTTATGTAGCAGCGCTATCTGGATGTTGGGCGTGAGCGCTGGGATTTGTGCGAATCGCGGCTTAGGCCGCTCCCACATTTGCGATGTAGGTGCAGATTGCAGAAGTTGGAACGGGTGCGCGCTGCGATTTGCGGCAATCGCGGCTGAAGCCGCCCTCACATGCTGCTAGCCACTACAATGGCGCTATGCTTAAGATCGATACCCACGCGCATGTACTGCCCGAAAGCTGGCCAAACCTCGCCGAGAAATATGGCGATGACCGTTTTGCGGTGATCCACCATCGTGAAGGCCGGCACCGCATCTACAAAGACGGCAAATTTTTTCGTGAAATCTGGCCAAACACCTGGGACCCGGAGCTGCGCATCAACGAATACGCGCAGTTCGGGGTGCAGGTGCAGGTCATCTCCACCGTTCCAGTACTGTTCTCGTATTGGGCCAAACCGCATCAGGCGCTCGACCTGCATCAGCATCTGAACAATCACAAGTCTGAGGTGGTTCGTCGCTTTCCGCGCCACTATGCTGCCCTTGGTACAGTGCCTTTGCAATCACCACGGCTGGCCATTCAGGAAATGGAGCGTTGTGTTGATCAACTCGGTCTGCAAGGCGTGCAGATCGGTTCGCATGTCAACAACTGGAATCTCAATGCGCCGGAGCTGTTTGAGTTCTTCCAGGCCGCGCAGGATCTCGAGGCCTCGATCCTGGTCCATCCGTGGGACATGATGGGCACCGAAGCCATGCCCAACTATTGGCTGCCGTGGCTGGTAGGCATGCCGGCAGAACAATCACGCGCTGCTTGCTCGCTGATTTTCGGCGGCGTGCTGGAGCGCCTGCCGCGGTTGCGTGTGTGTTTCGCCCACGGCGGCGGTTCGTTTCCATTCACGATTGGTCGCATCGAGCATGGTTTCAACATGCGCCCCGACCTGGTAGCGATGGACAATCCGCGCAATCCGCGTGAATATTTTTCGCGACTATTTTTCGATTCCTGCGTGCATGATCCTCAGGCATTGCGCTACCTCATTGACGTTGTCGGCGCACAGCAGGTTATGCTCGGAACCGACTATCCGTTCCCGCTCGGGGAGCAGAAGCCGGGCAGTGGCATTGATGCACTCGCTCTGGATCCAATCGCTCAGGAACGAATTTTCAATGGCACTGCGTTGCAATGGCTGGCCCTGCCAAAATCGCGCTTCAACTAGCGCGGCCAGCATTGACAAGTTGCTTGCGCGCGTTGGGCGCTCACTCAATGTCTGACAGCACGTGCTTGCTTCAACCCGGACGCGCGAACATTTGGCGATGGCCGCTGTGTAGCGCGTTGATTGCTGCGCTGCTGGTGATGCTGGCTTCCACCGCAGGTGCGCAGGACATTAAAACCCGCTCCCGCGCTGTGCGCATAGTCATTGGTGGCGTGCAGGACGAGCAGCTCGCTGCGGCAAAGGCGGCACTGTCACTGACTGCTTACGAGAAGCGCAGCAACATTGGTGATGCCCGACTCGAGCGATTGCTCGGAGCCATACCGGTTGAAGTACGCGACGCGCTGCAACCCTTCGGTTACTACCGGTCGACGACCGTGGTCACTGTGGGCTTGGCAGGTCAAATGCCACGCCAGATCGAAGTGAGGGTCACCCGTGGTGACCCGGTGCGGGTGCGCTCGTTGCACGTTGCGATTGCAGGCGCCGCAGCGCGCAACGAACGCATTGCCGACCTGATCGAAGATTTCCATCCGACTGAGGGCGAAATTCTTGATCACGCCGTTTACGAAACCAGCAAGGCACGCGTCGAACGCGCTTTGCAGCGTCGCGGCTATTTCGATCAGGCGACAGTAAATGCGCGCGTGGAAGTCAGTCGCGCTGAAAACACCGCCGACATCCAGCTGGACTGGAACTCTGGAACGCGCTATCTGCTCGGTGAAATCAGCTTCAGTGGCGCGCAGTTCGACGATGCCTTTCTGCGTCGCTACGTACCCTGGCGCAAGGGCGATCGGTACGATCAACAGCGCATCGAGGCACTGCAGCAGGCGCTGGCTGCGTCCAACTATTTCGCCAGCATCGAGGTGGTGCCGGAGGTCGAACTGAGCAAAGAACTGCAGGTGCCGATTCGAGTAACTCTGATGCCGGCCAAGCGTACGGCCTACAGCCTGGGAGCTTCGTACGACACCGACTACGGCGCCGGCGTGCGCTTCGGACTCGACCGACGCTGGGTGAACCAGCGCGGGCATACCTTCGCCAGCGAGGCCGAGATCGCACAGAATCTAAGTTTGTTCAGCGTCGACTACCGTGTGCCACATTATGCGGACGCGCGACAATTTTATCTGGTCGGCGCGCGCTATCGCGACGAGCAAACGATCGCCGTGGACGCCACTTCCACGCTGTACAGCGCAGGTATAAGCCGCGCCGGAGACGAATGGAACGCCGCCCTGTCGCTGAATGCTCTACAGGGAAGCTTTGTGGTGGGCACACACAGCGCGTTCGACCAACGCGAGCGCAGCACCGTGGTCTATCCCGAGTTGAATGCCACGCGGGTCTACGCGACCGACAGAATTCGCCCGCAGAACGGGGCTTCACTGAGGCTTGGATTGCGCGGGGGCAGCGAATCATTGGCCTCCGATGTCAGCTTCGTGCAAGCACAGGCTGAGGCACGCTGGATCCACTCATTCAACCCGAAGACGCGCATTCTCATGCGCTGTGAATTGGGTGCCACGCAGACGAAGCAATTTGCACAACTGCCACCAGAGCTGCGCTTCTTCGCTGGCGGCGATCGCAGTGTGCGTGGTTACGGATATCAAAGTCTGGGCGATCGCGACGAACTTGGTACGCCCATCGGTGGAAAATATCTGAGTACCGCATCGGTCGAGTTTGAGCGCGAGTTCATACCCGCTTGGAGCGCCGCCGCATTCATGGACGTCGGGGATGTATTTTCGAGTGGCCGTCCCTCGCTCAGCCGTGGTGCCGGCGTGGGCGTGCGCTGGGCTTCGCCGGTGGGACCGATTCGACTGGATATTGCCCACGGTCTGGACAGTCCGGACAGCAGCTTTGAGCTGCACATTTCCGCCGGGCCCGACCTGTGAGGCGCGGGCGAATCCTGCTGTGGTTGCTGGCAGCGGTGCTGCTGCTTGCGGCCATGCTCGGCGCGTGGCTGATGCACACCGAATCCGGCCTGCGTTTTGTGTTCGCGCGCACGCAATCCGCCCTCCCCGGGCTGACGGCGGCGCGCATCAGCGGCACGCTCGCCGGGACAACGCTGGTTGATCGTCTGGATTACCGCAGCGACAGCGTGCACGTGCAGGTCAAGCGCGTTCGCGGCACAATCGAAATTGCACCCTTGCTGGTCGGACGAATCAGTCTCGAATCGCTAGAGCTGGACGCGCCGCAGGTCATGCTGAAAAAAACAGCGAAGGGCGCCCAGTCAGAGACCGCAGGCAAAGTCTCCTTGCCCGGTGTGCGTATCGAGCGATTGCTGACCCGCGATCTGCTGATCCAGCGCGTCGGCACTGAACCGTTGAGTTGGTCCTTGCTGGACACCACACTTGACATGCACGACGCCCTCATCGAGTTGGAACGCCTGAAGTTGCAGCAGGGCGAATACATGCTCAGCGGCGCTATCGACATCGATCTGAATGATCCTTGGTGGGTGCAGCGGGCCGACCTGTCACTGGTCACCGCCGCAGGAGCAGCAACACCAGTGCAGGCACGGTTGTCGCGCGCGGCGCACCGCACCAATGTGCCCATCGAATTGCAACTGGACCAACCAATCAAGGCATTCTTGCAGCTTCAACCAGGGAAGCGTTTCGAAGATTTCAGCGCGAAGCTGTCGCTTCCCGCGCAGGACGCGACGCGCTACGGGCTAGCGGTGGATATGCCATTGCAGGCGGAGCTCACGCTGAACAAGAGCGCAGATCGGGTCGGCGTGACCGGCATGCTCGAGGTCGGCCCGCATCGCGCCGCCATCGGCGAGGCCAAATTACAGTGGCTTGCAACCGGAGTGAAGATCGACGCGTTGCCCGTCACCATCGAAAATCTCGGCACGCTGGAAATCCATGGCGTGTTGCCGTTTTCTGCTGAAGAATCACTTGCGTTGGATATCAGCAGCGAATCACTGCAGTTTAGACCCGCGGGCCAAAAGCCGCTTCGCGTGATGGGGACTTTGCAAGCAGGCGGCCGCTATTCAGACTTGAGCATCGTGCCCAGCCTTCGGCTGCTCCAGGACGGCTTGCCGCCCGGCGCCTTGAACGGGAGCCTGCAGGTCACTGCGCAGGCGATCCGCTTTGAGGCGCTGAAACTGCAGCTGCCACGCGGGACGCTCGCCATCGACGGCACGCTGGCACGCGACGCCACCGCGCAGGCGAATCTGACGCTTAACCTCAACGACTTCGACCCCGCGCTGTTTTTTCCCGACTGGAGCGGCCAACTCAGCGGCAACACAGTGTGGAATGGCACCTGGACCTCGGCCGGCGCCAGCGGCATTCTGCGCATCGTGCACATTGACGGTCAGCTGCGCGAACAGGCGTTCGCGCTTGAAGGTCAACTGCAATTTGTCCACAGTTCGCCGCGCGAAACTGATGCAAACGGACAACTGGGCAGCGCGCGTTTCTCGCTCAAAGGAGATATCGCCGGACCCGGGACACTGAGCGCCTCGTTCGATGCCCCGGATCTCGGCGAGCTGCATCCGCTTGCCCGTGGTCGCTTCGTGGCCAAGGTGGTACGCGCAAGCGAATGGCGCGTGGATGCGCAGGGTCAGGAGTTGAAGTGGGACTCGAGCGCGCTCGACTCGTTGGATGTTAGCGGCAGCATTGGCAGCGACGCCGACCCCACGGTAGACCTGACCGCACAGCTCCAACACCTGCGCCATGGCGACATCGCCATCACCAGCGCCGAGCTTGCACTGGTCGGCACCCAGCGCGGACATGCGCTGCGCATGCGTGCCGGCAGCGAGCGCGGCGACGTCAACATTGCGGCCAATGGTGGCTGGGAGAATGGGCGCTGGAGCGGCATTGTCCAAACGCTGGATCTGAGCTTGTCCGCAGATCGCGGGTTACGTCTGCGGCGGCCGGTCACACTGCAAGCTGGTGCCGGCTTCGTCGACATGAGCCAGGCCTGCTGGAGCGGAAAAGATGGCGCACAGCTTTGCCTGCGGGGCCAGTATCAGGCTGGCAGTGGTGAGATCGCGCTCGACGCGGGTGCATTGCCACTGAGCTGGTTGAGCGGCCTGCTTGATGACGCGGACTACGCGCTGCAGGATGCGGTCGTTCAAGGTCACGCAGGTGCTTCCTGGACTGAAGGGCAGTTGCGCAAGGCAAACATAAATCTGACTTCAGCGCAGGGCCGCCTGCTGGTTCGTGAGCGTGCCGACTTGGTGCTTGGCTACTCCAATCTGGTAGTGAGCGCTCAGTTTGATGGCACCAGTGGAACCGCCACTGCCAGCACCGGGCTGCTGCCCGATGGCCAAGCGGATGCACGCTTCCAATTGCAGCGCGATGCTTCAGGCGCGTTGAGCTACGACGGCAACGTCACTGTGTTGATCCGACAGCTGGACGCGATTGAAGCCTTCACCAACGAGATCGTCAACCCCACTGGCCAGATCAATGGTCAGTTTCAGCTGCAACAGGATGCCGCTGGCTTTCGACTGGGCGGTGCGATCGCACTCAGTCAATTCAAGGCCGAGGCACCCAGCCTGGGCCTGAGTCTGACCAACGGATCGATGGCGTTAGCGGGCGTGCCGGAGGGCCTGATATTGCGCGGCGCAATTCAGTCCGGTGAGGGCGTTCTGACCATCGACGGGCGATGGAATCGCGCCGCCGCTGCGGCTCAGCGCAAGCTGACGCTGACGATCGCGGGCAAAAACGTGCTGATCTCGAACACACCCGAACTCAGTCTCACCGCCACACCGAAGTTGCAGTTGGAACGCGACGACAACGGTTGGAATCTGACCGGCACGCTTGATATCCCGCGGGCGCGAATCCAGGCTGACCAACTCGATACCAGCACCAGGCAGAGTTCCGATGTCGTCGTGATCGACGATCCCCCCAACGCCGTTCCAGCCGAGAAGTGGCGCGCACGCGTCAACGTGCGCATGGGTGATGACGTGAAACTCAAGGGTTTTGGTTTCGATGGCAAGCTGCGCGGCCAACTTGAGGTACGGCAATCCAATGGACGCTCGGCCACTGGCACCGGACAACTGGGCGTAACCGGCCTGTACAACGCTTACGGACAGAAGCTCAACGTAGCGCGAGGCGAACTACTGTTTGCGGGCACCCGACTGGATGAACCGGCGGTGAGCGTGCGCGCTGAACGCAAGGTCGGTGACAGCACCGCAGGCATCGAGATCACCGGCACCGCCCATCGTTTGATTTCGCGTGTTTACGCACGACCCGCACGCAGCGAGTCCGAAGCGCTGTCCCTGCTCGTCACCGGCCGATCGCTGCGCGATGTGCGTGGCGGCGATGCCAATCGACTCTCCGGCGCAGCATTGGCATTGGGCACGATCGGTGGCGATATGCTGGCCAAAAATCTGGGGCTGGACGAACTCGGCGTCTCCTCGAACTCTGGCCTGCAAGGAGAGGCTTTCACCATCGGAAAATTCTTGTCACCGCGCCTGTACGTCGGCTACGGCATTGGCCTGCTGACCCGCGGCGAAGTGTTCACCGTTCGCTATCTGATCAACGCACACGTCGACGTCGAGGCCAACATTGGCGAACGTCAGCGCGCCTCGGTGAACTACCGCATCGAGCGCTGATTCTGCGGGCACACGATGGCGTTGGCTTACTCGCAGAAACGGTACGGAGAATGTTCCAACAACATCGCCCCGTATTGTTGCTGTTGCGCCGCCTCGTGCTTCAAGTACTGGCCAACTGCGGAGCGGAATCCTGGATCGCGCAGATAGTGACGCGACAGCGTGCGCGTTGGCAGAAAACCACGCGCAATTTTGTGTTCGCCCTGGGCGCCCGGCTCGAAGCGTTGCAGCCCTTGCTCGATGCAGTGCTCAATACCCTGGTAATAACAGCATTCGAAGTGCAGACCCGGCACGTCTTCACTGCATCCCCAGTACCGGCCATAAAGTGTGTCGTGGCTCTGCAGACAAAATGCGGCGCCGATGCGTTCGCCATCACGGCTGGCGATCACCGCCAGCAGTGCCTGCGGCATCGTCGTGCGCATCCGCTCAAAGAATTCGCGCGTCAGCGCCGGGACATTGCCCTTGAACTGAAAGGTGTAAGAATAAAAACGGTAAATGTCGTCCATGACAGCAGGATCGATCTGGTCGCCACGCAGCCGCTCGACGCGCCACTGTGGCCCGGCCACACGGGCGCGCTCCTGGCGGATGTTCTTGCGTTTTTTGGCGGTCAACGCCGACAGGAACGCGTCAAAATCCGCGTATCCGCGATTGCTCCAGTGGTATTGCCAGTCAGAGCGTGGCAGCCATCCCGCCCGATCCAATTCGACCAGATCGGCATCATCGGCATGCAGAAAGTTAATATGCGCGCTCGACCATCCTTCGTGTTGACAGCGGTCGGTAAGCGCCGCAACCAGACGATTCTGGATGGCGCTGCGATCGGCGCCCGCGGCCGCGAGCAGGCGCGGCCCGGTCACCGGCGAATACGGCACTGCGCACAGCAGCTTGGGGTAGTAGTGCCCGCCTGCACGCTGCCAGGCTTCGGCCCAGTTCCAGTCAAACACGAACTCGCCATGCGAGTTCATCTTCACATAGCACGGCGCCGCGCCGACAAGAACGTTTTCCTGCCATAGTAACAAATGCTGCGCACGCCAGCCCAGATCCGCACGCAGACTTCCGCTGTGCTCGATCGCGTGCAAAAACTCGTGCCGGACGAAGGGATGTGCATCCGGCAGCAGCGCATTCCAGTCCGCCGCCGACACGCTTCCGATCCGGTCCAGCCATTCAATGCGGTCCAGCATGCTTTTCCTGTCGTCAACAATGCGCCGGGCGGTTGTGCGGTGCGCGCGACTGCGCTGATCTGCACGCTGCATGCACCACTATCGTCGAATAATGGCAGTGTTGCCATCGGCCTGCATGCTGTGCAGACTGCAGCCCTTGCCGCCTTGCGACGGTCGAACCATATGAGGCAACATCACAAATGAAAGTGCGCGCCGCTGTAGCGTTCAAAGCCGGAGCACCACTCAGCATTGAGACCGTTGACCTTGAAGGACCTCGCGCTGGCGAGGTGCTGGTTGAGCTCAAGGCTACGGGCATCTGCCACACCGATGCCTACACCTTGTCGGGAGACGATCCAGAGGGATTGTTCCCGGCCATTCTTGGCCACGAAGGCGCAGGGATCGTGGTCGATGTCGGCGTCGGTGTGCAGTCGCTGCGCAAAGGCGACCATGTCATTCCGCTGTACACACCCGAATGTCGCGAATGCGAATACTGCCTGAACCCGAAGACCAATCTTTGCCAGGCAATTCGCAGTACCCAAGGTCAGGGACTGATGCCCGATGGCAGCAGCCGGTTTTCCGTTGCCGGGGAGAAATTGCATCACTACATGGGCACATCGACGTTTGCGCAGTTCACGGTCTTGCCGGAGATCGCGCTGGCGAAAATCCGCGAGGATGCGCCCTTCGACAAGGTTTGCTACATCGGTTGCGGCGTAACCACCGGCATTGGGGCTGTTATCTACACCGCCAAGGTCGAGCCGGGGTCGACCGTCGTGGTGTTTGGTCTCGGCGGCATCGGCCTGAATGTCGTGCAGGGCGCGCGCATGGCAGGCGCACGCATGATCATCGGAGTCGATCTGAATCCCGCCAAGCGCGTGCTGGCGGAAAAATTCGGTTTAACGCACTACGTCAATCCCGCTGATGTCGAAGGTGATCTGGTGCCGTACCTGGTGTCGTTGACCCGCGGCGGCGCCGACTATTCGTTCGAATGCATCGGCAATACCAAGGTCATGCGCCAGGCGCTGGAATGCTGCCACAAGGGCTGGGGCACCAGCATCATCATCGGCGTGGCCGGTGCCGGCCAGGAAATCAGCACGCGCCCGTTCCAATTGGTCACAGGCCGTAACTGGCGTGGCAGTGCCTTTGGCGGCGCGCGCGGACGTACCGACGTGCCAAAAATTGTCGACTGGTACATGGAAGGTCGCATCAACATCGATGACCTGATCACGCACACCCTGCCGCTAGACCGAATAAACGAAGGCTTCGATCTGATGCATCGCGGCGAGTCGATCCGCTCGGTTGTGGTGTACTGAGTCGTCATGAGCATCGAAACCCTTTCCGAGCAACGCTGTTTCGACGGCATCCAGGGTGTCTATCGACACACCTCGACCGCGTGTGGTGGCGCGATGAAGTTCAGTGTCTTTCAGCCGCCGCAGATTCAGCAAGCACGCCTGCCCGTATTGTTTTTCCTGGCCGGCCTGACCTGCAACGAAGAGACCTTCATGATCAAAGCCGGAGCGCAACGTCTGGCCGCCGAGCTTGGACTGATGTTGGTGGCAACGGACACCAGTCCGCGCGACACCGGCATTGCCAACGCAACCGGCGATTGGGAATTCGGCGAAGGCGCTGGGTTCTATCTGGATGCAACCGAACCTGCGTACGCAACCCGCTTTCGAATGCGCGAGTATGTCGTCAATGAACTACCCGCCATCGTCGCTTCGAACTTCGCCGCGGATATTTCGCGAAGTGGCATTTGTGGCCATTCCATGGGCGGACACGGTGCGTTGACGCTGGCGCTCACCCGCCCGGATCGATTCCGGTCAGTGTCGGCATTGGCGCCCATCGTCGCCCCATCGAGCGTCCCCTGGGGCATCAAGGCATTCACCCGCTACCTGGGCAGTGATCGAGCGCACTGGGCCGATTACGACGCCTGTGCTCTGGTCAAGCGCCAGCGACATCCTGGCACCATCCTGATCGACCAGGGTATGAGTGACAAATATCTGGAAACGCAGTTGCAGCCTGAGCTCTTCGAGCAGGCGTGTAACGCGGCCGGGCAATCGCTGATGCTGCGCCGTCACGCCGGTTACGATCACTATTACTGGTTCATCCAGACCTTCATTGATGATCACTTGCGCCATCACCACCGCGTGCTAATGGGTCGCGCATAAATTATGTGAGCGGATTGCGCCGGATTTTATCCCGCCTGCTCGGCGCCGAAAGGGGCGCGTAGTCGGACTACGCAATCCTTTGGGCAACAACGCAGGCGGGTTAAAAGACCAGCTAGAGCGTCACGTTCAAAAGAGGCACACTATTTACGCGCTACGCCTAAGCGCCGCTAGCCTCACCCCAGCCTGAATTCGCTGACGGTCATATCGTTTGACCATTGGCCAACCCCATCGCCCACCACATAGTGCACATTTTCGCGGAACAACTCGCCCAGGGCGTTCGGTTCATCGACGTTCTCCACGACGACGATCTTGCCGTGCCGCAGCGATTCGTGAATCAGTTTGCGGCGCAGCTCGGGCCACTCCGCAGCCGCCGCGGTTGCTGGCGGGGACATTGAGATCAGATTGGCGTAGGTGCTGGGCAGATGCGACAATCGCATCTGGTCGCGGCCGCCATCACTGAAGCCGCTGACGCAGACGCGCGCACCGGTCGACTGCAACTGATCAATCAGGCGGCTCGCTTTGGCGACGTCCTGCGCCATAGTCGATGCATCCAATAGTAGTGCAATCGCGTCAGCATCGATGCTCAAGCTCTTGAGTTCGGCCAACAGCCAGTCTGCAAATGCCGGCTCGGCCAGACTCTCGGGCGACAGCGGAAGGAAAAGGCGCGTATCCCCGTGATCTGCGATGTGCTGAACAGCGCGACCGCCGGCGGTATGCAGAAGCCAGCGATCGATGCTCTTGATCACGTTCAGTTCGCGTGCAATCGGGGCGAAATGCCCGACCTCAATGATCGTCGCCGCTTTCGCGCGCGGCACAACCAGCGAGAGCTTCACCAGAAATTGCCCCGAATGTTGGCCACGCATTGGTACCAGCGCGCGGAACGAAAGGCGCGCGGTTTCGCCGTGCAACGGGCGCTTGAGAATGGCTCGCGCAAGCTTTTGTTCCGGAACCTCTTGCCGCATCTCCACCAATTCGTAATCAATCTGTTGACTGCGACCGCCTCCCTGTTCCTGCAGCGTGTGCACCACGGCGCTGAGCTGTGCAAGCACATCGTCGATCGACGCGCTGCCTTCATCGACGCGGGCGATGCCCAAGGTAAAGCTGACCGTGACCGGCGCGTCAGCCGCCAGCCAACCGCGTCCTTGCAAGCGGGTTCGCACATTTTCGCTGGCGACGCGCAGGGTCCCAGGTGACGACACCGGCAACAAGGCCAGAAACGAAAACTCACCCAGTGCACAAATGCCAGCCTTGAATGCCGGCTCCAGCGCAAGCACCGAGATGATCTGCTGTGCCAGGTCGCCGGTGCGTACAAATCCGAGACGCCGCGCCAAGGTCGGCACATCGTCCACGACCAGCATCAGTAGCGCTACGCATTCGCCCAACTCACCACGCCGGCTGCGTTCGATCTCATGCACCAGTGTTGCGCGATCAAGACGGCCTGAGCCGATCGGCGCGCGATTCACCGCGGCGCCATGGTGCGAGGCCAGTAGTCTGGCGCGACTGACGCGCGAGCTCACCGATGCAATCAGATGTCGCGGCTTGACCGGCTTCTCCAGGAAATCGTCGCCGCCCATGCGAATCGCGTCGAAGCGCTTGTCCAGACTCTCTTCACCCGACATGAAGATGATCGGCACCAGGGCCATGTCCGGACGCTCACGGATCAGTTGCGCTACTTCAATGCCATTCATGTCTGGCATGTACAGGTCGAGCAGAACCAGATCGGGCTTGAACTCCTGCAGTGCATCCAGCGCCGCGCGGGCGTTGTGCACGACGTGTGTGGTCATACCTTTGTAACCGAGTACGGTCTCGCAAAACATCGCCATGTCGCGATCATCATCGACGATCAGGATACGTGCGTCTTCGCGGCGTTGAGCCACGAACAATTCGGTCAGACGCTGCACAACCCGTTCGGCGTCGCTACCCTCCAGGACCGCGTCAGCGCCCGCGCGTTGCGCGAACAACCGCTGCCTCACGTCGCCACTGGCGTTCAAGACCAGCGACAGGGGCCGCCGTCGTTCGCCGCCGGTGGCGCGTTCCGCGGTGTCCAGCAAGTTGCCCAGCAGGCTGACCATCGCGATATCAACGATCAGCGCATCGGGCGGATTGGCGAGTGCTTCGGCCAACGCACGGTTCGCCTCGCTGAGGCTGCGCACCACATAGCGTTCGTGCCCGAGCTGCTGGGCCAGGCCCGGCAGTTCATAGCCATCGGGGTAAACGTAGAGCACAACGCGGTGCTTGCGTTCGGCGCGCGCTACGGGCGCGAGTGCAGGCACGTCCGCAGTCACACCAGTCGTGGTACCGCAGATTCGCGCAAGAATCTGCGCGAGCTGGGTCGCCTGCTCGCGCTGCGCGAAGCTGGCCTGGGTGCCAGACTCCACCAGCGAACTCAGATACACGGTCAGTTCAATCGCAGCATCGGCGATTGCCTGCAATCCAACCCGATCGGCGGCGCTGGCCAGCGTATCAACTTCCTCGTAGAGTTGGGCGATCACCAACACCGACCAGGCTGGAATCGATCGCAGGGCACGGCCTGCGATGTCGGCGGCAAGCGTTTCAATTTCAGCGGCGGTAGGAATGGGTGGAGGCATCCGCTGAGTGCAGCGGGTCGCATCGACCTCGTCAAGAGGCACAGTGCAATCAGGGCCAGAATTGCGTTAACCAATGACGCGCTCGATGGCCTGCGCTATCGTGTCCGGCCCGTTACCGGAATCGCCATGGACCCGAGCGAACCGCCACTTGCGCAACGTCAGGTGCTATCGCCGACGCAGCTGGTTGTCGCCGCACGCGAGCTGCTGGAACGCGGTTTTGGGCTGCTCTGGCTGGAGGGCGAGCTGTCGAATTTCGTTCGCGCCAAATCAGGTCACCTGTATTTCACACTGAAGGACGTCGGTGCACAGGTGCGCTGTGCCATGTTCCGGCCCCGCGCCATGCATGTGCGCTTCGCCCCGGCAGACGGCCAGCATGTGCTGCTACGTGCGCGCGTCACCATGTACGAACCGCGCGGAGAATTTCAGCTGCAGGTCGAGCACATGGAGGAGGCCGGACTCGGTGCGTTGCAACTCGAGTTCGAGCGGTTGAAACGACGCCTGGATGAAGAGGGCCTGTTTGCGATTGAACGCAAACGAACGTTGCCCTCACTTCCGCGGCGCATTGCCGTGGTGACATCGCCGAGCGGTGCAGCGCTGCACGATGTTCTGTCCGTCCTGGGCCGTCGCTTCCCGCTGGTCGAGGTGGACATATATCCCAGCCTGGTGCAGGGCAACGAAGCGCGCATGGCATTGCGCAAGGCCTTGATCGCAGCCGACGCAAGCGGCCGCTACGACCTGATTCTGCTCACCCGTGGCGGCGGCTCGATGGAAGACCTGTGGGCATTCAACGACGAGTCGCTGGCGCGCGCGATACACGCGAGTGCAACACCGGTTGTATCGGCAGTAGGACATGAAATCGATTTTACCATCGCCGACTTTGTTGCCGACCTGCGCGCACCAACACCGTCGGTGGCTGCAGAATTGATCGTGCCTGATCGACAGGAACTGAGCAGACGCCTGCATCAATTGCATGACTCGGCCATACGTCATCACGCCCGTGTCTTCGAGCGCAAGGCACAGCGCTGCGACAGCGCGTTCCAACGTCTTCAGTCGCACCATCCGTTAAACCGGCTGGGGCAACTGCGACAACGTCTGAGTCATTCACAGCATCGCTTGCAGCAGGTCATTGCCAATCACCTGCAGCAGCACCAGGCTCGCGCAAAGCATGCGGAAACCCGGCTCGGGCATCAACATCCCGAGTTGCTGGTGTTGCGGCTGCGTGAACGCGCGCAGTCGCGTCATCATGCGCTGAGCATCGGCATCGCGTCGTCACTGCGTCGGCACCGGGATAGCCTGCGCACGCTGGCGCGCACGTTGAATGCGCTCAACCCTTTGGCTACGCTGGAACGCGGCTATGCCATTGCCTTCGACGCTGAAGGCAACGTGATTCGTAACGCGCATGCATTGAGCGTCGGCAGCGAAATTTCTCTGCGACTGGCACATGGCAGGGTGCACGCAGAAGTGCGCTCGATTGGCCGCGAGCCATCGTAAACACGCTTCCCTTGGCCCACACGGAATGCGATCAAGTGAGGGCGTACCCAACACGATTGGTGGCGCGCGAGTAAATGCGTAAAATGCGTTTGCAGCCCGAACTTACCGCGGCAAATCTTTCATGGACTGGTGATTCAACGCAGTCATCGCTGGCATTTCCTGCGTTTGCGTAATTCGCTTGCGCAACTGTGCAGGTTCACCGCCAGTATCAGGCAACTCATCGATTTCCAGCAAAACATCCGGACCGCCGCGACCAAATTGAATGCGCGCACCCGCTCTCAATTCCTGGCCGTCGACGCCGAGTCGCTCGCCATTCAGGTAGGTGCCATTGCTCGACAGCAGGTCGATCAGTATGAATCGGGTCAGGGCGCCATCGTCCGCGATTTTCCATTCGATAATCGCGTGGTGGCGGCTGACGAAGACGTCCTGATCGGCATGAAAGCGCACATCGCTGCCCGGATCGCGACCGATGGTCAAATTGTGGAAGCGCGAGGTCGGGTAGACCTCGACCGTTCCGCGCCTTGATCCGCTGAGATGGCGAAAAATAAGCCGCAGCATTGCTTGCACACTCTGAAAAACCTAGTGGGAACCTCTAGTGTATCCAAGACACGAGGAAGTTCCAAAGCACACCGATCAGCGGCGGATCGCGGCGGATCGACGTCGTGGAGCCACAAAGTTCGCGCGTTGGCCGCGCTACTCCGCCGGCGAAATCGCGACTCGGATGCGCAGACGCTGACCCGGATCGTAGTTCAGCCGGGACATGAACACTTCGCCGCGATAGCGGTATTCAACATCATAGCCAGCCACTTCGCGACGCTCATTCTCGACGTCTACGATGCGGCAATTCTCGCGTGTCCCCTGATAGGCACGATCAGGTCCGCTGCCGTTGTTCTTGTCCACGTCGTGGCCAATTGCGCCACCGATCACCGCTCCGGCCACGGTCGCCGCCCGGCGTCCATCGCCTCGCCCCACCTTGTTGCCAATAGCACCACCAATAATGGCGCCGAGCACGGTGCCGCCCGTCGTATCGCCGCCCGAACGTTCGCGGTAGGTAACGCGCTCCTCGCGACATTCTTCACGCGGCTCGCGCACGATCGTCGTTTGATAAATGGGATCCACACGCAACACATCGGCGTAGCCGTAGGAGACATTCTCCAGACCCGGCTCGTAGCGAGAGTCGCCCTGGGCCATGGCAGCCACGGGCAGGATCAGGGCGGTCAGCAGCGCAATTCGGTTCATGACAACGACTCCGGAGCTAGGTTCATGGTCACCATTACAGCACGCCGGTAATGAACAGAAACTGTGGACCGGGGCAACGCTGCAGATCGCAATTCGGCATCCCGAAGCCGCGTTCGTTATGAGAAATCAGCACATCCCATGGTTCGATTGGAGCCGCAACACGACGACAGCTGGCTAGAATGAACATCACGATTGGAATCCGGTTCATGTCCCTGAAGCTTTACAATAACCTTACCCGAACACTGGAAGTGTTCGAGCCGCTCGACCCGTCGCGCGTCACTCTCTACGTGTGCGGACCTACGGTCTACAACTACGTGCATATCGGCAATGCGCGACCGCCGGTGGTGTTTGGGGTACTCGCCAAATTGCTGCGCCGGCGCTTCGGCAACGTTGTATACGCGCGAAACATCACGGACGTGGACGACAAGATCAACGCCGCCGCGATCGAGCAACAGGTTCCGATCAACGTAATCACCGACAAATTCACTGCCGCCTACGCCGACGACATGGCTGCGCTCGGCGTTGAGCCGCCCGACGTTGTGCCGCGTGCTACACAGCACATCGACGGCATCATTCGCATGTGCGAAAGACTGATTGAACAAGGTCACGCCTACGAAGCCGAGCAGCATGTGCTGTTCGCCGTTGATTCTTTTCCAGACTACGGCAAGCTTTCGCGGCGCTCGACTGACGAGATGCTGGCTGGGGCGCGCGTCGAAGTGGCCCCTTACAAGCGCAAGCCGGGCGATTTTGTGCTCTGGAAACCTTCCACACCCGAACTGCCCGGTTGGGATTCGCCTTGGGGACGTGGTCGACCCGGCTGGCATATAGAATGCTCGGCGATGTGCGAGGCGCACCTGGGTGACACCATCGACATCCATGCGGGCGGCGTCGACCTGCAGTTCCCGCACCACGAAAACGAGCTGGCGCAAAGTACCTGCGCGCACGGCGGCAAAGTGTTCGCGCGCTTCTGGTTGCACAACGGCATGCTCAACATGGATGGCAAGAAAATGTCCAAGTCGCTGGGCAATGTGTTCCGCGTCCACGACCTGCTCGCCGAACACCCGCCGGAGGCACTGCGCTACGCCCTGCTATCAGCCCACTATAGCCAGCCACTCGACTGGTCCGACACGCTGATCGAACAGAGTGTGCGTACGCTCGATCGTTACTACGGCACGCTGCGTGAACTGGCAGACGTCGACGTCCCGATCGAAGCGCGGCAAGTGCCCGAAGCTTTCGAGTCGGCGCTCTGCGACGACTTGAACACGCCGCAGGCGCTGTCGGTGTTGGCACAGATCGCGGCCGATGCGCGACGTGCCACCGGTGGCGAAAGACGCCGCACGCTCAAAGCGGATCTGCTCGGCGCGGGCGCGCTGATCGGTCTATTGCAGCAATCGCCAGAAGCCTGGTTCAACCGCAATGCGAGCGCTTGCAGCCTTGGCACCGAGCAAATCGAAGCGCTGATTGCCGAACGTCAGGAAGCGAAAAAAGCGCGTCAGTTCGAGCGTTCCGATGCGATTCGCCAACAACTCGCTGCACAGGGAATCGAGATCGAAGATACGCCGAGCGGGCCGCGCTGGAAGGCATGCACGTGAGTGAGTCCGTGCAGGAGTCCAGCGCAGAAGCGCAGGCGGCGATCGCCGAAGAATTCGGCTACTTCGGCGACTGGAGCGAGCGCTACCAGTATCTGATCGATCTCGGCCGCAAGTTGCCGGATTTTCCGGAAGCGTGGAAGGTCGAAGCCAATCGCCTGCAAGGCTGTCAGTCGTTGGTCTGGGTGGTCGCCGAAGGCGATGCATCGACGTTACGATTTCACGCGACCAGCGACTCAGCGATCGTGTCCGGGCTGGTGGCGTTGATGCTGCGCGTGTACTCGGGCAGATCCGCCAGCGAAATTCTCGCAACCGAACCAGACTTTATCGATGCCATCGGCTTGAAGTCGCATCTTTCCCTGACCCGCAGCAATGGCTTGGCAGCATTGCTGGCGCGTATTCGGGCAGAGGCGGGAAAGGCGGTTTAGGGAACCTCAGAATAAGTCCGGAGCCGCGATAGCCCCCTGCGTCAGGGGGCGAAAAACCGCAGGTTGACCAGCTCCGCTGTTGAGAGCGGGGGTTTGGCAAGCAATAAGCAGTGCGGCGAAGACGACGTCGTGACTTATTCAGACCGTCCTTAGCCGATTCAAGTTGCGGCGACGAGCACGACGCGAGTCGAAGAGGCAATAGACGGGTGCTGCGGTCGCCACCCTGCACATCCGGCCCAACCTCCGCGTTGGGCGACAGGTTCGGCTGACGACGCCCGAAGGCGTCATCAAAACGCGTGTCACTCGCCCATTTGGCGTTGACGATGTTCCCAACGTTCCTGCGCATCGACAGTGCGTTCGGCGGTGGGGCGGGCACCGAGACGATCAAGACCGATCTCGTCGCCAGTATCGACACAGAAACCATAGGCGCCTTCGTCGATACGACGCAATGCTTCGTCGATTTTGGCGATCAACTTGCGGTAACGATCGCGGGTGCGCAGCTCAAGTGAATTCTCGGTTTCGCGCGTGGCACGCTCGGCTTCGTCACCGACATCTCGCACCTCGTCGCGCAGGTTGTCCATGGTCTGCTTTGATTCCTCAACCAGTTCTGCGCGCCAGTTGGACAGTTTCTGACGGAAATACGCTTGCTGCAGCGGGCCCATGTAGGGCTCTTTGGATGAAGGCTTATAGCCCTTGGGTACATCAACCTTCACCGCGGTGTGCTCTTGCTTGCGGGTCGAAGTGAATGTAGCCGGCTTCTTGACAACGGGCGGAGCAGCCACAGGAACCACAGCCTTGGCCACCGCGTACGCCTTGGCCACTGGCACAGTGCGCTTGACCGCGGCTTTGGGATCCGCTGTTGATACGAACGCCGGCTGCGACTTGGCAGGAACCGACTTGGCGATCTCAGCAGGCTTGATCGCGGTCTGCTTGGCGACATTGTTTGGGGCTTTTGACATGGATACAGGATTCGCCTTGCTCGGCGGTGCCGGCTTCGTGACTGACTTGGCTGCAACCTTGGCGACGGTCTTCTTGCCAGCACCAATCACCGCTTGCACCAACTTGCTGAGTACCCCCGGCTTCTTCGCCACGGGCTTCGCCACGGGCTTCGCCACGGGCTTCGC
>JAWXCG010000178.1:0-9789 GCA_034440555.1 Pseudomonadota bacterium
CACGAACGGGGTGCAGCACCACTGTGCGAATGGCAGTCGCAGTGTGCGCTCGCTGGCCACCTCGGGCCACAACGCCTCGGCTGGGTCGGTGATCGCATCGGCGATGCGGCCATCGATTGCTGCAACTCCCGTTGTCGCCACGTAATCCAGCCAGCTCAGCTGCACAGGCGCCGGACGATAGGCGAGTGCGTCCAGTACCTGACCGATACCATGACCGCACAGGTCGACGGCGATGTCGATCTGCAACGTTGCCAAACTGTGCGCAAGACTTCGCGCGTCGACCCCGGTGGCATGCAGGTGGCGCACCATCGGCAAAGCTGCCGTCGCCGCAGTGACCTGCGCCGGGGTGTAGCTGCGGTAGACAAAGACGACATCGAACTGGCTGGCGTCGTGATGCAATGCCAGCGGCGGAATAAACCGCGCCAGCGCGGTATGCGCATCGACGCCGAGGTAGGCGACGCGCAATCGCCGTTGCGTATCGGCAGCGCGCAGTGTCCAGGCGTACATCGAGCCGCCGCCGGGCGCGAAGTCGGCACCCCATTGTCGATGCAGGGCGACAAATCGCGCCGGGTCCTCGGGCTCGCGCAATTTTTCCAGGATCAGCGCGTTCTGCCGGATCGTCGCGTCCATTGGCGCCAGGGCCACAGCCTGCTCGATGGTCTGCAGCGCCTCCGCGCCCCGGCCCTGCAGCGATAAGGTAACGGCCAGTTCGGCGAGTGCACGCGGCCGAGCAAAATCGAACGCGCAGAGCGCACGGAATATTTGTTCTGCGGTGTCACTGTCCCAGCGCGAGCGGGCTTGAACCCCTTCGGCAAAGCGCGCCGCAATCTCGGTCGGCGTGCTCATGCAGCGGAAAAGTGAGGCGGGCGGCGCGGCTGGTTGCGGCCAGGGCGAAAGTTGATCAAGATCAGTGGCAGCGGAGCAAGCCCCGCTCTGCAACGGCAGGACG
Organism: Pseudomonadota bacterium; assembly: GCA_034440555.1. Lineage (GTDB taxonomy): Bacteria > Pseudomonadota > Gammaproteobacteria > Xanthomonadales > Ahniellaceae > 0-14-3-00-62-12. Next base: position 950 of record JAWXCG010000178.1, read on the forward strand.
CGGCGCTGTTCACGTGCGTCGGTGCAGGGCGGCCAGAAACGCGGCAATCGATCCGGCCAGCGCCACCCACAGCGCCAACGGCAACGCCAGCCAGCGCGGGCCCTCGGCATCGAGCGCATAGAGCAGGGCCGCAGCAACCATCAGGCCAGCGCCGAGCACGGCGAACACGGTACGGCGCTGGCCTTCGCGCGACTCATCGACCAGGGCCTGCATTTCTTTCGAGCGGATTTCCATCGCGGTTTCGCCACGCGTGGCCTGGCGCAGCCAGGCATGCACCAGGCGCGGCATATCCGGCGCATGCCGCATCAGCTCCGGCAGTCGTTCCTGAAAAGAATCGCGCAGCGCGGTCAGCGAATACCGCTTCTGCACGATCTCCTCCAGCACCGGCTGCGCCACCGCGAACAGATCTAGCCGCGGGTGCAACAGTCGGCCGACGCCTTCGATATTGAGCAGGGTTTTTTGCAGCAACATCAGCTGCGGCTGCACGGTCAGCTCGTAGCGCTGCGCCATCTTGAAGATCTTTGCCAACACCTCGCCCAACGAAATTTCGGCCAGTGGTTTGGTGAAGTAGGGTTCGCAGACGCTGCGCACCGCTGCTTCCAGTTCATCTACACGCACGTGTGCCGGCATCCAGCCGGCCTCCAGGTGCAGCTGGGCAATGCGCCGGTAATTGCTTGAGAACATGGCGCGAAAGTTTTCCGCCAGGTAATACTGATCGGCTTCGGGCAGCGCGCCCATGATGCCGAAATCGAGCGCGATAAAGCGCGGCGATAAAGCCGGCGCGGTGTCTACCCAGATGTTTCCGGGGTGCGCGTCGGCGTGGAAAAAATTATCGCGGAACACCTGCTGGTAAAACAGGCGTACGCCTTTCTCGGCGAGTTCGGCGCGATCGATGCCGGCTGCGTCCAGGGCTTCAAGATCGTTTGATGGAATTCCGCGCACGCGTTCCAGCGTCAGCACGCGGTCGCCACTCCAATCCCAATAGACCTTGGGCACCAGCAGATCAGGCGAGTCCAGAAAATTACGCCGCAGCTGACTGGCGTTGGCGCCTTCGCGCTGCAGATCGACTTCGTTTTTCAACGTGCGCTCGATCTCGGCGACGATCTCGCGCGGTTGAATCTTGTCGGCATGCGGCAGATGGCGCTCAGCGATGCCGGCAATCACCTTGAGCAGGCCCAGATCGTTGGCGATGCGCTTCTCGACGCCAGGCCGCAGCACTTTGACCACGACTTCGGTGTCGTCTGGCAGCAACGCCTTGTGCACTTGGGCGATCGAGGCTGAAGCCAGCGGCTCGCGATCGAACACTTTGAACAGCTTTTCGATCGGCGCGCCCAGCGCGCGCTCAATTTCGCGTTCGGCCTCCACCCCCGGAAATGGCGCGACGCGATCCTGCAACTGCGTCAACTCATCGGCGATATCCGCTGGCAACAGGTCGCGCCGCGTCGACAGGATCTGGCCAAATTTGACAAACAACGGGCCCAATTCCTGCAGGCACAGGCGCAGACGCGCGCCACGCGACAGGCTGCCGATGTCGCCACGTGGTGCCGGCAACAGGCCGCGCATCCAGCGCAGCAGCCGCAAACCAGGTAACAGTTCCAGCAGTTCATCCAGCCGGTAGCGCGCCAGTGTGGCGCCGATGCTGATCAGGCGAAGCAAAGGTTTGGTGCCGAGCACTCAGGTCGCTCCACGTGGACGTTTCATTCGCTGCAATCTGGCTTCGAAGCGTTCCACGTCATCGCGCAGGCGCTCCACCGCTTCACCAAATTCGTCCAACTCATGCGCGGCCGCGACATCGCCACTCTCCTCCTGCACATACTCCGCTGCCGATTCGGCAAATCCCTTCGCGCTGGCCTGCGCCCAGGAGAAAGCCTCACGCAGGTGGCGCACAATCTGTGGTCCCAGAATCGGACCCAGCCGCGCCGCAAAAGCGCCGTCCCAGTCCGGATCGAAACGACGGCTGAGCTGCTCGATACGGCGCATCAGTTCGACATCGCCGGCAATTTGCACGCGTCCTGCCGGCAGGCTTTTGGAGGCTTCGGGGCGCAGCAGGCTGAGCAGACCGCCAAGCGTGGCGCGCAGGCTCAGGTCGCTCTCACCTGCATGGGTTGGGCCCACGCGCAATTGGCCCTTGTCGACGGTGATGCGCAAAGCCCACTCGGGGCCGCTCCAGGTCAGCGTGATTGAGCGTCCGTCCAGTGCTGCAATCTCACCGGGCAAGTCCGGATCCAGCGCCAGCGCTTTGTTCAACAGCGCTTCGAGGATCGCGCCGAGATAGGCTTTGGGCGACGCGGCAACGCTGGGCTGGTCAGGGGTAGCGCTCATCCGCGCAGTGTAACGGCGCGGTGCGGCAATGTCGGCATGCCGACGATCGGGCGGCATGCCGATTGCGCTGCCGCCCTGAACGCGGGCCGGGATGCGTGCGACTTCTGTCCGCCTTCCCTACAATCGCCGGTCATGCTCAACATCTCTCCCGATATCCAGATCCCCGACTCCGAACTGGTCGAGCGCTTCGTACGTGCCTCCGGCCCGGGTGGTCAAAACGTCAACAAGGTGTCGACTGCGGTCGAACTACGCTTTGATGCCCGCGCCTGCGCGGCGCTACCTGAGCCGGTTCGCACGCGGCTGCTGGCGCGACGCGACCGACGTATCACCGATGAGGGCGTGGTCATCATCCAGGCCAGTCGCTTTCGCACTCAAGACCGAAACCGAGAGGATGCGCGCGAGCGTCTGGCGGCGCTGATCCTGGCCGCGACCCTGGTGCCGAAGAAACGTATCGCGACCAAACCCTCGCGTGGCGCCAAGGAAAGGCGCATGGAAGGCAAACGCGTGCGCGCTGGGGTCAAGGCCACGCGCGGCAACAAGGCCTGGGATCCGGAATGAGTGCCGTACCATTTGCCAACGCACTACCCGCAGTGGCCCCACATACCAATCATCCGGTCATTCGCGCAATGGCACGCGGCGTACTGCGTCTGTTTGGCTGGAAATTGCTCGGCACGTTTCCGAATGTGCCGCGTGTGCTGATCATCGCCGCACCGCATTCCTCGGCCTGGGACGCGATCTGGGGCCTGCTGATCAAAGTGGCGATCGGGCTGGATATCGAGTTCATGGCCAAGAAGGAAATATTCTTCTTTCCGCTCGGTCTGGTGCTGCGCTTGCTCGGCGGCGTGCCAGTGGACCGTCACGCGGCCAATGGCGTGGTGGGTGCCACGGTGCAGGCGCTGCGCTCTAAACCCGTGTGCTGGGTGGTACTGGCACCCGAGGGCACGCGCCGCCGCGTCGAACGCTGGCGGACCGGCTTCTGGCACATCGCACGGCAGGCAGATGTTCCAGTGTGCTGCCTCTATCTGCACTATCCGGAAAAGACCTTCGGCATCGGCCCAGTGCTGGAGATGAGCGACGACATGCATGCCGACATCGCCAAGCTGCGCGCGTACTATGAGCCATTCCAGGGCAAGCACCGCAAGCGCAACTAGGCGTCAAAGCGCAACCGTGCGAGCGGCGTGAGCCGCGATGCTATGTCGTGCCTCAATCATTCAAAGGATCGCGGCTCCCGCCGCTCCCACAATTGCTGGCACGACGAGATTCAGGCGCTGCGCAGCGATGCCGATCTGCACTGACTGTCCGGAGACGAACTCGATGCAGTCGCCCTCGATGCCGTCGGCGAAGATCACCCCACCTTCGCCCATTTCCGAGACCACGCGCAACGATACGCGACTATCGACCGAGCCGAAATTCAACGCCGCGCCGGATGCGACCGAAGGCCAGGGCTCGCGCACGAACCAGGCGAGGCGTTGCTCGATGGGCGTGGGCATGGCCTGCGCAATACCGCGTTGAGTGACGATGGAACGCGCCCAACCAGTGCTGCCGGTGCCGGTGGCGACGATCAGGCCCGAAGACGATTGGCGCTCTTCGACATCCAGCACGCGCAATCGATAACGCGCTGATTGGTGGCTGCGATGACCGACGAAGATTTCGTTGAGCGCCAGTAAGCGTTGCCCGTCCTCGCGCCGTGCCTCTGCCAGCACCCGCGACTCCAATCGAAAGCGCGTGTCCTGCGCAGCGCACCAATCGATCAAGCTGCCGCTGACAGCCGGAGCATGCGGGCACAGCACTCCGTCGTAATGCGCCGGATCGGGGTTGATGCCAAAGGCGATCTGACCCTGCAGGTACTTGGCGACGTTGGCCACCAGTCCGTCCTGGCCGACGATCATGACGCCATCGTCGGGCGCAAACAGGAAGCGATCGAGATCATCGCGACCCACGCGCACATAGGGCAGATGCGTCGGCAAGGCAGACACGGCGAGACGCAACCCATCTTCGAGGCGCTGGTGCAGTTGTTCAAACCAGTCGATCGACTCGCCGCGCGACTGCAAATGGAATCGGGCCTGGCCATAGGTGCCAAAGCGCTGGATCAGTTGCTCCAGCGGCGTCGGTCGCGTGACAATCACCACGCGTGTGATGCGCGCGCCCATGCCGGGTGTTCGCTTACTTGCCCGCGGCGTCTGGGTTGGGCAGCTGACCCAGCCAGTTCTGGAAGTTCTGCGCGAGCAGGTCGGGCGTGATGTTGACATTGCCAACGCTGTGGATGTTTTCGGCAAAACGCGCCATCACCAGCCCAAGCGCGGCCTGACTCGGCGTCGCCTTCCAGATGTTGTGGCGGGCCTGATCTTCTTCCAGGCGGGCGGCGGCCAGACTGCGCTGCGCCGTGGCCTGGGCCTCGGCGTCGAGCGTGGTGCGTTTGGCGTTTGCGGCACTGATCAGCCCCAGGCGTTCGCTCTCGGCGATCACCTTGGCATGCTCTGCCGCAGCATTGTGTCGCACCTGGGTCAGGGCATTGTCGCCGCGCTGCTTGATCAGCTGTTCCTGCTTGCGCTCCAGCTCGAGTTCCGTCGCCAGCTCGTTTTCCTTGATCGCGCGTTCCTTCTCCACCGCCTGGGCACGACGCTGAAACGTGGCCTCGTCGGCCTTGCCCTGGATCGCTTCTCGGGTCGGCGTCTGCAGCGCCTTCTCGACTTCGGCCAAGGGCGAAATCTGATCGATTACTACGCCGACCAGGGCCAGCCCCATTGCCGCGATCTCGGCATCCTGGCCGAGCGCGTGCCACAGCGCGCTGCGCATTTTCTCCGAGCCTTCGCGCAGTGCTTCTTCCAGCGTGGCACCGGCCAGATAGTTGCGCGTCGGTGTCAGTGCGCGCTGCATCCATAGCGTGGCGATGGCCTCGAGCGGGCGCTCGCTCCAGGTGCCGGTATCGATGCCAATCGAAAAATTGATGCGCGATACCGCCTTGGCCGGATCGGCTACACGATAAATCACCGTGCATTGCAGCTTCACCGCCTGATAGTCGCGGCTGCGCTCGTTGAGGACAAAAGTGGTCGAGATATCCTCTACTGGTACCTGCGCCAATGCGGCACTGAGCGGCGAAAACCAGTACGCAATCCCGACACCACTGCGGCTCAGCTTGCCGGCGGTAAAATGCAGCACAAACTGGTTGGGCTCGGCGCGCAAGTGGCGAAGGAACGGATAGCGCGTGATCGTGGCCATGGCTGATCTCACAGAAACGGGTTGGTGATGGCGCCCGGCCGAGCGACCGAGGGCAGCGGCAAGTGTACGCGAGGCCGGTTCGTGCAACACGAATTCCCGGCGTACACTGTCGCCCCATGACCAAGCGCCGCCAAGACCCGCACACGACGCAGCGCCTGCGAATTCCGGTGGGCGATCTGTCGCGACCGGGCGCGCGTCTGGTAGTGATCCATGGCGAGAGCCTGGGCCTGTGCGTCGAACTGATCGATAAACCCGTGACCATCGGTCGTGCACCTGGCTGCGAGATGCACATCGATCATCGCAGTGTGTCGCGCATGCATTGCACAGTGTGGTCAGAAGCAGGGCAGTTCCACGTGCGCGATTTGGGTTCGACCAACAAGACGCTGGTCAACGAGCACGCCGTCGACAAAAGCGAATTGAAGGACGGCGACAACATTGCCGTCGGCGAGATCGTGTTGAAATTTCTGCGCCGCGAGAGTCTGGAGGATCGCTACCACCAGGCCATGGTCGAATTGGCCACAGTGGATACACTGACCCAGTTGCCCAATCGCCGCGTCTGGCGCGAATCCCTGGAGCGGGCCGTGCTGCAGGCGCAGACGGGTGTCGGACTGAGTCTGGCGTTCATCGATCTGGACCATTTCAAGCGCATCAACGACGACCTGGGACATCTGGCCGGAGACGAGGTGCTCAAGGCCGTCGCTGCGGTGATCCGCAATTCGTTGCTGTCAGGATTTGCCGCCGGGCGGTTGGGCGGCGAAGAGTTCGCGGTGATCCTGCCGCTGTCGCTGCGTCAGGCCGCCGACTATGCTGAGCTGTTGCGCGGGGCGGTTGAACACCTGAGTGTTGAACTCCCCACCGGGCCACGCAAGATCACGACCAGCGTTGGCGTCGTGCAATGGCAGCCGGGCATGCAGACCACAGCAGATTTCATGCGCGCCGCCGATGCCGAACTGTTTCGAGCCAAGGCCGCGGGGCGCAACCGGGTCTGCGTGCGTGCGCTGAGTTAGGGAACCTCTGAACAAGTCCGGAGCCGCGATAGCTCCCTGAGTCAGGGGGCGAAAAACCGCAGGTTTTGACCAGCTCCGCTGTTGAGAGCGGGGTTTGGCAAGCAATAAGTAGTGTGGCCTAGACCACGTCGTGACTTATTCAGACCTTTCTTCGCGGGGAAGACGACTCACTGCGCTACCAGGCGCCGCTATTGGGCATCGACAGCCAGGGTTCTTGCGGCGGCAAGGCGCCGCCCTGTTGCAGCAGTTCGATCGACACCAGATCGGGGCTGCGCACAAACGCCATGCGCCCATCTCGCGGCGGGCGGTTTATTACCACGCCGCCATCCAGCAAGCGTTGGCATGTTGCGTAAATGTCGAGGACGGCATAGGCGAGATGACCGAAGTTGCGCGCGCTGCCGTAGTGCTCATCGTTCCAGTTCCAGGTCAGCTCGACTTCGGCCACGCCCTGCTGACCCGGGGCCGCGAGAAATACCAAGGTATAGCGCCCCTTCTCGTTGACGCTGCGGCGTACTTCCAGCAGCCCGAGCTTGTTGCAGTAGAAGTCGAGCGACGCGTCGAGATCACGCACGCGGACCATGCTGTGCAAATATTTCATCGGTTGGGTTTGCTCGTTCGTTTGTGAAAGTGTGCAGGAACATCGGTGTCGCCTGCCCAGGCCTGACACATGACATTCAGCGGCCGCGGAACACGGGCTCGCGCTTCTCCATGAACGCGCGCATAGCTTCGGCGAAATCTTCCGACTGCATCAGCATGCCGTTCAATGTAGCCGCCTCGCGATTGCCGTGCGCGATGCCGGCAGCGATGCGCGCATTGAGCACTTGCTTGATGCCGGCAATGACCAGGGGTGGATTGGCGGCTAGGCGCACAGCGATTGCACGGGCCCGATCCAATAGCGCCTGGCCATCATCAACGACCTCAGTAACCAATCCGATGCGTGCTGCAGCGGCAGCATCGATCTCATCGCCGGTCAGCGCCAGCTGTCGCGTCCAACCTTCGCCGATCAGGTGCGGCAGGCGCTGGATGCCGCCCAAGTCCGACACGATGCCGACCTTGACCTCGCGCAGCGCAAAGCGCGCGCGCGTCGAGGCGATGCGGATATCAGCGGCCACGATCATTTCAATGCCGGCGCCGATGCACCAGCCATCCACCGCGGCAATGACCGGCAGGCGGCTGGCTGCGAGCGCCTCGAATCCAGCTTGCATGCGTTTTGCCTGGGCGACGATTGCTGGGCGACCCGCCGCGCCATCGTTGAGCAGGGAGGACATTTCCTGCGCCATGCCGGGCAAATCCAGTCCATAACTGAAGTGATCACCGCTGCCATACACCACAATGGCGCGCAAGCTGGCATCCGACTCCAGCTCGGCGACGGCCTCCGGCAACTCGCGCCAGAAGTCCGGGCCCATGGCATTTCCGCGCCCGGGGCCGAGCAAAACCAGTTCGGCGATGCCGGCGGTAGACAACTCTATTCTGAGCGAGCGGAAATCAGACATGGTGAATCTCCAGACTGCTGTGGGCGACGCTGCTAGCCAGTGACGCCGCCGCCGCTCGGATCGATGCAAGCCAGCGCAATCACTTCGAGGCTTGGGCGCGCTTTGCAAACCAGTGCGCCAACTCATCGACCAGACGCGACAGATCGGCTTGGTCCTCCTCGGTCAACTGCGCCGCCCGCGTCTGCCAACGTTGGCGCGGGGTCGTGGTCGAACTCGTGTCCAGGTCCTTGATGTCCATATCCCGGGTATCCACGACCGTGGTGTCCATCAACGCTTCGACGCGCTGCAACCAAGCGCGGGCATGCGCATCGAGCGAGTCACGATGCAGATTGCGCAGTCCCAGCGCACACGCTTCAAAGGCATCGGCAATGGAGTCGGCAATGCCATCCGGATGCGGCAACATCAGGCAGCGCCGCGCTACTGAGAATTTTTCTACTTGACGCAGGAATTCCATGAGTTTGCTCCGATCGGACCGTACAGCGATGTAGCACGGGCGACCGTTCTGACTCAAGCGCGCGTCAGCTGCCGACGCCTACGCGGGTGTCGCTTCGATCAACTGCCACGCCGACTGCGCATGAAATCGAGCGCCCCTTCGAGCACCAGATCGCCGCTCTGGGCGCAGCTGGAGCCTTGCAGATACATCTCCGGATTGAACGCCAGCAGCGCGCATTCGTCCAGTGCCTCCTGCAACAGCTGTGCCGCCTGCAAGGACTCACTGCTGCCTTCCTGGCGCAGGGCGCGGATATCACGCTCTGCCTGTTCAAGCCATCGCTGCCTGATGAGAATGTTCGGCGTATCC
>JAWXCG010000179.1:0-7524 GCA_034440555.1 Pseudomonadota bacterium
TGCGGTATGAGCGGCGCCGTCCACGCCATCGGCCATCCCGCTGGTGATGCAAAATCCCGCGCGTGACAAGGTGGCGGCAAAATCTCGCGCTAGCGCGAGGCCGCCGGGTGATGCATTCCTACTGCCCACAATTGCGACTTGCGGCTGCCATAGCGTGATTGGATCACCTCTGACAAATAGCGCTGCGGGGGCGCCCGGTATGCGCTGCAGAAGAGAAGGGAAATCTGGGCTATCGCAGGTGAGAAGATGATTATCGGCAGATTCCAGCCAGCGCAGGTCTCGCTCGATGCGGGACCCATCCGGTAGCTTGAGCCATTGCACGGCTTCATCACTCAGTCCGATGGTGCGCCAGGCGCTAGCGCCGGCTCGATAGGCTTCTGCCAACGATTCAAAGCGCATCAGTGCTCGCCGCAGGCGCGCACCCCCCGTGTTCGGCGCACGCAACCAGATCAACCAGGCTTCCACTTCATTCATCGCAATCCACCAACTTTACCTCGGCAAATATTGGCGCCCATCAGCGTGCCTGCCCATCAGTCGAGGAGCAAAGTTCGCTGCGATTTTTCTGAGTAGCAAAACAAAAACGCGGCCTTGGCCGCGTTTTTGGTTCTAACTGACCACCCAGAACTATAAAGATTGCGGCTCGCGAATCAGGTCATGAACCTTGATCGGCCTGATGCCATCCATCACCAAAGCGTAGCTGACTTTCTCAAACGTTCTGAACACCATGACATGGCCAAGGAACTCCTCTGGCATGGTGACCATCGCCTTCTTTTTCCGGAAGTGATTGTGCGTACGTAGGTCTTCGTCGGCATACTTCACGTCATCATGTAGCCGCTCTCCCGGCTGAAAGACCGAGTAGACCTGACCGTTGGCAACCCCTTCGCGAGCGCCGCGCGATAGCGCAACAACGCGCATCGGGCCGGTGTAGACGGCAGTGTCCGAAACCGCAAGCACACGCATATTGTCCGGCACGTGTTCTGGCGCGTGCGGCATATAAGTCGCGTCATAAGGGCTGGCATCGACGGGAACCACCAAGTCGCCATCGCTCACTTCAATGTCGGAAAACAGCAGTGCCAATGTAGACGGATCGCCACTGCGCAGAACGCGCGCCCGCGCAACGAACATGACTTCATGGCCGAGCGTATCCACTTGGTCTTTACGGAATAGATCGCGCGTCCCATCTTCCCACAGCGTGGCAAACGTCTTTTGTCTCACGCCAACGTAGGGAACCTGTTCATATTCACGCTCGGTGTTGCCCCATCGAAATCGCTTGGGCACATCACGATAAATAACCGTGGGGCGAACGATGTCCACTTCTTCACCCGGCCGTGCATCCAATCCACGCACGTAGACGACCTGTCCGGGCACGGCCCTTAGTCGGCTTTCCTCGGCGGATACGACGTACGGAAGATTTCTCGTGTCGGACTCGGTGAGGACACGCGTTTTTTCAAGAAAGGGCTTGATGTGGTTTAGCGGAATTGCTGTGATCGCCTCACGCGGCCCACTCGAGCGAACTCGCGGTGACAGCTTGACTACATCGGGGCGACCGCCACGAATCAACCGTGGTTGACCGTCGAGGTACACCAAGCTGATCGCGTCACCGGGATAGATCAGATGCGGGTTCTCAATCTGGCTGTTTGCCTGCCAGATTTCGGGCCACAACCACGGGCTTCTCAAAAAACGACCGGAGATGTCCCACAGTGTGTCACCACGGACCACGGTGTAGGTCTGCGGGTGATCGTCACGTAGTTCGGGTTCAGCGGAAAAACCCGAAGCAGCAAAGAGCGCTCCGGCTACAACTGCAAGCATTTGTTTAAGCATGGCGGCTAAGGTCCTGATTTGTCGAAGGACTGATTCGAGTGTAACCCAAAAATCGAACAGTGAGAATGAGGCCAGCCATTTGCCCCCTGCAAACTTGCGCGGGAGACGTGTTTCAGCCCTCGTGGAAGCGTCAACCCGCTTGAAACCCGCCACAATTGGCAGCATCTTGTAACACAGAGGAGATTTCCATGGCCAAGCTCACGATTCTTGAATTTCCCGATCCGCGTCTTAGAACCAAAGCCGTGTCGGTCGAGACCTTCGATTCCGCACTGCAACAATTGATCGACGACATGCTTGAGACCATGTACGCAGCCCCCGGCATTGGGCTAGCCGCAACGCAGGTGGACGTGCACAAACAGCTGCTGGTGCTTGATATTTCAGAATCCAAGGATCAACCCATGGTGTTGGTGAATCCTCACATTCTGCGGGTGGCAGGTGAACAGGTCTACCAGGAAGGTTGTCTTTCGGTTCCGGGCATCTTCGCGGACGTCACTCGCGCGAATGAAATCACCGTGCAGTCGTTGGACCGTCGGGGAGCGCCGTTCACCATCGAAGCTGATGGATTGCTCGCAATTTGTATTCAACACGAAATTGATCACCTTGCCGGCAAGGTTTTCGTCGACTACCTGTCTGCGCTCAAGCGCGACATGGTGCGCAAGAAGCTGGAGAAGCACAGGCGCGGCCGCAACGACGCGGATGCTCGCGAGCACACGCTCTGAACACGTCGGTGCGCAAAATTGTTTTTGCCGGAACCCCGGAGTTTTCGGTTCCCTGTCTCAACGCGATTTTGATCAGTGGAATGGATCTGGTCGGGGTGTACACGCAGCCCGATCGACCATCCGGGCGCGGTCGTGGTGTGTCATTGAGCCCGGTCAAGCGTCGGGCGCTAGCTGCCGGAGTATCGGTATTTCAGCCGGAGTCGCTCCGCGATCCAGGGGCGCGCCGCCAATTGGAGTCGCTGCGCGCCGACTTGATGGTCGTCGTTGCTTATGGCCTGATCCTGACCCCGCAAATCCTCGCCGCACCGAGGCTGGGATGTTGGAACGTACACGCATCCATTTTGCCGCGATGGCGCGGCGCGGCACCCATACAGCGCGCCTTGCTCGCCGGCGACGATGAGACCGGAGTAGACCTGATGCAAATGGAGCGCGGACTGGATACAGGCCCAGTCATCTTAAGTCGACGCACCCCGATCAACGCGACCGACACTGGTGGAAGTCTGCATGATCGACTCTCTTTGCTGGGCGCCGAGCTACTGACCGAGGGACTCCAGCGCATGCACGCAGGAAACCTGCCAACACCGCGACCACAGCCAAGTGCGGGTGAGAGCTACGCTTGCAAAATCGAGAAGTATGAAGCAGTGCTTGATTTCAATGAATCGTGCCTGGTTTCGGAGCGCAAGGTGCGCGCGTTCTCGCCTTGGCCTGTGGCCGAAACCGTAGTGTTGGGTGAGCGCGTGCGTGTGCACTCGGCAGATGCACATTTGTTACCCGTTTCGGCGGCTCCAGGATCATTGGTTCGCGCCGATCGATCTGGAATCGATCTTGCCTGCCGAGACGGAATTTTGAGCGTTACTCGCCTGCAGCGCGAGGGCGGCAAGCCAATCAGCGCCGAGGACTACATCAACGCGCGCGCAGAGCTGCGGCATTTCAAATGAAGGGCAAAACGCGTCTCGAAAACCTGCCCTTGCGTGCGCTCGCAGCGCGGCTGTTGGCAAGATTGTGCGTTGGTCAGGGATCACTTTCGGAAGCGCTTCCCGAGGCTGACGCGGTTCTGACCGATAGTCGCGACCGCGCCATGCTGCGATTGATGCTCTACGAGACGCTGCGGACGTTCTATCGGCGGGAAGCCGCGCTGGCATCTCTTCTGCAGCGGCCGCTCGCCGTTCAAGCGAAGGAAATCGAGGCACTGCTCCTACTGGGCCTGACGCAGCTGGATCAGGGCATTGACAGTGACTATGCGGTAGTGGACGCCAGTGTCGAGGCGGCCCGCGCGCTGGGCCATCCGCAATTGGCTGGTTTGGTCAACGCCCTGTTGCGCAGGGCGCTGCGCGAATCCAGCAACTTGTATGCCAATGCTCTAACGAGTGACCAGAATCGATTCAACCATCCACACTGGCTAATTGAACGCATTCGAGCCGACTGGGGCGACAGAGCAGAGGCGATACTTTTCGCCAACAATGCACGGGCGCCACTCTGGTTGCGCACCAACCGACTCCAAGGTGATCGCAACACTTTGATCGCGGAGCTCCTCGCAGCCGACATCCAAAGCAGTCCGCATCCGTTCTTGCCAGATGCATTGCGGGCGAATATTTCGGGCGATGTTTCGCATGTCGTAGGCTGGCGCGAGGGCAGGTTCAGCGTGCAGGATGCGGCAGCGCAGGCGGCAGTTGAATTGCTCGACCTCAAACCCGGGCTAAGCGTTTTGGATGCGTGTAGTGCACCCGGAGGCAAGCTTGCGCACATCGCTGAACGCGAACCTCGACTGCAACTTTTGCTGGGCCTGGACAGCGATGGCAAGCGACTGGAGCGAACCCGCGAAGCGATGACCCGCCTGGGCCTGCGCCCTGTGCTCAAGCAGGCAGATGCCGCCATCGTTGCGGATTGGTGGCAGGGCGTCCAATTTGATCGCATTCTCTTGGACGCGCCATGCTCCGGCACTGGTGTGATTCGGCGCCACCCGGACATCCGACTGCTGCGGCGCGATTCTGACATCGGCGATCTGGTCAACAAACAGGCCCGCCTGCTGGAAGCACTCTGGCCTTTGCTCGCGCCTGGGGCGCGGCTAGTCTATGCGACCTGTTCGGTGCTCAAAGATGAAAACGAACGCCAGATCGCTGCCTTCCTTTCTCGTCATCTGGACGCGCGCGTGCATAGGGGCGAACCCCATTGGTTTGGCACATTGGGCGAGCACGGCAGCCAAAACCTTCCCGGGGAGGGCGACGCGGATGGTTTTTTCTATGCGGTTTTGGAGAGAAAGGAATGATCAGTCCGCGATCACGAGCTGGCGCCTGCGCTATTGCTCGCTCGCAGTAGCCGTCGCCTTACTCAGTGGTGGCTGCGTTCGCCAGGGAGAGGCGTCGAGTATTGTTAGTGCCACGCCCAATGTGCAGCTGCGAACGCTTGATCTGTCTTTGTCGCTGCGGCTGAGCGAGACGCAACTCGAAGCGCTTGACCACGGCATTCCTTTGCGACTTGAGTTTGTCATAGCACCGCGAAAAGCGCCCCGCCAGTTGAGCCGGATCTTAATCGGCTATTTGCCAATGGCAAAGCGTTACCAACTTCTTGCAGATTCGCGCGCTCCGCGCTACTTCTCCAGTCGTCTCCAACTGCTCGCTGCATTGGATCGCGTCAGCCTGCCTTTGAATGCAGTTGGCTCGGGAACGGGCACGGTTCTTGTGCGCCTCGACAGGAGCGCTCTACCCGCACCGATGCGCCTGCCGGCGCTTCTTGATTCGAGTTGGCGGCTGGTGTCCGTGCCAGTGAACTGGACAACTTCTGGATGAGACGGGTATTGCTCGCAATGTTGCCGCTCTTGGCAGTCCTGTCACTGCTTATTGCTGCACTCTGGTTAGCCGCAGACGCAGAGAGCGCCCAGAGCCAGCTCGGACGAGCGTATGTGTGGCTACTGTTTTTGGCAGCGGGCGGCGTACTCGCCTTGGTCGCGGTAGTGGCCAGTGAAGCTTGGCGCCTCACCAATCAATGGCGAATGGGCGAACCCGGCAGTCGGCTTAAAGCACGCTTTGCTCTGCTCATCGCAGCAATCGCGGTACCCCCAATAATCCTCGTGTCCGGTTTTGCCATGCGCTTTGTCGACGCAGGGATCGATAGCTGGTTTCGGGCTGACGTGGCGAGCTCTCAACTCAATGCTGAAGCGATCGGTCGCGAAGTGCTTGCGTCTTTCGAACGACGCTCACGTGACCTTAGCAAGCGCTTCGCCAACGACGACGACTTGGTCGAGGGCAACGACCTGCAGGCTGTGCTCGACGCGCTCGTAGAAGGAACTGGCGACCCATTACACCTAAGCCTGTATGACGATTCGGGCAATGTTCTCGCCATATCGTTCAACACCAGCGCAGTCGTTTTTCCCTCTCCACCGAACGACGACGAGCGCCTGCAGGTGCGTTCAGCCGGCGAACTTGCAATCAACGAGAGATTGAGTTCGACATTGGTGTGGCGTGTGCTCGATCCGGTGCCAGGCGTGGGAATATTACAAGCCGTATTTCCCATTCCTGTCGATCTGGCGCCACGCCTGGACGAACTCGAACGTACTGCTGTGGATTACGCGCAACTGAAATACCAGCGCAGGGCGATGAAATCAACGTTCTTGATGATTCTCGGCTTGGTTGGTCTGCTCGCGTTGCTCGGTGCACTTTACGCGGCGTTCGCGACCACCCGAAGGCTGATTCAACCAATCACAGATCTCGCTTTGGCCACCCGTGACATTACTGCAGGCAGATACGGACAGTCGCTCAGCGTTCCGAGCAACGACGAACTTGGATTTCTGACGCAGAGCTTTAATCGGATGTCTCAGGAGCTGCTTGCTGCGAATGCTCGTGAACGACTGAGCCGTGATGAAATCGAGCGAAATCGAACGCGACTGGAAGCTATTCTGGAAAGACTCAGCGCCGGCGTCATCAGCTTCAGCGAGAGTCGCGTGTTGACTGCCAATCAAGCTGCTGGCGCTCTTCTTGAAATTGACTCCGCTACTCTGATTGGCACGTCGATAGACGACGCTTGCCAGATGTCTCATCGTGCAGCACCGCTATTCTCGTTTCTCAGAACTTGCGCTGCAGAGCGGCGCAGCCATTGGCGGGACGAAATCCGTCTGCGAGGAGATCCCGCGCGCGCCCTTCTGGTGCGGGGAACTTTGCTTCCGGGAGACGGGGAGATGAACTTCGTCGCTGTTTTCGATGATGCGGCCGTCATTGCGCTCAGTCAACGCGAAGCGGCGTGGGCAGAGGTGGCCAAACGACTGGCGCACGAAATCAAAAATCCGCTGACTCCCATCCAGCTCGCGGCGGAGCGTTTGCGCCAAAAGTATTTGGGGAAAATGACCGCAGAAGACTCCGAAGTACTGGACCGAGCCACTCAGACAATCGTTTCTCAAGTGGACGCACTGAAGCGCATCGTAAACGCGTTCGGAGATTACACGCGTCCTGTCACCGAAGATCGCCAGTCGTTTGATCTACGCAGTTTGGTAGACGATGTCGGCTCACTCTACGAACACAGCGGTCAATGCCAGGTGCGGCGAGAATTTCTGGCTACTTCGTTCCTGATCCGTGCCAACAAGGAGCGCCTCCGCCAAGCCATCATCAACTTATTTACCAACGCAATCGAAGCGTCGGAGGCACAAAGCGAAGTCGGCGTGGATGTGCAAATTCTGGACTCACTCCCTGGATATCTTTCCTTGGTGGTACGCGACCACGGTCAAGGTCTTCCGCAAGCTTTTGACGAGCGCTGGTTTGAGCCATACAACACAACCAAACCCAAGGGCACTGGACTGGGGTTGGCGTGGGTCAAGAAGATAGCTGAGGAACACGGAGGCACAGTCACCGCTAAAAACGCGGAGGGAGGCGGTGCCCAGTTCACTGTCACGCTCCCAATGTATCCGTCCGCTACGCCCCATCTATTGCAGAAATTCCCGATGCGGTGAGATGCGCATCGACGAGTTGATCGGAGTGTGCGATGCGAGCGGAGGGAA
>JAWXCG010000180.1:0-13962 GCA_034440555.1 Pseudomonadota bacterium
CTCGTGGCGCGCCACGAGATGCTGCGGGCTCGATTTCGCTGTTTGGACGGGCGGGAGCCAGAGCAAAGTATTGCGGCTGCAGATCATGTGCCGCTGGCATGGGTGGACGTCCCCGATATCGATGACGTAGCACTGCGCAGACAGGTTTCGCACGATGCGATTCAGCCGTTCGACTTGACCAGGGCGTCATGTATCCGAGCCAGTTTGTACCAACGCAGCGAGCGCGAGTCGGTGTTCTTGCTGGTGCTCGATCATCTGGTCTGCGATGGCTGGTCGTACTGGCGACTGCTTGAGGAGTTCGGCGCGTTGATGTCCGCCGTTGATCCCGGAGCAAGCGACTCGGCTGGCGGAGTGGCTGATTACGCCGGCTATGTCGAATGGCAACGCACCTGGCTACAAAGCGCGAATGCCGACAAGCAATTTGCCTACTGGGAAAAAACCCTCGGGCACGAAGCGCCGGTGCTGCGTCTGCCCGCGGATCGTCCGCGCCCCAAGGTTTGCAGTGGTGTCCAGGGCGTGGTCACGCTCAATCTGACTGCGGTTCGCACGCAGCAGCTCAATGAGCTCGCTGCACGACACGCTTGCACTGTGTTCACGACATTGCTGGGCGCCTATCAGATACTTCTGCAACGTTTTTCGGGACAATCCGAAATCATCGTTGGGACCCCGGTGCCGGGACGCAGCCAAGCGGACTGGGATGATGTAGTCGGCGATTTCGTCAACATGCTCGCGCTGCGCAGCGATTTCCAGGGCGATCCGAGCGTAGCCGATTTATTGCGCAGTGTGAGAAACGCTGCGCTCAAGGGAATGTCCAACCAGGACTATCCATTTGCATCGCTGGTCGATCGTTTGCGTGCTTCGCACAGCGCAGACGAGCATCCGTTTTTTCAAACTGTCTTCATTTTTCAGAACGCCAGACGCAGCGGCGCGTTGAGCGAACTCTGGAACACCACCAACGGAGACCAGACGGTTGCCCGATGGGGTTCGATTGAGTTAGCGGGATTCGCGCTGCCACAGCGTGTCGGCAGTGACCGGATCTGTCTGGCGTTGCAGGTCATTGAGCTGCGCGAACATCTGCGTTTTGACTTCAGTTACGACGCCGACATGTTCGATGCCGCGACCGTTGAGCGCCTGGCCGATAGTTTCAAGACCTTGCTTGACGGCATGATCAACAATGCGACACAGCGCGTGAGCACGCTGCCGTTGTTGTCAGCCGGTGAACGTGAGCGTGTACTGCAGACGTACAACGCCACTGCGTCGGAGTACCCGAGCGCACGACTGGTCCATGAGTGGTTCGAGCTGCAGGCGAAACAGCGGCCGCAGGCGATCGCACTGGTCTGCGCTGGCTGCTCGCTGACCTATGCGGAACTCAATGCCGGCGCGAATCATGTCGCTCACCGCTTGATCGCGTTGGGAGTGAAGCCTGACGATCGTGTGGCGATCTGCATGCAACGCGGACCTGCGATGGTGGCGGGTCTGCTTGGAATCCTCAAGGCAGGCGGCGCTTATGTGCCGCTGGATCCAACCTATCCATCCGAGCGGCTGGCCTACATGCGTGTCGACTGCGCGCCAACTGCGCTGCTGACGCAGGAGTCGCTGTGTTCGCTCGTCGACCATGCTGCGCTGCCGGTACTGATGCTTGACGATGGCGTGTTCTCTGCGCCGGCCACAGCCAATCCCGATTATCGGGCGCTGGGGCTTGGTTCGCGGCATCTGGCGTACGTGATCTACACCTCTGGTTCGACCGGACTACCCAAGGGCGTAGCCATCGAGCACGCGAACACCAACAACTTCATCGCCTGGGCGCTGGCGAACTTCAGCACCGAACAACTCGCCAACACGTTGTTTTCGACCTCGATCAATTTTGACCTTGCGGTCTACGAACTGTTCGTACCGCTCGCCGCCGGCACCTGCATTACCTTGGTCAAGGACGTGTTGGCGGTGGACGCCATCTGCGATGCAGTTTCATTGATCAATACCGTCCCTTCCGGCATCAATGCGCTGCTCGGGATCGACGGAATCCCGGTGTCCACGCACACTATCAACCTGGCCGGTGAGCCGCTCAAGCGCGCCCTGGTCGAACGAATTTTCGCCACGACCGACGTGCAGACAGTGGCCAACCTGTACGGCCCCAGTGAGACCACGACCTACTCGACATGGGTGCGCATGGATCGGGCGCAGTCGTTTCTGCCGCACATCGGCCGGCCAGTGGCGAACACCCAGGTTTACATCGTCGATGGGCACGTGCAGCCAGTGCCGACCGGGGTGGTGGGCGAGCTCTACATCGGTGGTGCTGGCGTTGCGCGTGGCTATCTGAACCGACCGGAGCTGACCGCCGAACGGTTCATGGCTGATCCGTTCGCCGACGATCCGGAAGCACGCATGTATCGGACTGGCGATCTGGGTCGCTGGTTGGCCGACGGCAATATCCAGTACCTCGGACGCAACGATTTCCAGGTGAAAATTCGCGGCTTCCGCATCGAGTTGGGCGAGATCGAGGCCAAGCTCGCAGCCTGCATCGGCGTGAACGAGGCGGTGGTGGTTGCGCGCGAGGACCGGCCAGGCGACAACCGCCTGGTGGCCTATGTGGTAGCGCGGGAGGGAGCACAAGTGTCGGTTGCGGCTCTGCGCGATTCGCTATCGCGCGAACTCGCCGAGTTCATGATGCCGTCCGCATTTGTGGTGCTGTCTGCATTGCCGCTGACACCCAATGGCAAGCTCGACCGCAAGGCCTTGCCCGCGCCGGACCAAGCCGCGGTATTGAACCGAGAATACGAAGCCCCGCAGAGTGACATCGAGCGCGCGATTGCCGACATCTGGCAAGCGCTGTTGGGGTTGCCGCGTGTCGGCAGGCACGATCACTTCTTCGAGTTGGGCGGACATTCGCTGCTGGCACTGCAAGTGGTTTCGCGCATCCGTCTTACCCTGGGGGTGGAGTTGGCACTGCGCGATCTGTTCGATCGACCGACCCTGGCCGCTTTGGCCGAAAAAATTTCGTTGGTATCTGATTTCGCAGCGCCGCCGATCGCGTTGATCGATCGCAGTCGACCGCTGCCCTTGTCGTTTGCACAGCAGCGGCTATGGTTTCTCGATCAGCTCGATCCAGCTGCGGGCGCTGCATATCACATGTCCGCCGCACTTCAATTGCGCGGTGTGCTGCAGCGCGAGGCGCTGCAAGCCGCACTCGATCGGATCGTGGCGCGCCACGAAAGCCTGCGAACCACTTTTGTGAATATCGACGGCGAACCAACCCAGTTGATTGGTTCGGCATCGACCGGCTTCAAGCTGATCCAGCAGGATCTGCGCCATCTCGATCGCGACCGGCAAGCTGCGAATGTGGCCGAACTGAGCGCGATCGAGGCCTGCGCTCTATTTGACCTGGCCACCGGCCCGCTGATTCGCGGCCGATTGCTGCGGCTTGCCGAGGACGAACATGTTCTGCTGGTGACCCAGCATCACATCATCTCTGATGGTTGGTCGATTGGTGTGCTGGTGAAAGAAGTCGGCACGCTATACGCAGCTTTCAGCGAAGGGCGATCCGATCCGCTCCCGGCGCTTGCGGTGCAGTACGCCGACTACGCAGCATGGCAACGCCAACGCGGCGTACCGCAGCAGCAACTGGATTTCTGGCGTGCTCATCTATCTGGCGCGCCGGCCTTGCTGGAGCTGCCGACCGATCGACCGCGACCGGCGCTGCAAAGCTACGCCGGGGGCACGGCACCGTTTCGGCTCTCGGCTGACTTGAGCGCAGGGCTCAACGCGTTGTCGCGAGGCCATGGAACAACGCTGTTTATGACGCTGCTGGCTGGCTGGTCGATACTGATGTCACGCCTGAGTGGCCAGCGCGATCTGGTCATCGGCAGTCCCGTCGCGAATCGCCAGCGCTCGGAAATCGAGCCACTGATCGGATTCTTCGTCAACACGCTGGCGTTGCGTGTAGCGCTGGATTCCGATCCGCGCGTTGCTGAACTTCTTGCCCAGATCAAAAACACGACACTGGATGCATACAGCCATCAGGACCTGCCGTTCGAGCAAGTGGTCGAGCTCGTGCAGCCTGCGCGCAGTCTCAGCCATAGCCCCTTGTTCCAGGTGATGCTCGCTCTGAACAATACTCCGCTCAGTGGCGACGGTCTGCAGCTATCTGGATTGACTTTGGCCGCGTTGCCACAGCCGCGTACCACGACGCAGTTTGATTTGTCGCTGTCGCTGTTCGAAGTCGGCGGTGTGATCAGCGGCGAGTTTGAGTATGCCAGCGATCTGTTCGATGCGGCGACCATCCAACGCTGGATCGGCTACCTCCAGACGGTGCTAGCAGGCATGGTGGCTGATGCGAACCAGCGCGTCAGCGCGCTCGCCCTGTTGACTGCTGACGATCGCCGGGAGGTGGTGGAGACGTTCAACGCCACTGCTGTTGATTATCCGGCCGAGCAAACTATGCAGGCGTTGTTCGAGGCCCAGGTCGAGCGCGATCCTGACGCGATCGCAGTTGTCTACGAGCAAGAATCACTGAGCTATGCACAGGTGAACCGCCACGCCAACCAGCTCGCGCATCGTTTGCTGGAGCTCGGCGTAAAGCCCGACGATCGTGTCGCGATCTGCATGGCGCGCAGTGTCGACCTGATCGTCGCCGTACTGGGCGTCCTCAAGTCGGGTGCCGGCTATGTGCCGTTGGACGCGGGTCATCCGGCCGAGCGTCTGGCTTATCTGCTGGCCGACAGCGCGCCAATGGCCTTGCTCACCCAGGACCTCTTGCGCGAAACCGAATGGGTGGCCGCTGCGGAACGCGAAGGTCTGCGCGTACTGACAATGGCAGGCGATGCGAGATATCCCGAGCACAACCCGGTCGTGCCGGGTGTGACCTCACGACACCTTGCGTATTTGATCTACACCTCCGGCTCGACTGGACAGCCCAAGGGTGTGATGGTCGAGCACCGCAGCGTGGTGAATCTGTGGCAGGCATTCGAACGCGATGTGTTTGCGCAACACGGACTCGGCACGCGCATTGGTCTGGATGCGGAGTTGTCGTTTGACGCGTCCGTGCAGTCGCTGGTGCAGATGCTTTCCGGCCGTTGTCTGGTTATCGTGCCCGCTGCAATACGCGCCGACGGCGCAGCATTGTTGGCATTCATCGAGCGCAACCGGATCGAGATCTACGATTGCACGCCCGCGCAGTTTGAATTGCTGATCGGTCAGCGCGTACTTGATCCTGACAAATCCTGGCCGCGCACGATTCTGATCGGCGGCGAAGCGCTGCCGACGCGCATGTGGCAGGCAGCGGCCGCGTCGAGGTTACGCTGCTTCAATGTCTACGGTCCAACCGAATGCACCGTCGACGCAAGCTTCGCACTGATCACGCCCGGCTCGTATCCACACATCGGACGGCCGCTGGCCAATAGCCGCATCTATGTGCTAGGCCACGACGCGCAACCGCTACCCATCGGCGTGCTCGGTGAGATCCATATCGGCGGTGCCTGCCTGGCGCGCGGCTATTTCAATCGCCCGGAACTGACCGCCGAACGTTTTGTCGCCGATCCATTTGTGCGCGAGCCGGATGCGCGAATGTACAAGACGGGAGATCTCGGACGCTGGTTGCCAGACGGCAATATCCAATTCCAGGGCCGCAACGACCACCAGGTGAAGATTCGCGGCTTTCGCATCGAGCTCGGCGAGATCCAGACCAAGCTATCGGCGTGTGCAGGCGTGCGCGAAGCGGTGGTGATCGCACGCGTAGACCGTGACGGCGACAAGCGTCTGGTGGCTTATGTGGTGGCGCAGCACGGGTTTGAATTGGAGGTCGCCGAGCTGCGCGCGTCGCTGTCGCGCACGCTGGCCGACTACATGATTCCGGGCACGTTCGTGACGTTGAGTGCGTTGCCATTGACCTCGAATGGAAAGCTCGACCGCGAAGCGCTTCCGGCGCCGGACCAGTCTTCGGTGCTGGGTCGCGAGTACGCAGCGCCGCTGGGAGAAATCGAGCGCGCCGTCGCTGAGATATGGGAGGTCCTGCTCGGCGTGGCACGCGTTGGCCGGCACGACCACTTCTTCGAAATGGGCGGCAACTCGTTGGTGATCACTCGACTCAGTTTTGCGATGCAGGAAAAGTTCGGCGTAAGCGTGAGCGTCGCTGAGCTGTACCGACGCCAAATCCTCACGGAAATGGCGGAACACGTAGCGCAGCAGGTGCATCGACAGCAGCAAGGTGCGCACAGCGACACGGCGGTGGTGCTCGAGATATGACCCGGCCCCAATCCACTCACGCCAAACCCATCGCCTGACACCGAAAACTGGACTGACACGACTATGCAACAGCAACAGTATTATCTGAAAGAAGACGTCTACTTCGAACCACTTATTCTCAAGTGGTACGCGTGGCCGTATTTGCTGCCGCCGGCGAGCGCAGCGATGAACATCTCCGGTCGCAGCCTGCGGCTGATGAAGTCTTTCGTCGCCAATCACCAGTTGCACCTGGCCGCCAGCAACGATCCCAAACTGTCCGGCGGCGACTTCGTCAATTGCGGCGAGGACCAGCTGGAAGCGGTGCGCAATCTGATCGTTGACATCGAGACCCAGCATCGCGATTACCTGGATTTTCGCAAGGCAGTAACCCGGCTCAATGAGCTGCTCGCGCAGGCCAAGGGCTTGTCGCTGGAGCCGCTGTATGCGCAGGTGCCCGAAGTGCTGCGCGGCTACGTCGAACTCGTGTACGACATGAATCACAGCGCGTCGTTCCGCCTGATCGAAGGGCTGCTGTACGGCAGTGATCTGTACAAGCCGACTGCGCAGAGCATCTCGCTGGGGTTGCTGGACAAGGTTAAGGCGCGCCCGTTTGTGCTGAGTTCACCGCGACTGCCCGACGCCAATCACCTGCACCTGGATGTGCCGTTCCTCGACCCCTTCCTCGATGAACTGTTTGCCTCGCGCAACCGGCCGATCGCGAAGGAAGTCATCGAGCAGATGTTCCGCAAGATTCCCACCGCGGGCGGCTTGAGCATCGACGAACTATTCACCAGCGAGCCCCCAAAAATCACCCGGCAACCGTTGGACGGAAGTCTCAGGGTCAGCTATCTGGGTCACGCCGGGCTGCTGTTGGAGACTGCGCACACCAGCATCCTGGTCGACCCCGTTATCGCGGTGCGCGACGACGCCACCGGCGACCGCATTGTGAGCTTCAGCGAGCTGCCGGAGCGCATCGATTACATCTGTCTGACGCACACGCACATGGATCATGTTTGTGTTGAGACTCTGCTGCAGTTGCGCCACAAGACCGGACAGGTGTTGGTTCCAAAGAACAGCGGTGGCAGCATTGTTGATCCTTCGATCAAGCTGATGCTCAAGCAGATCGGCTTCGACGTCCGCGAATTCGAAGACATGGAAGTGCTGCATTGTTTCGATGGTCGCATCCGGGCAGTGCCGTTTCTGGGAGAGCATGCCGATCTGCACATTCGCTCAAAAACCGCCTGGTATTTCGAGTTCGGTGGCAAGAAGATTTTCTCCGGGGCCGATTCGTCCAGTCTGGACGAGGTCATGTACCAGCGCATCCACCGCATCATCGGCGACATCGACCTGTTGTTCATCGGCATGGAATGCGTTGGCGCGCCGATGAGCTGGCTGTACGGCTCGCTGTTTACCAAACCCATCGCGCGCGAGATCAACGAGTCCCGTCGCTTCAATGGTTCGGATTGTGCGTCGGCGGCCAAGATGGTCGAGATCTTCAATCCATCGCAGGTCTATGTCTACGCGCTCGGCATGGAGCCATGGTTCAAATACTTCATGGGCATGGACTACAGCGAAGACGCTCGGCAGATACAGGAATCCAGTCGTCTCCTGCAGATATGCGCTGACAAGCAAGTTCATGCCGAGCGGCTGTTCGCCAAGCACATCTGGAATTTCCAATAGCCGCTGCGCAGCGCCAGCGGTAATTCATACGCATTGAGAGGTCGTCCAGAACGGCGGCTCCCAGGCAAGCTTAGAAAGGAATTTTATGTTTCTGTTTGAACTGGTTCAGTACATCGATCAACATGGCATCGACATCAAGGTCAGTGATGACAAGCTACGTATCGTTGCCGACCCGACACTGCTCACCGAGGCGGTGACCGAGTCGATAAGGGGATTCAAGCCTGAGCTGATTGCGTACTATCGGCGCCAGGGCGACGGCGGGATCGTGCCGAATTCAGTCCAGGACGTATTCCCGCTCTCGTTTGCGCAGCAGCGGCTCTATTTCCTTTACCAATACGACCCGACCTTGACCAGCTTCATCCTGTCGACGGAGCTGGTGCTAACGGGTGATCTGGATGGCGGGGCATTTTGCCGTGCGGTGGAAGCGGTCGTGGCGCGGCAACCAATCTACAACTCCACTTATTTCATAGACGCGGGTATTCCCCGCCAACGTTACGCGGATCGCGCTCAATTCGAAGTCGATGTGCTTGATTTGTCGACCTTGCCCCACGATCAACAAGAGTTGCTTTTGGCGCGCACGCGCCTCGACATATCCGAGAAGCCGTTCGATCTCCTGCGCGACACTCCGTTGCGGGTAACGCTGATCAAGCAAGGTCCTGCAGCACACAGGGTACTGGTCGGTATCCATCACATCGTGACTGACGAATGGTCGGTGCAGTTGTTCGTGCAGGAGATCGCCGCCGCCTATCGCGAACGCCGCCAGGAGCGCGGCGCCATTCCGCGGCTGTCGTATCTGGACTACTCGTCATGGCAGGTGGCGCACTACGAGGCCGGCGCCTACGAAGTATCGCGTTCGTTCTGGAAAGCGCACCTGGACGGAATCAAAGGCATATTGGAGCTGCCATTGGATCGGCCGCGACCAGCGATACAAAGCTACTCCGGTGCCACGGTTGAGTGCTCGATATCTGCGGAACTGAGCCTCGCCGTGTCGTCTTTCGCCAAGCGCAACCGGCTTTCCGAGTTCACCGTCTATCTGGGCGTTTACAACCTTTTGCTGAGCAAGTTGAGCGGCGACAAAGACATAGTAGTCGGCACCGACGTCTATGGCCGCGATCACGCCGATCTCAAAGACATGCATGGATTCTTCGTCAACCAGCTTGCGCTGCGCAGTCAGGTACACCCGGCGATGTCGGTGGCCGACTATATGGGCGCACTGGGCGAGGCAACGCTGAGCTCGTTGCGCTACCAGGACATGCCATTCGACAAAGTTGTAGAGGACCTGAGTATCGAACGCGACGCAGCTTATTCGCCGCTGTTCCAGGTGAAGTTTCTTTACGAGCGCACGTCGCACGGGCTTGACCTGTTCGATGCGATCGAGGTGCGCGAGCAACCGTCGTTCTCGACCAAATCGCAGTACGACCTCACGCTCAAGGTGCTGGCCGCAAGTGCCGTTTTTTACTACAACACGGACCTGTTCAACGTGCGCACGATCGAGCGATGGCTGGAACTGTATCTCGCGCTGCTCGGCGAAGTCATTGACAGTCCGCACGCCTCGATCTCGCGCCTGCTGCAACACACATTGGCCGAGCGCCTGACCAAATCCACGACCGGCGAAGCTGTGCACGTCGCGAGCTCCGATCTGTTCGAACGCATTGACGCGTCCTCAGCCGCGCAGCCGGATGCGATCGCGATGCGCTCGGTTGATGGCGCATTGACCTACACCCAGCTCAGCGCGCGCATTGCGGCGATCGCGTCGCGGCTGCTCGCCTTGGGCGTGCGCAAGGGCGACAAGGTCGCTGTCTATCTGGACCGCTCGTGCGACATGGCCGCGGCAGTGATCGCTGTGATGCGCGCCGGTGCGGTCTTCGTGCCGCTGGACACGAGCTATCCGCGCGACCACATCGACTACACGCTCTCGGACAGCGGTGCCGCGGTAGTTATCAGCAGCGGCGCCCTGTGCGACGACCTGCCCGAGTTCTACGGTTTCGTGCTCAATGTCGATGCCATTCCTGCATCGATCATGGCGGCGGAGCGTGTTGCATACCCAGTCCTGGACGACGACGACTTCGCGTACTTGCTGTACACCTCGGGTTCCACCGGGCAGCCTAGAGGTGTGCTGATCACGCATGCGGCGTTCGCCAACCTGTGTGACTGGTACATCCGTTTCTGCGAGATGAATTCCAGCAGCAAAGTGCTGTTGATGATCCCGATCGGGTTCGACGCCTCGATCAAGAATATCTTCTGCCCACTCATGGCCGGCGCATCGCTGGTCCTTTCGCGACCGGACCTGTTCGATCCCGACACCCTGTTGCGGCAGATCGCGCAGGAGCGTGTCTCGGTGATCAACTGCGCGCCGAGCGCAATTCATGCCTTGCTCAAGCACGATGCCGCGCACGGCTACCGGCACCTGCAGAGCCTCGAATTGCTGGCGTTGGGTGGTGAAGCGTTGGATCTGACCTTGCTGACGCCCTGGCTGCAAAGCGAAGCCTGCGTCGCCAGCGTCGCGAATATTTACGGCCCGACCGAGTGCACCGATATTTCGGTCGTGTTCAAGGCGACCAAACAAGAATGGCTGGAACGCACTCAGGTCGTCATCGGTCGCCCGATCCAGAATACGCAGGCGTTCATTGTCGATTCCGACATGGCGCTGTGTCTCCCCGGAGTGACCGGCGAACTGGTGATTGCCGGACGCGGCGTCGGCGGCGGATACCACAACTTGCCTGATGCAACCGCGAAGGGCTTTGTCGACACCGGGCTGTCCAGTGCGCAGGTTTATCGCAGCGGAGACATCTGCCGCTATGACGACGACGGCAACGTGATCTATCTTGGCCGTCGTGACGGGCAGATCAAGATTCGCGGCAAGCGCGTCGAGACCGGTGAGATCATCCAACAGCTATCGAAGCTGCTTCCGCTTCGCAAGATCAGTGTGCAGCTTTACTCGGTGGCTGGGCCAGAAGTTCTGCTGGCCTTTGTCGATGGTGGCGCCGCTGCACTGCGCGCGGAGGATTTGAAGACCGTGCTGGCGCAGCAGTTGCCGCGGCACATGGTGCCGGCGCAAATTCTCTTTGTCGACGCGATGCCGTTGACGCCCAACGGCAAGATCTGCGGAAAATCGCTGCTCGCATTGTTCGAAACGCGGCGCAAGTTCGATGTCGCGGTTGACGAGTCGCTCAACGACACCGAGCAACTCATCGCTTCGGTTTGGCAGCGTCTGCTGGGCGTGCAGGGCATAGAAAAGCAGTCCGATTTTTTCTCACTGGGCGGCGACTCGATTTTCTCCATCCAGCTCGTGTCCGAACTGCGCAGCCTGGGTATCGATGTCTCAGTCGCGCACATCTTCAAGTATCCCAGCCTTGAACTGCTGGCCGGATTTGTCGCGCAGAATGCGCCGCTTGCATGCGAGAGCCCGCACATCGGCAGATTGCCTGCTTTCGCGTCGGTGCCAGACGCCGATCGGGGTTTGCTGGAGGATGGCCTGGAAGACGCCTATCCGGTTACCACTTTGCAGCACGGCATGATCTTTCACGGTCTCTTGGACGAGGGTGGTTCTGCCTACCACGACGTATTTTCGTTTGAGCTGACGCTGGATTTCGACCAGCACAGCTTTGTGCGCGCTCTGCATACAGTCGTGGTGGAACATTCGGTGCTGCGCACTGGCTTCAACTTGGCGCGGTTCTCGATTCCGCTGCAGTTGGTGTATCAAGAGGTGACGCCAAATATCGTGCTGGCGGACATCTCCATGCACGATGCCCAGGCGCAGCAGGCGCTGATTTCCGAGCATATCCGCAGCGTCAAGGCGTTGGGGTTTGATCTCCGTGGGCCGACGCTGATTCGCTTCTCGGTGCTGAGGAAAGCGGAAGATTGCATTCAGTTCATCATCGACGCCCACCATGCCATCCTCGATGGATGGAGCATGGCGACGTTGCAGCGACAGATTTTCGAGTACTACCGTCAATTCAAAGACGGTGGCGAATCGCCCAAATCGTTCGACGCCAGCGGCGCTCGCTTCGCGGACTATGTTGCCCAGCTGATCAAGGATGAGGGCAACAACGAGAACCGGGACTATTGGGACCGCTATTGCCGACAGTCCGGCGTCGGTGCCGTGCAAGAAGTTTGGCCGGTACGACAGTGCGCTGAGCTGCGCGAGATCAGATTGCCCTCAGCATTGGCGCTGCGAGTGGACGAACTGGTTGCGCGCGAGAATGTGCCGATCAAGACGCTGATGATGATGGCGCACGGCTACATGTTGAAAACACTGATGGGCAGCACCCGTCTGGTCACCGGCAATGCCGACAACGGTCGATTGGAAGAGCGTGGCGCAGAGAACGTGCTGGGCCTGTTCCTCAATGTGCTGCCCTACAACCTCGATCTGGATGACCGTAGCTGGCGTGAGTTTGGGCGCGCGCTGCAGCAGGCGGAGGCCGAACGCAAGCCGCATCGTCGTTATCCCTTTGCCACGTTCCTGCGCCAGCACCCAGGCATCGAGATCGATTCGCTGTTTACCTTCACCAACTTCCGAGTGTCGCAACAGCTCACCCGTGATGATTCGCTCAAGATCAAGATCGGCGAGTTGTTCGAAGAGCTGAACTTCAAAGTGTCGACCCACGTCAGTGGCAATCGTGACGATGGCTACAGTCTGTTGATTCGTTCGAAGATCCATCTGTCGTCGGACTACATGGACATTCTTCTGCGCAACTTCACACTTGCACTCGAGCGCATGGTCGAAGACTACGACGCCGCCATTCCACATTGCGACCGGCACTGGCTGCCGACGTTTCGAGTCGAGAGCGAAAGTGGTCCTTTCGACTGCGGTCACGTCAGGTACCGTGGGCGATTCGACAGCCTGATCCTCACCGAGGCGGCAAAAGAGCTTGCATACCAAACGCTTGCGTATCAGGGCGTAGACTCCACCCGTCTGGCGCAGATTGAGCCGTCGTTTTGCGCGACCCTCCGCGCTGACGGTTGCGATTCCGATGGCGCTTGTTTCGACCAGGCGCTGAGCACGCTCGACGCCGCTGGAGCGCTATTCAATGTAGTCCATTTCGAGCTCGATGGCTGGCAGCATCTGTTGTTGAAGGTTGCGCCGGAACTGGCACTGGGTTATCGGCCCGCTCTGGCCGGCCATCTGCTCAACCGTTATGCCGCGCTCAGTGGCAATACCCGCGATCTGTGGGTCAAGCTTGGCGCCAATGCGAAATGGCTGGGAGCGGAGCGCATCGATCGTGAGCTGGCGTACTGGCGCGGACACCTGAAAGGCGCGCCGACATTGTTGGAGCTGCCGACCGACCGGCCGCGGACAATAGCGCGCACTCATGCAATGGACCGGGTCGAGCTGCGCGTTTCCGCATGCCTCACCGCTGGCCTGCGCGAGCTTTCGCAGCGCCACGGCACGACATTGTTCAGCAGTGTGTGCGCAGGCTGGTTGACGTTGCTTGCAAGGCTGAGTGGTCAGAGCGATGTGGTCGTAGGCGTCACTCGCGCCGAGGGTCAGCCGGCGCCGATCGAAGCGTCGAAGTGCGTGGCGGAGTGTACGCTGCCGCTGCGCGTCGACCTCGAATCCAATCCGACAGTGGGCGCTCTGCTTAGGCAGATCCAGGCGACCCTGTCGGGCGCCAGTGCGCATGCTGCGCTGCCGGTTGCGCAACTATTGCACGCCTTGCAAGTCGCGCCGATGGCCGGAGGCGAAGCGCTGTTTCAGGTGATGCTGAAACTGGACGACGCAGGCCAAGACGATTCCGCGTCGCTGCCGCATGCGCTGGGCGCAGTCACCGACGAAATTTCACCGGGCGATCTGGCGTTGTCTCTGTCCAATCACGCCGACGGTTTGAGCGGACACGTGACCTACGCGACGGAGCTCTTTGATCGCGCCACGGCTGAGCGTTTCGCCGCATGCCTGCTCACTGTGCTCAACGCGATGGCAACGGATGAAACCCAGTCGGTCATGTCGCTGCATCTGCTGCCACCGAGCGAACGCGATCAGGTGTTGTACGGGTTTAACGCGACGGCGACGGATGCGGCGCACGATCAATTGATCCATGAACTGTTCGAAGCGCAGGTGCTGGCGCA
>JAWXCG010000181.1:0-9130 GCA_034440555.1 Pseudomonadota bacterium
GCGCGCCGACCTTTCACCGTTGGAATGGTCGGGTGTACTTATCGTCTGCACTGGTGATGAGCATTGGTGGGCTGATCATGGTGTGGACGCGAGGCTCGGTCGGAGACATGTCGCAACACATTGCGATCAGCATCAACGCGCTGCTTATCATGGTCTTTACCGCCATGACCTTGCGTCACGCACTCGCACGTCGCATCGACCTGCATCGGCGTTGGGCGTTGCGTCTTTATCTGGCGGTGAGCGGGGTGTGGTTCTTCCGTATTGGACTGATGTTCTGGATCGTGTTGAACCAGGGTCCGGTCGGTTTTGATGCAAAGACCTTTCAAGGGCCGTTCCTGACTTTCCTGGCGTTCGCCCAGTACTTGCTGCCGTTGACCGTGCTGCAGCTCTATTATCTTGCGCAGGACCGCTCCGGCCCGCGCGGCCGCATCGTAATGGCCATGGGTCTTGTGGTGCTGACGCTGATGACGGCAGTGGGCATCGGCGCGGCCGCCATGATCATGTGGCTGCCGCGCCTGCATTGATCCCGCGCGCAGAAAAAATGCAATTGGAACGTGGAATGTTTGTGCGCAAGCTGCGCCTGTCGTGGCGACGCCTTAGCGCTGACTTCAGCGCCCCAATCATTGGTATCGTCACGCCATGCTTCCTGCAACTCAATTTCAAAATCCTCAAGGTCTGGCACGTGTACTCGGCTGGCGGCGCGTTCGTACCGTATGCATCGCCTGCCTGCTGGTGAGTTTGATCATCCTGCCGGGCTGGGAGGCTTCGTACGCTGTCCTGATCATCCGCTTGATGTTGATCGGATTCATCGCTTTGTTGGTGTTCGGGCTGTTCGAGCGATGGCCTGCACGCCTGCCAACCTGGCTGCGTTGGGTGCTGCAGGTTGTGGGGGTGGCATTTGTGATGCCGTTCGCAGCAGCGCTGGCCTATGCGCTGACGACGTTTGGTGACGCGTCGCCGTGGTGGGAAAGCAAAGCACGCATGGAAGGCTTCGGCATGATGATCGGGTTCGGCGTGCTGTTGGCGCCATGGATCGCCATGTCGGCGTTGCTGCGTCAGATCAGTGGCGAGGCACAGAGACAGGCGTTGGCATTCGAACTCGAGCGCAGCGAATACGAGCGCAACGCACTCGACGCCCGTCTGCGGCTGCTGCAGGCGCAGGTCGCGCCGCACTGCCTGTTCAACACTTTGGCGAACGTACGTGAGCTGGTGGACTCCGGCTCTTCGCAGGCGTCCACAGTGCTGGGCAGCCTGATCGCCTACCTGCGCGCTGCAGTTCCGCGTCTGCACGACCCAGCCACCACCTTGGGCCAGGAGCTCGAACTCGTTCGCGCGTATCTCGAGGTGATGCACATGCGCATGCCCGACCGCCTGCAGTTTGCGCTGCAAGTTGACGACGCCGCTTTGGCGCTGCGTTGCCCACCGATGACGCTATTGACGCTGGTCGAGAACGCGGTACGCCATGGCATTGATCCGAGCGAGGAAGGCGGTCGCATCGAAATCCGCGTGCAGGTGCAGGGCGGGCGGTGCCGCGTCCAGGTCAGTGATACCGGTGTCGGCCTGCAAACTGCGGGCGCTGGCCTCGGCACCGGTCTTTCAACACTTCGCGAACGACTGAATCTGGCCTTCCGCGGCGATGCGGCGCTGCGGCTCAACGCGCTTGAACCACATGGATTATGCGCCGACCTGGACTTCCCGGCCGAGCGGAGCCCGACATGACACTGCGGCGCCCGAGCGCACTGATCGCCGACGATGAGCCGCTGCTGCGCAAGTCGCTGACGCGACTGCTGGCCAAGGCCTGGCCCGAATTGAACGTGGTGGCGCAGGCGCGCAATGGTCGCGAGGCGGTCGAGCTGTTCGAAGCGCTGCAGCCCGACGTCTGCTTTCTCGATGTGCACATGCCTGGACTATCGGGCGTGGAGGCGGCGCGCTTCATCGGTCGCCGCGCCCACCTCATCTTCGTCACCGCGTATGACCAATATGCAGTCCAGGCTTTTCAGCAGGGCGCGCTCGATTATCTGGTGAAACCCGTAGAGCCGGAGCGCCTTGCCGAGACCGTGGTGCGTTTGCAGGATCGGCTACGTGCCGCGCATCCGTTTGCCGACAGCGAAGCGCTGCTGGAGCAATTGGCGGCGCGCTTGCAGAGGAAGAACGAGCCAGCATCGCTGCGCTGGATTCGCGCGTCGGTCGGACAGGCGCTACGCCTGATCTCGGTTGACGAGATCGACTTCCTGCGCTCCGACGAAAAATACACACGGATTGCCTGGCGCGGCGACGCCGGCAAGCCCGGCGAAGCGCTGATCCGAACCCCGTTGAAAGACCTGCTGGCACAACTCGACGCCGCGCATTTCGTGCAGGTGCACCGCTCGGTCGTGGTAAACCTTCGCGCCGTCAGCCATGTCGCGCGCGGCAGCAACGAGACCGCCGACATCCATCTGAAGGGCCGCCACGAAGTGCTGCCGGTGAGCCGAAGCTATCTGCATTTGTTTCGTCAGATGTAGCGGTAGCAACGAAACCTGATTCGAAATTTCAGGACCGCGCGGAACAAAGTTTGTCTCCTTCGTTGATTCCGTGACTGAAGCAGTCGCGAGCGCATAGCTCAACCGTTCTGGATTTCCTGGAGTGTCTCGCTGTCCCGATGCAGCAGCCGATACAACGCCGGCAGCACCAGCAGCGTGAGCAGCGTGGATGAGACGATGCCGCCGATGACTACGGTGGCCAGTGGCCGCTGAACTTCGGCGCCCGCACCGACATTGAACGCCATCGGCACGAAGCCTAGCGAGGCAACAAGCGCGGTCATCAGCACTGGACGCAGGCGTCCCAATGCGCCATCACGAATCGCATCATCGAGCCATTCGCCGTCCTCGCGCAGCTTGCGTATGAAGGAAATCATCACGATGCCATTGAGCACTGCCACTCCCGACAGCGCGATGAAGCCGACACCGGCCGAGATCGAGAACGGGATATCGCGCAGCCAGAGCGCCAGTACGCCACCGGTCAACGCCAGCGGCACGCCGCTGAAGATCGTCACCGCATCGCGGCCCGAACCGAACGCCATAAACAGCAGGCCGAAGATCAGAATCAACGCCAACGGCACCACGATCTGCAAGCGATTGCTCGCTGAGATCAACTGCTCGAAGGTACCGCCGTAGTCGATCCAATAGCCTTCCGCAAGCTCCACGTCTTCATTGATCCGAGCACGCAGTGCTTCGACGAATCCGCCGAGATCGCGCCCTCGCACGTTGGCGGTGACGACCACACGGCGCTTGCCGTTCCCGCGGCTGATCTGATTCGGACCTGGTGCGATATTGATCTCGGCCACTTCGCCGAGCGGCACGTAGCCGGCCGCCACGTTGCCGGCGTTGGACGGCCGCATGTCGGGACGCGCGTCGCGTTCCGCCGCGTCGGGCAGTGGAATCGGCAACTCACTGAGTCGGTCAATGTCCGTGCGAATGGCCTCGGGCAAACGCACCACGATGTCGAAACGGCGGTCCCCTTCGAACAGCTGGCCAGCAGCGGCGCCACCGAACGCAACGGACACAGTGTCCTGCACGTCTTCCATGGTCAGCCCGAAGCGTGCGAGCGCGGCGCGATCCGGTGTAATGGTCAGCACCGGCAGACCGGTGATCTGCTCCAGCTTGACGTCGGCTGCGCCGGGCACCTGAGTGGCAATGCGCTCCACCGATTTACCGATCTCGGTCAGCTGCTCCAGATCGTCGCCGTAGACCTTGATGGCAACGTCGGCGCGTACGCCAGCGATCAGCTCATTCATGCGCATCTGGACCGGCTGGGTGAACTCGTAGTTGTTTCCGGGAATCGTCCAGACCGCAGCTTCCAGTTCACTGATGAACTGCGCCTTGGGCTTGCGTGGATCGGGCCAATCGGCGCGATCTTTGAGCATGATAAAGGTGTCAGCGACCGAAGGCGGCATCGGATCGGTGGCGACCTCCGCAGTGCCGATCTTGCCAACGACCTTGTCGACCTCCGGAAACTGCTTGATCCGTGCCTCCAACGCCGATTGCATGCCAATCGCCTGATCCAGGCCAGTGCCGGGAATGCGCAACGCATGCAGCGCGATATCGCCCTCATCCAGACTCGGGATGAACTCGCTGCCCAGCCGCGTCGCGAGCAACGCGCTCCCTGCCACCAGCAAGATCGCGACGACAACCACCCAAATGCGCCAGGCAAGTGCACGCTCCAGCAATGGCCGATACCAATGCTTGGCCGTGCGAATGATGCGGTTGTCGTGCTCGGCGACTTTTCCGCTGACAAAAAGCGCGATCGCCGCCGGTACGAAGGTCAACGACAGCAGCATGGCGGCGCTCAACGCGATCACTACGGTAAAAGCCATCGGATGAAACATTTTGCCTTCAACGCCGGTGAGTGCGAAAATCGGCAGATACACGGCGGTGATGATGAAGACACCAAACAAGCTTGGCTTGATGACTTCAGCCGTGGCCAGTGCGGCGAGTTCAAAACGCTCGTCACGTGTGAGCAGCCGCCCGTTCTTGTGCTGTGCTTCGCCAAACCGGCGCAGACAGTTCTCGACGATGATCACGGCACCATCAACGATGAGTCCGAAATCGAGCGCGCCCAGGCTCATCAAATTGCCCGATACCTGGTTCTCGACCATGCCGGTAATCGTCATCAGCATCGTCAGCGGAATCACTGCGGCCGTGATCAATGCGGCGCGCAGATTGCCGAGCAAAAGGAACAGCACGGCGATCACCAGCAAGGCGCCTTCGATCAGATTTTTCTGCACGGTAGCGATCGTGCGATCGACCAGTTCCGTGCGGTCGTAGACAGCCGTTGCCGACACGCCTTCCGGTAGACTGGCGCTCACCTTCAGCAATCGCTCAGCGGCACGCTGAGCCACCGCACGGCTGTTCTCGCCGACCAGCATGAAGACCGTGCCGAGCACCACCTCGCGACCATTCTCGGTGGCAGCACCGGTACGCAGCTCCTTGCCCTCTGCGATCTGCGCGATCTCGCGTAGTCGCACCGGTACGCCTTCGCGATGCGCCACGACGATGTCGCGCAACTCACTGGCTTCGGCAAGCTGACCGGGTACGCGGATCAGATACTGCTCGCCGCTACGTTCGATGTAGCCAGCGCCGGCATTGGCATTGCTCTTGGCGATAGCGTCCATCACGTCGCGCAAGCCCAGCCCGAACGCAACCAGCCGCGCCGGATCGGGGGTCACATGGATTTGTCGGACGTAGCCACCGATCGTGTTGACCTCGGTCACGCCTTCGAGATGCCGCAGCTGCGGGCGAATCACCCAGTCCTGCAAGGTGCGCAGGTCGGTCGGCGACCAGGGGGTTCCGTCACTCTTCGTCGCGCCTTCGACCGAATCGACCGTGTACATGAAGATCTCGCCCAGGCCCGTGGTGATCGGTCCGAGCGATGGCTCAACACCCGGCGGCAGCTGGCTCTTGGCCTGCTGCAATCGTTCGGTGACCTGTTGCCGTGCGAAGTAGACATCGGTGCCGTCGTCGAAAACTGCGGTGACCTGCGACAGCCCATAACGTGAGATGGAACGGGTGTAGTCGAGCTTCGCGAGACCTGCGAGCGCGGTCTCGATCGGATACGTCAGACGCTGTTCTGCCTCCAGCGGAGAATAACCGGAGGCTTCCGTGTTGATCTGCACCTGCACATTGGTGATGTCGGGAACTGCGTCAATGGGCAGGCGGGTGTAGTTGTGCATGCCGAGCGCGACCAGCGCGCTGGCGAGGACCAGCATCAGCCAACGATGGCGAATGGCGGCCCGAATAATGGATTCGAGCATGGCATCGTCCTCAGTGGTCGTGGCTGGCGCCGGATTTTTCGATATCGGCCTTGATCAGAAAACTCTGCTCGACGGCGTAATTGGTTTCTGGTGCGATACCGCCGAGCACCTCGACGTATTCGCCATCGCGCTCGCCTAGCTCGAGCATGCGCACCTCGTAGGTTTCGTCGACCCTGGCAAACACCACGGTGAAATCGCGGAAGCGCTGTAGCGCGGCGACTTTTACCGCGAGCGGCACTTCGCGCTCACTGACGATCAGGTCGGCGCTCACCGCCATACCGGGGCGCCAGTGGCCATCAGGGTTGGGCAATAGCGCACGCGCGATCACCGTTTGACTGGCGCTACTGGCGAGCGGCAGGACGCGCTGCACCGTTGTCGCGATTGCCTCACCTTGTGGCCGCTCGATCCGGATCGGCATGCCCGCGCGCAGGCGGCCCGCATCGTCACCGAACGCATGCAACTCCAGCCACAACTCGGACAGATCGGCGATCTCGAACAAGGGCTCGGTACCGGCAACGTCGCCGGCATTGGTGTGACGTGCGAGTACGACGCCGCCGATCGGTGCGGTGACCGAATAAGTCACCAGACTGTCGCTGTTCTCGACAGTGGCAAGCGTCTGCCCAGCCTTCACGCTATCGCCGATGTTCACCCGCACCGATTGAACGGGGCCCGGAAAACGCGCCCGTACTTCAGCATAGCGATCGCCGTTGATCGCGACCTGACCCATCAACGCCAACTCATCGCGGATCATTGCCGGTCCTGCCTGCGCCATCGTCACACCAGACGCCTCGGCAATAGCTGCAGGAATCGTTGTGCGTCCTTCGTAGGATTCATAGCTCCACCGGTACTTTCGACCAGCGTGTTGGGCGGTCACCACGACATCGAACGAATGCGGTTCGACGACGGTGCCGCTGCCGGCCAGATGATCTCCTTCGGGCGTGAACTCGAATGGATCGGTGATGTTGCCGAGTCGACTGAGCACGACCGTTGCCTGCACTCCGGTCGGCGCCAACGGCTTGTCTTTGGTGTACGCGTAGAGGCGAAACTGCGGCGGAACGCCGGTTTCGAAGATCGTGACTTCAATGGCAAAATCATCCTTGCGCAGTATGCGGCCGCGATGCGGTCCGCGTTCGAACTCGGGTGCGTTCGCCGCTCCGTGGCCACCCTCAGCGGCGGCAGGTACTGGCGTATCGCCACCGCATGCGCTCAGTAGAAAAACGATGCAACCGCCGAATAACCACGCGCGTCGGGTCGCTACAGTTTTCATGGTGACGCTCCGGAAGCGGCAGTGGCGCGCTCGATGTCGGCCAGCAATTGGTGGTAGCGCGCAGCGGCCTCGATGGCATCGCGGTGCAAGCCGAGCAATACCGCGCGTGTCTGCGCGACCTGCAGGAAAGAGAAACGGGCATCGTCATAGCCGGCCTGTGTCGACGCGAGGGCTTTCTCGGCTAGCGGGATCATGCGATCGCGCAGCGCTTCGAATTCGTGACGTGCGTGCTGCAGCTCTTGGTAGCGACCGTATAGTGTTTGGTAGGCATCCAGTTCGGCATCGGTACGCTGGCCCTCTAGCCGCTCGCGCTCTGCCTGATGTTTGGCGATGCCGAGCGTTGAGCGCTGACTCAGGCCGAACGGCATCAAGACCGAAAACACCAGCGCCTGATCGTCGAGCGCCTCGAAGCGACGTACGCCCAGCGTGACGTGCAGATCGGGCTTGGCGTTCGTGGCAGCGAGTCGCGCCTGCGCGTCGATCTGGTCGAACTCGAGTGCGTAGCCGCGGTAATCCGGCGTTCTGTGCAGGCGTTCGGCCAGCATCGAAAGGTCCGAGACGGTGGGCAGCCGGTCGAGCGACCCCAGCACGCGTCCGAAGTCGGGTTCCTTGGCGCCCCACAGCACCGCCAAGCTGACCCTCGCACTGGCCACTTCATGAGTGGCATCCTCGTGCTCCAACTCGGCGCGGATGACTGCCAGCTCGGCCAGGTGTAGATCCGCCTCGGGACTGCGGCCACGTTGCACGCGATAGACGATCGCTTTGTGCGACTCGCCGGCAAGTGCCACGGATCTGGCGGCCAGATCGAGGCGTGCTTGCTTGCCAGCCACATCAATGAATCGACGCGTCGCGATCGCTGCGAGGTCGAGCCTGCGCCGATCGAGTGCGTTGAGCTGACGGGCAACCTGCGCGGCGCCGAGCTCCTGTCGCGCCGAGCGCTTTGCGCCGAGTTCGAATACGCGCCCCAAGCGTAACGTCGCTTCGGCAGCATGAATGCCCGACACGGCGCCGGTGCCTGCGACATTTTCCAACTCGGCACCGATCGTGAGCGGCGGTGCCAGGCCATCGAGTTCAGCCTGACGTCTCGCAGAGTCCACCGACGCGTTGTCTGCGCGCAGCAAGGTATTGCGTTCCAGTGTCCTCCCTACTGCATCGTCCAGCGTCAAATTTGCTGCAGGCGCAGCACGTAGCGCGCTTGCCAAATCGTCAGGTGCGGCTGCAAAGACAAACGAAGGAGACAACCAGCAAGCAATGGCGATCCATGAAAGACGCCAGTGCAGCGAACACACGGCCCTGCGACCGCGCGGCAACAGAAAGAACAGCATGAGTAAAATCCTCTGAGCAATGAAAGGCAGCCCCTCGTGCTCAGGCACGACGGGTGAGGCAATCAAGGTTCAGACGATGGGCGGGCGCAGGCGCCGTTCCGGCGGCGCGTTGGCATGCGGCGCTATGGTCATTGACTCAACAGCGGATTCAGCCAAAACCCGCGCGGCTGTTACCAACGCCGGGAGCGCCACCCCATGGTGGCAGTTGCATTGCCGACAATGATCCGTTCCGTGCTCAGCGAGTTCGCCTTGATCATCGCCGGTGTTGACGGAAACTTGTATCACCGTCGATTGACCGCCAAACAGCTCGGCAAATTCATGCGGCTCGCAGGCCACCGTGATGCCCACACGTAGCAGAAACACGAGCAGCATCAAGCCCGCGATCGCCGGAGCGCGGCGCAGGGATGCAAGTCGGATGGGTCGGAGGCGAGACATCGACCGCAGCTTAGTGCTTTGACATGGTTTTACACAATCGTGAGTTGCGCCGTTGCGAAGGCTGAGAAGGGCGCCCGCTGGGCCTGCAAAGCCCTATCGGCTTGATATTCGACGCGTGGACCTGCGCGCTGGGTTCGCAGTTTGGCCGCCACTCGCAGCTATGCTGTGGGTCACTGCCGAAGTCCATGCGGCCGATTTGACGGGACATTGATGCAAGAGTCTGCTTCCACCGGTATCGAAGTTGAACGCGCGCGGCGCGATCTCAAACGGATTCGGGAGTATTTGAGTGAGGGCAATCTTGCCGCGGCCGCGGCA
>JAWXCG010000182.1:0-19851 GCA_034440555.1 Pseudomonadota bacterium
GTCCGGAGCCGCGATAGCCCCCTGAGTCAGGGGGCGAAAAACCGCAGGTTTTTGGGGGTTTGGCAAGCAATAAGCAGTGTGGCGAAGACGAAGTGGTGATTTATTCAGACCTTCCTTAGTCGATGGTCGTATTCCAGCGAAAAGCGTTGCTTGACGATATTCGACCAAAGGTGAATATCGCACAGCTGCGCCACCGCGAATGATCGGCGTCGTCAGTTGGGTGGGACGAGCACGGTCGCAGCAAGGTGTTCGATAGCACCCGCCGGCCCAATCTGAACCTTTGCTGGGGGAGCCGAGGTGAAAAAAAGACGGATACACCGTCCGCGGGCCGCTATGTGCTTGGTGCCAGCGATGTCCTGCGCTATATGGTCACAGCGGGCTCCGGCATCGGTCGCTATATTGGTCTGGCGCTGGACACCGATGCCGTGCGGCAGAGCAACGGCGAGCTGGAAAACAACGATGTCGCCAGCGTATTCCTCGGCTGGCGTCATGTGTTTTCTGCGCAGTGGCGCGGCAATCTGCTTGGCTCGTTCGCCGAGTTCGATCACGCCGCTGCCTCGGTCGGCGGTACAACTGCGAGTTCGCAATCGCTACACGCCAATCTGATCTATTCACCCGTGCCCAAATTCGATGTCCGCGCTGAGTTGATCTTCGCCAATCGTGAGCTGAAAAACGGCGCGGACGGTGATCTCAACCGTCTGCATGTCCACGTCAAGTACAACTTCTGAGGAACCTGATCATGGCCGCCGTTCTTCCGCATACCCACCCTCCGACCGGTGAAATCACCACGAGTCACAAGAAGGTGATCCTGGCATCAAGTCTCGGCACCGTATTCGAGTGGTATGACTTCTATTTATACGGATCACTGGCGGCGATCATCGCCAAGCAGTTTTTTTCGGCGCTCAATCCGACCAGCGGCTTTATCTTTGCGCTGCTTGCGTTTGCTGCGGGTTTTGCCGTGCGCCCGTTCGGCGCGTTGCTGTTCGGCCGGCTTGGCGACATGGTCGGGCGTAAACACACGTTCCTGATCACCATCGTGATCATGGGCATATCGACCTTCATGGTGGGACTGCTGCCGTCGTACGCCACCATCGGCGTTGCGGCGCCGGTGATTCTGATCGCATTGCGCATGTTGCAAGGGCTTGCCCTTGGCGGCGAGTACGGCGGGGCTGCGACCTATGTCGCCGAGCATGCACCGCAAGGCAAACGTGGCTTGTACACCAGCTTTATTCAAACCACCGCGACGCTCGGTCTATTTCTGTCGCTGCTGGTCATTCTCGGCTGTCGACTGGCGCTGGGTCCGGAAGCGTTTGAAGCCTGGGGCTGGCGCATTCCGTTTCTGCTGTCGGCGTTGTTGTTGGTCATTTCGGTTTATATCCGCATGCAGCTCAACGAGTCGCCGTTGTTCAAGCAGATGAAAGCCGAGGGCACGCACTCGAAAGCACCGCTGACGGAAAGTTTTGCCAATTGGAAAAATGGTCGCATCGTGCTGCTCGCGCTGCTGGGCGCGACGGCAGGCCAGGCCGTGGTCTGGTATGCAGGACAGTTCTATGCGCTGTTTTTCCTGACGCAGACGCTCAAGATCGATGGCACCACCGCCAATCTGATGATGGCGGCCGCATTGGTGATCGGCACGCCGTTTTTTATTGTCTTCGGCTGGCTATCGGATCGGATCGGTCGCAAACCGATCATCCTCGCCGGTTGTCTGATCGCCGCGCTGACCTATTTCCCGATTTTCAGCGGGTTGACGCATTTCGGCAATCCAGCGCTCGAAACAGCCAGTCGCAGCAACCCGGTGATCGTCGTGGCCGACCCGGCCCACTGCAGTTTTCAGTTTGATCCGGTCGGCAAGAAAGTGTTCAACAAAAGCTGTGACATCGTCAAATCGGCGCTCGCCAAGAGTGGTGTGAGCTATAGCAACGAGCCGGCAGCGGCTGGCACTGTGGCCTCGGTCAAAGTCGGTGAGACGGTGCTCGCTTCGTTCGATGGCGTAGCCATGGCCGGTGCTGACTTCAAAGCGGGCAGCGATAAATTTGGCGCCGATCTGAAGGGCGTGCTGAGCGCTGCCGGGTATCCCGAAAAAGCGGATCCGGCTACGATCAACCACGTCATGTTGCTGCTGCTGCTGATCCTGCTGGTGATCTACGTCACCATGGTGTATGGCCCGATCGCCGCCTGGCTGGTGGAGTTGTTCCCGACCCGCATCCGCTACACATCGATGTCGCTGCCCTATCACATCGGTAACGGCTGGTTTGGTGGTTTTTTGCCGACCACAGCTTTTGCCCTGGTTGCCTTCAGCGGCGACATCTACTTTGGGCTTTGGTATCCGATCATCATCGCGTTGATGACGGTGGTAATCGGCGCACTGTTCCTGCCGGAAACGAAGCACGTCGATATTTCCAAATAGAGCCAGCGGTTTCGAGTGGCCGGCCGCCGCCGCCGGGACCCCGGCACCCGCGTCAGCAGGTGCCGGGGCTTTTTTCCCCGCCGCCTCCGTTCATTTGGCGCGGCTGGGATTCGACCACCCCACACAGAGCGAGAATCGAGCCCATTCGTTCTGAAGGGACGGCATCAAGCATGGTCGATCTCCAAACTGAATTGAGATTACTTCCTACGCGCTTCCCGCCGCCAGAAACCGTTTGCGCTCGACTTCGATCTCCTTGCGCATGCCCATGATGCGGCGCGCGTAGTCGGACAGTGCTCGTTCTTCGGCCGTCACCGGAACGAAGCTGGGCACCGTCACCGGCTTGCGCGCTTCACTGACGGCAACGAAAACCATCAGGCAATGCGTGGTGCGTTCAGCGCTATCGGAAGTCGTATCTCGCGCAGACACGTTGACCGCGACATGCATGCTGGTGCTGCCGGTGTGGACGACCTGGGCGTGCACTTCTACCAGTTGGCCGATGTGGATCGGACGCTCGAACTGGATGCCGCCGACGTAGACCGTGACGCAATAGCAGCCCGCCCAGCCGGCGGCGCAGGCATAGCCGGCCTGGTCGATCCATTTCATGACCGCGCCGCCGTGCACCTTGCCACCGAAATTGACGTCGGTGGGCTCGGCAAGAAAACGGAAGGTGATTTCGCGCTGGGTACCGGCCATATATGCGCCTCTGCGGGTGCGACGGCTTGCCGCCCTATGCCCACAAGACTACCTTCTGCAGACCCCGGGCATCTCCTGGATCGCACTCGAGAGGCGCTATGAACGACAAGG
Source organism: Pseudomonadota bacterium (assembly GCA_034440555.1). Taxonomy (GTDB): domain Bacteria; phylum Pseudomonadota; class Gammaproteobacteria; order Xanthomonadales; family Ahniellaceae; genus 0-14-3-00-62-12. Next base: position 3,212 of record JAWXCG010000182.1, read on the forward strand.
TCAATGGCAGCTGTCTGTGTGGCGCGGTCGGTTTCGCGATTGGACTTCCCAGTCTGTGGTGTGCGCATTGCCACTGCAGTATGTGCCAGCGCGCGCACGGAAGCGCCTTTGTTACCTGGGTTGGGGTGCCGATCGCGCAGTTCGAGCTGCACCAAGGTGATCACTTGCACTGGTACGAGTCTTCACCAGGTGCTGAGCGCGGCTCTGCGGGCAGTGCGGGTCGTCGATGTTTTTTCGCTCTGCGCGCTGGCCGGGAGAAGTGCATGTGACGTTGAGCAACCTGCTGGCGGCGATTGACCGCGAGCCGCAGGCGCATGTGTTCTACGAAACCCGGGTGCCCTGGGTGCATCTCGCGGATGCGCTGCCAAAAAAATCCGCGACCGGGAGCTGAGCCGCATATCTGTGTTCGCAGTGCCGGTATGCTTGCGGTTCCCCAGCCATTGCCATCACCATGACCTTGAGCTTCCGTTGCTTCACCGTTGTTGTTTGCGCCGGCCTGAGCATTTTTTCTGTCAGCGCAGAGGCCGACACGCTGTTGCTGGACGCGACCGCGGACACCAGTCTCTATGAAGTACCGCTCGGCGATCCGCAGACCGCGAACAGTCTCGGTGAGCACCTGTTTGCCGGACGCATTGCCAGCGGCGAACGCAGGCGTCTGTTGATCAGGTTCAACCTCAGCGCAATTCCAGCGGGTGCGACCGTGACCAGCGCACTGTTGTCGCTAAGCCTGACCCGCGATCCGCCCGGTGTACTGCCGGCGGTAAATTTTTCGCTATTTCCGGTGATGGCCAATTGGGGCGAAGGCAGCTCGGATGCAGGCAGCCCTGGCGGCAATGGCATCGCGGCCACCGCCGGAGATCCGACCTGGACCCAGCGTGCATTTCCCAGCAGTGCCTGGTTGACCGCGGGCGGTGATATCACGGCGAGCGCAAGCGCAGTGACTCCGGCCAATGGTTTGGCTCGCTATCAATGGGGATCGACGTCGACGATGGTCACTGTGGTGCAATCCTGGGTGGACACGCCGTCGAGCAATTTCGGCTGGATGCTGATTGCCGATGAGGCTGCAGGTAACTTGACCGCTCGGCGTTTTGCCAGTCGCGAGGCAGCGGATATCGCGACACGTCCGCAATTGCGGGTCGAATTCACCCCCGGCGGGGTTGGGCCGCCTCAGCTCGCATCATCGATTTCGACGCTTTCATGGTTCGGCCTGTTCATGCTGATGGCGCTCGTCGCGGTGTTCGCGGGCAGGAAGTTGCAATTCAGGAACGACACCCAGCGTTGAGATTTCAGCGCCGGCGCAGGTTGCCGGGCATAATCACCCAATAGTGGCCATCGCAATGGACCGTCGCCAGCCGTTTAGGCGGAGTGCTTGCAACGGCCAGCGAGCGGCGCCTTGCCGACAGGACTGCCAGACAGGATGCCATGGGCGCATTTGCATATCAGGCGTTAGACGCTGAGGGCCGCACCCAGACCGGAGTGCTGCAAGCCGATACGGCCCGTGCCGCGCGTGCTGCGCTGCGCGACAAAGGGCTGAGCCCGCTGGACGTGACTCCGGCGTCGGAGGCCACACACGGCAATGCGATCCCCGGTCTGGGCCGACGCGGACTCTCGGCGACGCAGCTCGTGGTCCTGACGCAACAACTCTCGACCTTGATCCGCGCCGGATTGCCGATCGATGAGGCACTGGCTGCGCTTGCTGACGAGGCCAGCGATCAGCGTCTGCGCGCGATCGTTGCGGCGTTGCGATCGCGGGTCATGGAGGGCCGGACACTGGCATCAAGCATGGCCGAGTTTCCGCAAAGCTTTCCGGAAATTGTTTGCGCCACGGTACAGGCCGGAGAACATAGCGGCGAACTGGCCGATGCACTGGAACGGCTCGCTGATTATGCGGAGTCGCGCGACAATCTCAATCGCGAGTTGATTTCTGCATTCGCCTATCCAATTTTGTTGTTGACCGTGGCCGTCGCGGTAGTCGCCGGCCTGATGATCAGCGTGGTGCCGCGCGTGGTCGACGTGTTCAGCAATCTGGGTGCGAAGCTGCCGTGGTTGACTCGCGTGCTGATTGCGATCAGCGCGTTTGTGTCCAGTTATGGCTGGCTGCTGATGCTGGCGCTCGTCGTGGGCGTGATCGCCTGGCGCCTGATGTTACGCAATGCGCAGATGCGCCATCGGCTCGATGCGTTCTGGTTGCGCATGCCGCTGCTCGGTCGTGTGGTGCGCGCCGCGGAGACCGCGCGGGTAACGCGCACGTTGGCGGTGCTGACCGGCGCTGGTGTTCCGGTGCTTGAATCGCTGCGCCTCGCCGCACAGACGCTCAAACGGCTGCCACTGCAGGAAGCCATGCGCCGCGCCGCGCAGCGTGTGCGTGAGGGCACCGCGATTGCGCGTGCGTTGAGCGAAACACGGGCGTTTCCACCGGTAGCTTTGCGACTGATCTCAAGCGGCGAGCGCAGCGGACGACTGGCCGAGATGTTCGAGGCCGCCGCAGTGCAACAGGCGCGCGAGGTGAAGAGCGCTCTGGACCTGCTGCGTGCCGTGCTGGCACCGTTGATCATTCTGTTTGTCGGCGCGCTGGTGCTGGCCATCGTGCTGGCGATCCTGTTACCGATATTTGAACTGAACACATTGATCGGCGCGACATGATTCGCTTCGAACAGGTCGGCAAGCGCTACCCGAATGGGCACGACGGCCTCGGCCTGCTGAGCTTTCATGTCGCCCCCGGTGAAATGGTGTTTGTCACCGGACACAGCGGCGCCGGCAAGACCACTCTGATCAAGTTGTTGGCCGTGCTGGAGCAGCCCACGCGCGGCCAGATCCATGTGGCCGGCACGGCACTCGGCGCCGCCGGCAATGCGGCGATCGCGCGCCATCGGCAACGACTGGGTCTGGTCTTTCAGGATTACCGATTGCTGCGTGATCGCAGCGTTTTCGACAATGTGGCGCTGCCGTTGATCATCGAAGGCCATGCCCGGGACGAGATCAGCCGTCGCGTGCGCGCTGCCTTGCACCAGGTGGGTTTGCACGGGCGCGAAGACAGTTTGCCGGACACGCTTTCCGGAGGCGAGCAGCAACGCGTCGGCATTGCCCGCGCCGTAGTCCATCGACCGCATTTGATTGTCGCCGACGAACCGACCGGCAATCTCGATCCGCAACTGGCCACTGAAATCATGCAGCTGTTCGTGGCGCTGTCGCAAACCGGTACCACGGTGCTGGTGGCCAGTCACGACCTGCACCTGATCCAGCGCATGAAGAAGCGCGTACTGGTGCTCGATCGCGGCGCGTTGATCGATGATTACCGGCCCGAGGCGCGCGCATGAACCGACGCGTCGCGGCGGTGTCGGATAAGTCCAGCATGGACGCGGCACCGCGCGCGCCATCGGCCGAACGCCATGCCGCGCCACGTGTCGGTCTGCGCCAGTGGCTGTTGCTGCATCGGCGCGCGTCAGCGGATGCGCTGTCGCGTCTGACCGCACGCAAATTGGCTTCGATCATGGGGCTGCTGCTTGCCGGCTTGGCCATGGCGTTGCCGTTGACGTTGGTGACCTTGAGCCGCAATCTCGATCGGCTGGTCGGCGGGCTGCGCAGCAGCGGTGAGATCGCCGTATTTCTGCAGCCGGGGTTGAACGCGGCAGCTGCACGCAAACACGCAGCGGCGCTGCGCGCGCGCGCGGACATAGCCACTGTGGAGCTGCGCACGCCGGCGCAGGGACTGCTTGAGCTACAGTCGATTCCTGGCCTCGACGAGGCCATTGCGGCAGCCGGCGCCAATCCGCTGCCGTACCTGTTACTGGTGCGCGCGGGTGACGAACACAACGCGTCGCAGTTGGCCGATTTGCTCGCCGCGATGCCCGGGGTCGATCAGGTACAGCACGATCGACAATGGCGCGACCGTCTGCAACGCATGCTCGACCTGTTGCATCGGCTGGGCGTCGCCAGCTTTGTGTTGTTCGGTGTTGCCGCGTTGCTGGTGATTGCCAATCACGTGCGCCTGGAAGTGGAAATGCGCCGCGAGGAAATTGGCATCATCAAGCTGCTCGGGGCCGGGGATGGTTTTGTGCGGCGGCCGTTTCTGTGGTCCGGCTTCTGGCTTGGCAGCTGCAGTGCGTTGCTCGCCCTACTGATCGCGCAGCTGCTGCGCGGCTACCTCGCGGCGCCTGTGCAGTCCTTGGCGGCGAGCTATGAATCTGACTTCACTGTGCACGGCCCGGATGCTGCGATGATGTTGACAACGCTGGCTTGCGGAGTTCTGTTAGGCTCGTTTGGCGCCTATGTGGCGTCATCACTGCAATTGGCACATCACCGCGCTTCCTGATTATGATATGACCGCCGTCCTTACCTCCCACATCTCCAGCGACAACCCACGCGTGCTGGTCGTCGATGGGTCGAAAGTGGCGCGCAAAATGATCGAGCAGGTACTTCGGGCGGAGCTGCCGAGCGCGACGGTCAGCTCCTGCGAAACCGGTGCCGAGGCCAAGTCCGAGATGGAATCAGGCATCGTCGATCTGGTCACAACGGCCCTGTATCTGCCCGACATGGACGGGCTGGTCCTCGCCCGCCATGTTCGCGAGCATTCACCGCAGGCCTATATTCCGATCATCGTGGTGTCCGGTTCGGTCAACGAACGACTGGAGAACCGCGCCCTGTCAGACGATGTCACCGATTATTTCGACAAGTCACTCGGGTTCCACGCGCTTGCCACTTTTATTCGCGGCTATGTCAGCGAACAAGAGCGCGCGACCGGCACGGTGCTGTATGTCGAGGACAGTCGCGTGGTCGCGCTGGCGACCCGCCGCATGCTGGAAAAATACGGCCTCAACGTGGTCCACGTCACCAGCGTCGAGGACGCACTGGCGTTGCTGGACACCGCCAAGGCGCAGGGTTTGGGCGCTGGCGCCGACATCGTGTTGACCGATGTTTATCTCAAGGGCGGGTTGACCGGCAAGGAGCTGCTGGAGATGCTGCGTGGCCAGTATGGGTTCACGCGCGGCCAGTTGCCGATTCTGGTGATGACCGCCGACGACAACCCGAAGAACCAGACCGCACTGATTCGCGCTGGCGCTAACGATCTGGTCAACAAACCCGTTGAAGAAAAAATCCTGATCACTAAGCTGATGTTTCAGCTGCGCGTTTCCAGGCACGCCCGCGAACTGCTCGCGGTGCATTGAGCACCGCGCGTCATTTTGCCAGGCATGATCGAAGACCGCGTCAAACTTCATCCGTCCTGGAAAGATCGGCTGGCAGCACAGTTTGCGTCCGGGCGCATGCACGCGTTGCGTGCGTTTCTGGTCGCCGAGAAGGCCCAGGGCAAGCACGTCTTTCCGCCCGGCGCACAAATTTTTTCCGCGCTTGACCACACCCCGTTCGATGCAGTGAAAGTGGTGATCCTCGGCCAGGACCCTTATCACGGCCCGGGACAGGCGCATGGCCTGTGTTTTTCGGTCCCAGCAGCCGTTGCGCCGCCCCCGTCGTTACGAAACATCTTCGTCGAGATCGAGCGTGATCTGGGGTTTCCCAAGCCGCGTCATGGCTGTCTGCTGCATTGGGCCGATCAGGGCGTGCTGTTGCTCAATGCGGTGTTGACGGTGGAAAGTGGGCTGCCCGCTTCGCATCAGGGCAAGGGTTGGGAGGAGTTCACCGATGCCATCGTCGCCCTGCTCAATGGTGAGCGCGAGGGACTGGTGTTTATGCTCTGGGGCAGTTACGCGCAGGCCAAGGGCCGGCTGATCGATGCCCAGCGCCACAAGGTGCTCAAGGCGCCGCATCCCTCACCTTTGTCGGCGCACCGCGGGTTCATCGGCTGCGGCCATTTCTCTGCGGCCAATAGATACTTGCAGGAACGCAACGGCCCACCGATTGATTGGTCGCTTCCGCCTTTGTAGCCGGACTTGCGCCGCCGCCGTTGCACTTGCGTATGTCTGAGCGACGCGCAGCAACGCCAGATGACCAACTGAAATTCAAGAGTCATTCCCCAACCCATTCTGTCGCTGTGCTAACCTTGAATTCTCTTGTTGGAAGGCCATGCCGAATGTCTTCCCAGGGGGAGTAGCTCCCAACATTCCCGTATCAATACAGTCCGTATCGATACAGAAGGTTGATCGCAGGGTCGTCAACACGGCGCGTCTCTTAACGAGGAACGCCCGGTCCTGTGGGCAATGAATCCCTTCATTGCGGGCGAGACCCTGTCGCCCTGGGCGACGGTCTCGTTTGCTTCATCGAGGCCTGCCACGTGCGACGCGGCGGGCTTTTTTATGCCCGCAAGCGCCTCGGTCCTGATGTCAATTGAAGGGATCTGCAATGGAAACGCTCGGCCAGTGGTGGATGTGGTTGGGATTCTTCGTGTTCGTGGTGATCGCCGTCGTCGTCGACTTGGTGGTGCTGCGTTCGCAGGGCGCGCACAAGGTCTCGGTCAAAGAGGCGACGGTCTGGTCGCTGGTGTGGGTGGCACTCGCACTGCTGTTCTGTGCCGGGTTCTGGTTTTACCTTGATGGCAGCGCCGGCCGCGCCGTCGCCAATGAATCGGCAACGCAGTTCCTGACTGGCTATCTGATCGAGAAAAGTTTGTCGGTCGACAACATCTTCGTGTTCTTGATGCTCTTTACCTACTTCGCGGTGCCGCTGGAATTCCAAAAACGCGTGTTGATCATCGGCGTGATCGGCGCCATCGTTCTGCGTGCGGTGATGATATTGCTGGGCGCGGTGCTGATCGCGAAATTCCATTGGATCTTGTACCTGTTCGGATTGTTCTTGTTGATCACTGGTATCAAGATGCTGTTGTTCGCCGAGGCTTCGCCCGATCTGGAGAAGAACCTCGTTCTGCGCTGGATGCGCTCGCATCTGCGCATTACACCGGGGTTTCATGACGAAAAATTCGTGATACTGCAGGAAGGCAAACGCTGGTACACACCGCTGTTTGCGGTGGTAGTGCTGATCGCCGTCACCGACATCATCTTCGCGGTCGATTCAATCCCGGCGATCTACGCGATCACTGAAGACCCGTTCATTGTGATGACTGCCAATATCTTCGCGATCCTGGGTCTGCGCGCGCTGTATTTTTTGCTTGCTGACATGAAGGAGCGCTTCCATCTGCTGACCTATGGCCTGTCATTGGTACTGATCTTTGTCGGCACCAAGATGCTGGTGGTGGAGTGGATCAAGGTGCCAGCGTTTTTGTCGCTCGCGGTCGTCGGCGCCATCCTGGTAACCAGCATAGTGATCAGCGTGATGTGGCCGCCGGCAACTGACAAAGCCGGGCGCGGACTACGATAAAAATCACAAGTAGATGATTCGGTCGAAGTCGATCTGGTGACTTATTCAGAGGTTCCTTGGTGCTGTAAATGGGCGGTTGCCAACATGAATGCCCCCTACTGGCGCCGCTCGCCCGACGCCGCCCCGGAGCGGCTCAGGGCGCTAGCGTACCGACCGTTGCGCGCGCAGCGGACATGCTTCCATGCACAGTGTTGGCAGCTGCAGGCCACCGCCGGTGAAGTTCAGGGCGCCAGCATTGCTGGCGCTAAATGATTGATTCATAAAGATTTGTATTTGGGAACTTAGGCCGCACTTAGCACTCTTAGTACACGACTGCTAACATCCACGCCTCAAGGGGGAGTTTGATGACTACCGTTTCGACCACCACCGTACCCATGATCACCGTACCCATGATCACCATACCCATGAACACGTTAGCGATGACCAATAATCTGCCGATCCCAAGCGCGCTCGGCTCACTTGATGCCTACATCACCGCGGTCAACCGCGTGCCCATGCTGACGCCCGAGGAAGAGCGCGGCCTGGGCTGGAAAGTGCGCGAAGACAACGATCTGGATTCGGCCAAGCGGCTGATCATGTCGCACTTGCGCTTCGTGGTGCATGTTGCTCGTGGCTACCAGGGCTATGGCCTGGGCATGGGCGACTTGATCCAGGAAGGCAACATCGGCCTGATGAAGGCGGTGAAGCGTTTCGATCCGACCATGGGCGTGCGCCTGGTCAGCTTCGCCGTGCACTGGATCAAGGCCGAGATGCACGAGTTCATTTTGAAGAACTGGCGAATCGTGAAAGTGGCCACCACCAAGGCGCAACGCAAGCTGTTTTTCAACCTGCGTAAATCCAAGAAGCGCCTGGGTTGGATGAACCACGAAGAGGTCTTGACGGTCGCCCGTGAGCTCAAGGTCGATCCGTCTGACGTGCGCGAAATGGAAGCGCGCCTCAACGGCCGCGACATGGCGTTCGATCAGCCCACCGATAGCGACGACGACGACAAGCCGGCACCGGTCGCATTCCTCGTCGATCACAGCGCCAGCCCGTACGAGATGCTGGAAAGCGATGACGAGGATAGCCATCAGCTCGATGCGCTGCGCGAGGGACTGGAGCAGCTGGACAAGCGTTCGCGTGACATCGTGCAGCGCCGCTGGATCGCAGAGAACAAGGCCACGTTGCAGGAACTGGCCGACGAGTATGGCGTTTCAGCAGAACGTATCCGCCAGCTTGAAGCCAACGCGTTCAAGAAGATCAAGGCGTTGCTGGTGGCGTAACTTTCATGCAGCGTGCCACAGCGCCCCGCATCATGAATGTCTTGACGGGTGCCTGATCTCGACCCGGCTCGTCGGCTTAGCCGCCGAGCGTCCATCCGGTCGCGTTCCCGCGGCACGCAAGCGACCGTCCTTACCCTCGGACATAGGGGAGGGAGTAAAGCCGGGCACAGTCGTGTTGTTCACGTTGACATTCAGTGTATCGGCGGCTCACACCACGCCCACAGACTTCGCCCTTACAGCGCATCGAGCGGCAGCACCTGTTGCTGCGGTTCGATGCGTGATTCTCCGGCAAAGATGCGCTTGAACTCGGCGCGGCTGACCGACACGTAACGATCATTGCCGCCGATTTCAACCTGCGCTCCTTGCTGCACGGCACGACCGTGCTCGTCCACACGCACCACCATGGTCGCCTTGCGACCGGTGTGGCAGATTGTCTTGATTTCGGAAAATGAATCCGCCCAGGCCAGCAGATACTGCGAGCCCTCGAACAGTTCGCCCTGAAAATCGGTGCGTAGCCCATAGGCCAACGTGGGTACGTCAAGCTTGTCGACCACATCGGTCAACTGCCAAACCTGCGCCTTGCTGAGAAACTGCGCCTCGTCTACCAAGAGACAATGCAACGCGCCGTACTCGGCGATGTTGTCGCGCAGAAGATTGAACAGGTCATCGCTGCGCTCAAAGATCTGTGCCCGCGCTTTCAGTCCGATCCGCGATTGCACCACACCTACGCCGTAGCGGTCATCAAGCCTGGGCGTCAAAATCAACGTTCGCATGCCGCGCTCGTGATAGTTGTGAGCGCTCTGCAACAGCGTCGTGGTCTTGCCGGCGTTCATCGCCGAGTAATAGAAATAGAGTTTGGCCATGGGCAATCGATCAACGTGTCGTCGTCCTTCAGCGTAGCGTAGCTTGCCACCATAGGGTGGGCGCACCACGCCAATATCCAGCATCAGGTCATGCCCGCTGATCCTCTGCGCGGTAAGCAGCCAGCCACGCTGCTAGCGGGTAGACTGCGCGGCCGTTCGCTGCGCTGAATCATTGTGAGCCTCAATCCCGCCCAGCGTCAGGCCGTAGCCGAGATTTCCAAGCCCTTGCTGGTGCTGGCCGGGGCCGGCTCAGGTAAGACACGAGTGATCATCGAGAAGATCGCGCATCTGCTCAGAAGCGGTTACCAGGCCGAGCACATTTTCGCGATTACTTTCACCAACAAGGCGGCGCGGGAAATGCGCGAGCGCGTGGCCAAGCTGGTGTCGCGCGAAGCGGCCGAGCCGCTGACCGTATGCACCTTCCATGCACTCGGACTGAAGCTGCTGCAGATCGAGCACGCCAGCGCCGGGTTGCGCCGTGGGTTCTCGGTTCTGGACGCCGACGATGCGCTGAATCTGTTCAAGGAGCTTGCGCCCAAGGGCATCAAGAACGATGCGCTGTTCGCGCTGCGCAATCTCGTGGGCAAGGCCAAGGATGATGGCCTCGCGCCCGATGAGGCGATCGCCGCGGCGCGCAGTCCGCGCGAAATGGAAGCGGCGGAAATCTACGCTGCCTACCAACGCCGGCTCGGCAATTTCAACGCGGTCGACTTCGATGATCTGATCTATCTTCCGGCACGGCTGCTGGAGCGGGACGCTGAAATGCGTGCGCGTTGGCAGGGTCGCATCCGTTACTTGCTGATGGACGAATACCAGGACACCAATCGAGCGCAGTACCGCATGGTGCGACACTTGGTGGGGGCGCGCGGTGCGTTCACTGCGGTCGGTGACGACGATCAGTCGATTTATTCATGGCGCGGCGCCAACCCGGAAAACCTGAACGATCTGGCGCGCGATTTTCCGACGCTGACAGTAGTGAAGTTGGAACAGAACTACCGTTGTAGCAGTCGCATCCTGCGCGCCGCCAATGCGTTGATCGCCAATAATCCGCATCTGTTTGAGAAGAAACTTTGGAGTGCGCATGCAGACGGCGCGCCGATCCGCGTGACAGCGTGTCGCGATGAGGAACACGAAGCCGAGCGCGTGGCCGCAGCCATTGCGCACCGGCAGGCTCAGATCAAGTCACGCTGGCACGATTTCGCCATTCTCTATCGCGGCAACCATCAGGCACGCGCCCTGGAGAAGGCGTTGCGCGTGTTGAACGTCCCGTACCACGTCAGTGGTGGCACCGCATTTTTCGAACGTACCGAAATCAAGGATGTGCTCGCCTACCTGCGCCTGCTGTGCAACCCGGACGACGACGCGGCCTTTTTGCGCGCCGTGCAGACCCCCAAGCGCGAGATCGGCACCACCACGCTGGAAAAGTTGGCCATGCTCGCCGGCAGCAAACACATCAGTATGTTGCGCGCCGCTGAAAGCATCGATGTGCAAAAGCAGCTGGCCTCAAGGCCAGGCGGCGCGCTGATGCAGTTCGCCGACCAACTGGAGCGTTGGCGCAAGGCCGCGCAGACCCTTAATGCCGGCGATCTGGTTGCGCGCATCATCGATGAGTCCGGTTACGAATTGCACGTGCAGGCCACGGTCAAGGAACCATCAGCCGTCGCCTATCGCAAGGAAAACCTGCAGGAATTGGCACAGTGGATGCGTAACAATGCCAAGGGCCGCGACGCTCTGGCTGATTTGCAGGCACAGCTTGCGTTGCTCTCATACAGCGAGCGCGATGAACCGGGTAACGCGGTGCGGCTATCGACCCTGCATGCAGCCAAGGGCTGGAGTTTGCTCATGTCTGGCTGGTCGGTCTGGAAGACGGCACGCTGCCGCATGAGGGCGGCATCAAGGAAGGCCGGCTCGAGGAAGAGCGTCGATTGATGTACGTCGCCATCACCCGCGCCAAGGAAACCCTGAGCATCAGCTACGCCGAACACAAACGAAAATTCGGCGACATCGAACGCCAGAAGCCGAGTCGCTTCATCGACGAACTCCCCGCCGAAGAAATCGAACGCGAGGGCGACGACCCGGAGAGAGACGCCGAGCAACGACGCGAGCGCGCCGGTTCACATATTGCGCAATTGGCGGCATTGCTGGGCAAGAAGTAAGTCAGAACTTTGGCAGTGAGTGACTGGTAAAAACGGCATGCGGAGACGAACGGTGGTGCGCACGACGGAAATGTTTGAGGCGGGAAGGGACGTTGTGACCGGTTGCCGCGGTCAGAATTTGTCCGGTGGTTCCTGATTCTTGTCCAATAGGATTATGCGACGAGTAGCACATTGGCGCGCTGGTTCGCAAGCTGTCGATCATCACAGGTTGACCTCAATGGGCGGGGGGGGGTATCTTGCCCGGATTCGTGGCATAAACGTTCACGATATACCCCCACAAATTTCGAGAACGAAAATAATGAAACCTGCGTCCACGGGAAGAACATCCATGGGAAGAAACATGGTTTTCGCGTTGCTGGTCGCGAGCGGCCTGTCCTCAACTCAAGCTGCGGTCATGGAGTGCCACAACTGTGCGGAAGGCGTTTATGAGTCGATGGCCCGCTCAAGGGGTATCGGCGAGCATGTGGTTTACGATTTCGCACGTGGCGTCCTCCGCGGGTTCTACGTTGAATGCCCTGGCATTGCGCCCGAAGCTGTAAGTCCTGGCACGACTGACAAGCCCAGGACCCTGAGCGAATTGTCCGCCATGTACAACGCGAGCAGGGCTGCCGCTGCTGCCGTGACGGCTGGTTGCAGAAAGCCGCTTACGGTCATCGGCATATCGCCGGACCCGGCCGTGCAGGCAGAATTTGACGATGCGTTGGCGTTCTATCAACTGGCAGGAAACAGGAAGGTGTACGAGCTCGACATCGACATCAGCGAGATTCCTTTCACCTGGGAGCACATTCGTAGGCTTTCGGCCTATGACGTTGTACGCAGCGTCCCTGGGAGCAATACGCTCACTGATTGGATACGAGCCGGCCAAGATCTGCCGATTGGCGATCGAATTGACGCGATTATCGCCGCAGCGATTCAAGATGCACTAGGCGGGCTGTTTAACGCAGATTTGGTAGTCAATTTGACTGTTACCTTCACGGATGGAACCAAAATCACTTACGAGTGGGACCTTAGTGTTAATCGATTGACGGCAGTTCCAGGTTCTGCGCGCGATGGGAGCGCAACGATCCCCAGTGACCTGGGCTACTCGGCGCAAGGTGAACAGACTTTCGATTCAACAGACGCCGCCGAGCGATATGTGCGATGGCTTATCAGTCAGGGCATTCCGGTTACACGTAGCTCCCCCGGCAGGCGAGTCAGTTGCACGTGGGATGGGCATGAGCTGCGCTGTATTCTGAGATTCTCCGGTTCCTGACTGAGGTCGGCGGCGCAGTGCGTGCCGTACTCGGGACGGACGCACTCTGACCTGCAGGCGCTTCTGATTCAATCGCGGTGTTAGCGCACCCCGGCGCAATCGGGGTGCCTCGATCGTGCCTATCTTTTTTGCCTCAACGTGTTTTGAAACCAGAAAGAGCTACAGCAGCGGTTTCCCTCGTGCCAACCGTTTGCCCGTCGACGTGTCGACGTGCGCATTGAAACCTGCCTGCATACGCGGCACACTCAAGGAATGAACACGATGAAACAGAATCAGTGGTCCATGGGTCAGGGTGCTATTTTCGGGTTGTTCATTGCGGGCGGCAGCTTTTCGGCGCAGGCGGACATCATCGAGTGCGACGATTGTGCGGACAATACCTATCAAGCCCAGGCGCTTTCGGTCGGTGTCGGCGATCACCTGGTCTACGACTTGGCGCGGGGCGCGCTGAAGCAGTTCAGCGTTGATTGTGCGGGAATGGAACCGTTACGGATGACTCCTGAGCGGGTGCGCCAGACCAAGAGCGTGGCGGAACTGTCGCTGCTCTTCACCGCCGCCCGTACCAGTGCGGCCGCGATCACCCTGGCTTGCAAGCGGCCATTGATCGCAAAGTTGGTGCAACCGACTGCTGCAACACAGTCGGCGTTTGAATCTGCGCTGTCGTTCTACTGGCTTGCGGGAAATTCCAAGACGCTAGACGTCGACCTCGCATGGCACGAATTTCCCGATGTGGCTGATCGGTTCCGGGTGTCGTCTGCGTTCGACATCGTGTCCGACTACAACGCCAGAATCAGGATCGCTGAGTGGCTTGGTGACGGTAGCGCGCCTGCGTTTGCCGATCCGCTACCCGCTGTTCTGCAGGCACTTACCAACAGCGTGCCAGGCGAGTTGTTCAATGCGAGCGCGTGGTTCAACCGCGGCATGCACGTCATTGTTTCGCTGAATTTTGTGGATGGTAGCCGGGTCAAATACGACTGGGAGCTCAGCACAAATCGGCCGACCGTGGTGCGGCGCTCGGGCGAATACGACGGCAACGTGATCCCCGATCCATGGGACCCAGCCGCAGCCGGCACGTATCGTTTCAGCTCGGCGAGCAACGCCAAACGATTTTCAGAATGGCTGGTGAATCAGAACGTAAGGGTCGATCGTGACGCGCAGTCAGAAGCATCGCGCGACCTATCCTGCACCTGGGAGGGAGAGGCACTGCATTGTCGTCTTGCAGCACTCCCCGGCGTTGCGGGAAATATGTGAGCGGTGAGGCAAGATCGGTGTGGGCCGCGATCTCAAACGCCTTCCCGCGTTGAACGAAAGTGACTTACACCGTGTGCGTCAACGGCGTGACTGGCTCGCGATGGCGAAGCTGGTCAGGCGAGCTTGCAGGGACGCTCACCTCTTGAGTTTGCGGTCAAAAAAATCTGCGATCGTGTTGTAGGCGTGTTTCTTCATCCACGGCAGCGAAATGCCGTGCTTGCCACCGGGATAGGTCATCAGCTCAAATGGCGTGCCTTTTTCCTGCAGGGCACTCATCAGTTTGGTCGAATGGGTGAACAGCACGTTGTCGTCGGCCATGCCGTGTACCAGCAGCAGTGGAGACTTGAGTCCATCGAGGTGCGCAAACACGGCGCTTTGGGTGTATCCAGCGGCATTGGTTTCGGGGTGATCCATGTAGCGTTCGGTGTAGTGCGTGTCGTACAACCGCCAGTCGGTAACTGGCGCGCCGGCAACGCCCGCTGCGATCTGGTCTGACGCCTTGGCCAGCATCAGCAAGCTCATGTAGCCACCGTAGCTCCAGCCGAACACGCCAACTCGGTCAGCATCGACGAAGGATTGCGCCTTCAGCCACTTCACGCCTTCGAGCTGATCGATGACTTCGGGGCCGCCCATGCGGCGGAAGAGCGGTTCCTCAAAGGCCTTGCCACGGCGGTCACTGCCGCGGTTGTCGAGCGTGAACACCAGATAGCCGCGCCGCGCCATGACCTGCACCAACGGATCGTCCCAGGACTTCTGCACATTCTGCACGTGCGGTCCGCCGTAAACGAAGATCAGCACCGGATACTTTTTCTCAGCGTCGAAATCACTTGGCTTGGTCAGTTGATAGTAAAGCGACTGACCTTCGGCGCCGGTGATACTGCCGAACTCCGGAATGGCGTGTTGCTGAAAATAGGGCCAGTAGGGATGTCCCGGCTGCATCGCGTTCGCTTCGAGAATCGACAACTCCTGGCCCTCGGCATCGAACAGCCGAACCGATGGCGGCGTCGCCGGATTGCTGTGCGTATCGATAAACACATCGGCGCTTTCGGCGAAGCTGGCGGCATGCATGCCAGTGACGACCGTGAGCTGGCGCGTCTCCTTGGAGGGTGTCGAAAGCGATGTCGAATAGACATGGCGTTGCAGCGGATCGAGACCGCCCGATGCGAAAAAGATGCGGTCGTTGTTCAGATCCACTGCAAGCAGCTGATCCACCACCCAGCTTTCCGGTGTCAACGCGTGCTTCAGCGTGCCATCGAGCTGGTACAGGTACAGGCGCTTGCTGCCGTCGCGCTCGCTTTGCCAAATGAATCCAGAACCGTCTTTGAGAAAGCGCAGGTCGTTATGCAGGTTCACCCAGGTGTCGCTGGACTCGCTGAGCAAAGTGCTGATGGACTGATCTGCCCGATTCCATAGCCGCAGGTCGAGGGTGCGCTGGTTGCGGCTCTGTACCTGGAACGAAAGCCCAGTGGCATCGGTGTTCCAGTCCACGCGGGCGAGATAGATATCGGTATTGCTGCCCAGATCGACCCACTGCACTGGCGCGACCGCTGGCACGACCAAGGTGCGGTCGTCGTGGCCAATCAGCTCCGCTGGCAATGCCTTGGCCATGTCGATCACGCCGAGGCGAACTGTGACATTGGCCTGGCCGGCCGCCGGATAGCGTTGCTCGACCACCTCGGTACTTTCGGCGTTGATTTCGAATCGGCGTTGGATCGGGACCGGGGTTTCGTCGACGCGGGCGAATGCGATCGCCGAGTCATCGGGTGCCCACCAGTAGCCCGTGAATCGATCCATTTCCTCCTGCGCCATGAACTCGGCTTGACCGTTGGAGATCAATTCACCGCCGTCGCGCGTCAGTTGCAGGACGCGGTCCGTGGCCAGCTCAACCGCCCACAGATTCTGGCTGCGGATAAAACCGACATAGCGTCCCTGTGGCGATACCTTGGCGTCGGTAGCAAAACCAAGATCGCGATTGGTAAGCTTTCGCACCGTATCGGCGCCGGCTCCTTTGTTTGTCGCTCCGCCACTCCTTTCAAGGTCGTAGAGATAGAGCTCGCCATTGAGTGGAAACAGCACTTTCTTGCCATCGGGCGAGAATTCGTATTCAAGAATGCCCTTCAGACTGGCAGTGCGCGCGCGTTCGCGGCGTGCCTTTTCGTCATCGGACAGATCTTCGTCCCCTGGCAAAAGCACCTTCGAGTCGATCAGCAGTCGCGTCTCCTTGTCGGCAATACGGTATTCCCACAAGTCGAGCTGATACTGGTCAGATTGCTTGCCGCGCAAGAAGGTGACGCGTGTGCCGTCCGGCGAAACTTTCAGTCCGATCGGGGAAGGTCCACTCAGCGCGGGCGCGTCGAAGATGCGCTCAATGGTCAGTTCGGTTGCAGGAGCAGGGGGAGATTCTTGGGCTGGGGACATGGTGGCGACACAGATGAGAATGGATGCAGTCAGGGCGCGCATGCTCGAAATTCCACTACAGCGGCGGGGCGCCGAGTGTAGTAGACCGTGACCTCCCGCCACTGCCTTGAAAGTCATAGTCCGGCAAGTTCATGGCTTTTCAACTTCATGCCTTTTCAACTTCATGCCTTTTCAA
>JAWXCG010000183.1:0-8521 GCA_034440555.1 Pseudomonadota bacterium
CTGGGGGAAATTTCCCCAGGCTTCACCGCTTGCAGGATCGCAGTCTTCAGACAGCAAACCCAACCGATTGCGATGTTCGAGCGCGCGCTCGAACATCGCGCGCGCCTCGTCCTTGCGGCCGATCGAAGCCAGCGCATCGACATACCAGAATGTACATAGATTGAATGCTGTCGCCGGCCGGCCGAAGTCGTCCGGGTCGTCATAGCGAAAAACACTATCGCCCCGGCGCAGCGTGCGCCCGATGGTTTCCACGGTGGAAACGAAACGCGGATCGTTCGCGTTGACGAAACCGACATCGGCAAACAACAGTGCGCTGGCGTCCAGGCGTTCGTCGTCCACGGATTCCACGAAAGCTTTGCGCCGTTCACTCCAGGTCCGCGCCAGCACGCTGGTTCGAATGCGCTCTGCATGGTTTGCCCATGTCGCTGCCTTGTCGTTCAAGTTGAGATGCATTGCGATTCGGGCCAGCCTATCGCAGGCGGTCCAGCACATCACGCTCGAATAGGTATGCACGCGCGCGCGCCCCCGATATTCCCAAAGCCCGGCATCGGGCTGGTCCCAGGATCTGACTGCAGCTTCGCCGATAGGCACCAAACGCTCGAACATGGCGGCGTCGCCGCGACTGCTGATGCGATGGTCGAAAAACGACTGCGAAGCGGCAAGCACAACGCTGCCATAGACATCGTGCTGTACCTGGCGCCAGGCGTCGTTGCCCACGCGCACCGGTCCCATGCCACGATACCCGGCAAGGGTGTCGACCACGCGCTCATCGAGCTCGGCCTGATAGTGGATGCCGTATACCGGTGCCAGCGCATCGCGTCCTGTGGCGATGTTGGCGATATAGCGGATGTACTCCTCCATGCTGCGCGTTGCGCCAAGCCGATTGAGCGCGCGCACGACGAACGCCGCGTCGCGCAGCCAGCAGTATCGGTAGTCCCAATTGCGACCGGAATCGGCATGTTCGGGAATCGACGTCGTCATGGCCGCCACGATGGCGCCACTGCCTTCGTACTGGCACAGCTTCAACGTGATCGCCGCGCGGATCACCGCTACCTGCCAATCCACCGGGATCGAAAGAAAACGCACCCATTCGCGCCAGTAGCTGGTGGTCTGTTCCAGCTGATCGCGAAAAAAAGGACCGATCGCTTCGGTCAGCGTTTCATCCGGCCCCAGCACCAGATGCACATCGCGATCGAGAATGAAGGCGCGTTCGTCGCGCAGCAAGGGTACTGAAACGTCCGTCGTGACGCGCAATACCCATCCATCCAACTGGTAGCGCATGTGGTTGCTGCCGAAAGTTCGCTCCGGCACGCGCGCGCCCCAGTCGATCAGCGGCCGCAACCGCAGACGTATGCGCGGGGCACCGGCCACCGATCGCACCCTACGCAGCAGCATCACCGGATGATAGATGCGCCCGAAGCGCTTGAACCGGGGCGCGCAATCCAGAACTTCGACTATGCCGCCCTGTGCGTCGTAAAGCATGGTGCACAGGACAGCGGTATTCTCGATATAGCGTTGTTCGGATCGCACCATATCTTCCAATTCGACCGAGAAGTAACCCGCGTCGTGCTGGCTAGGTTGCAGCAATGAACAGAATGTAGGGTCTCCATCGAACGCAGGCAGGCAGCACCAAGTGACGCTGGCGCTGCTGTTGATCAAAGCGCCGAAACTGCCATTTCCAATCACACCCAGATCCAACGTTGCCGTCGCGTTCATTGGTGTGCTCCTTCATCGTTCAGCACGCCTAGCAAGGTGTGCAGCCAATCAACGGCGTGGCCTGGAGATTCGAGCGCAAACCGCGCGGCGGTGGGACGTCGGCCGCCGACAATGATTCCGAAGCCCTCGTGCCTGGAGGCTTCGATGAAGGCATGTTCATCAGTGAGATCGTCGCCCAACACGATTGGCCGCCGACCACGGAAGGGCGGGGAATCAAGCAACGAGCGCAACGCGCTGCCTTTGTCTCGGCCAGGCGGTATGAGTTCTGCGACGCAGCTTCCAGTCTGAACCACGAACTGGCTCCCGGATTCATCGGCAATTCGATGTACGAGCTGGTGGACGGCGGCAGCGTGATGGCGCGCCGATCGATAGTGCATCGCGAAACCGGAACCTGCTTTTGATTCAAGCGTGACGCCGCGGAGCAATTGGATGCCCTCGAGGCAGGCCTTGCGCACTTGCTCGGAAACTGCGCGCGGCGCCGGGGTGACCGTTGTGTCGCCATTGGGGAGGCGCCGTTCAATGCCGTGCAAAGCGCCTGCGGGTAGAACCAGGGGCGCGAGCATCCGATCGATGTCCGCCAAGTGGCGGCCACTCAGGACTGCAAGGGCGCCATCCAGTGCATCCTCAAGGCGTTCGAGCAAGGTAATCAGCCCTGAGTCGATGCGCACATCATCGGGGCGTTGGGCAAAATCCACCAGCGTACCGTCGATATCGACGAACAACGCCCAGCGGTCTCTCGGCGAGGGAAGCGGCGGCGCTTCAAATTCGATCAGCATTGTTGATTCATTGCGGGACATGTTGACGGGCAGCCTCAACGGCCGCTGGCGTTCCGATGCCGGACTGCACGCAGCACGACGAAGAGCGAAGTCGATATTGTCACGCATACGGCGGTTGGATACAAACCCATCAACAAATGCCGAATGAAATTGATCGTTGACGCGCCTTTCGCTCGTCGCAGATTAGTGCTGTCGATTGTGCGCCGCTGATCGCCGATGGCGAAGACGTGGCATGCGTTGCCTTGCAGAAAAGTTCACTGCGCTTGATGCTTAGCGCTCTTCGTCATGCTACCGACACTTGCAGAAGCTGCAAGTAGAAAACAAGGGGATTGTCATCAGATGGACGCGTTACTTGTCGGGCTAATTGCGCTGGGAGCGGTTCTGCTGTTTGTGCGCGAACGATTCCCGCCCGACATCGTGGCTTTGCTCGTCCTCATTGCGCTCGTCGTATTTGGGTTGGTGACGCCGCATGAGGGGATCAGCGGCTTCTCGAGTCCCGCTACGATCACTGTAGGCGCGATGTTCGTGCTCAGCGCGGGCCTGCGGGAAACGGGTGCGTTGGATGCCGTCGCCCGCTTCCTGACGCGAATGGGACGGAATGGTCCGTTGCTTCAGCTCAGTACGACCCTTGTGGTCGCCGCGATTTCCGGCTTCATCAACAATACTGCTGCGGTGGCGGTATTTCTACCGGTTGTGTTGACGGTGGCTCGCCGCAATCGCGTATCGACGTCCAAGCTTCTTATTCCGTTGTCCTATGCGAGCCAATTCGGCGGCGTCTGCACCTTAATCGGCACTTCGACCAATTTGTTGGTGAATTCACTTGTCGTCAGTGCGGGACTGTCGGCATTCGGATTTTTCGATTTCGCCCCGATTGGGCTGCTGTTGGTAGCGATCGGCTGTCTGTATCTGGTCACGATCGGTTGGTGGCTGCTTCCCAATCGATCCTCCCACGACGCAGCTGCCGACGCCTACGCGCTGCGCGAATACATCTGCGCGATGTCGGTCGCCGAGAATTCTAGGTTGATAGGCAAGACTCTGGCGCAGGGCGGATTCGGGCGCAGAGGTGACGTCGTGCTGCTGGAACTTATTCGCGACAATCGGCGCATGCTCTACCAGGCTGACCTGGTCATCAATGTTTCCGACGTGCTTGTACTACAGGCCGCGGTCGATGACCTACTCGAAGTATCGCGGCGAGATGGACTGCGGCTCGAACGCGAAAACGCGACCGATGGTGTCGTGCTGGAAGGTGATGGACTGCAGTTAGTCGAATTGATTGTCGCTCCAATGGCACGGGCTGTGGGCCGGCCATTGGCTGCGATCGAGTCGACCTGGATTGCGCGTTCGACTCCGATCGCTATCGCTCGCCGGGACAACGTGCTGCATACCGGACTTACGCTCACGCCGCTGTCGGCCGGCGATGCACTACTGCTGCTGATTCGCGGCGAGGACATGACCGACTTGCGTGACGATCCGGATTTCGTCGTTCTGAGTGCGCGCGACAACCCAGTTCCGCGTCGAAGACGGGCACCGTTTGCCATCGGCGTCACAATTGCTGTCGTCATCCTCGCAGCGACCAAGTATTTGCCGATCGAGATCGTTGCGCTGCTCGGTGCAACTTCCATGGCGATCGGCCGTTGCGTTGGCATCGATCGGCTCTATCGCTACGTCGAACTACGGGTGGTTGTCTTATTGGCCGCCATGTTGCCGCTCGGTATCGCGATGGAAAAAACCGGCGCCGCGAGCATGCTGGTCAAGGGTGCCGTCAGCTTGCTACCCGCGAATGAACCAATTTTCGCGCTGGCGCTCATTTACGCGCTTACCGCTTTGCTGACGGAGGCGATCAGCAACAACGCCACGGCAGTGCTCATGACGCCCATTGCGATTGCATTGGGGGCACAATTGGGCATCAGGCCCGAGCCGCTGCTGGTCGCAGTGGCATTTGCCGCGTCAACAAGCTTCTCGACGCCGATCGGTTACCAGACCAACACCATGGTCTATTCAGCGGGCCGCTATGCTTTCAAAGATTTCCTGCGGGTCGGCATACCGCTAAACCTGCTGTTCTTTGGCGTATCGGTGTGGGCAATTCCTCGTTGGTTTCCGTTCTGATCGCGCCTATTCGGCGCCCGACACGCAGATGAATCCGGTTTGTGGCGATCAACAGGAAAGTAGAGCCCGGCATCGCACTGGGCGCTCATGAACCGGAAGGAAACGGGCGTAGCGGTGTGGGTGACATTGACCGCGGCAGACTATAGGGTAACAGTGCCTCCAAGGGCATCGGGTTGAACGCGGGATCGTTCCCACTTCGTGTTCAGTACGTCGTGCGTTCCATAGCGTCGTGCAAGGCCAATCACGGCGTTGACCACGGAGCGGCCATCGGAAACGATGGCCGTAATCCGTGGGCTATGGAAGGCTTCGCGAGTCGACGGCTCGGGCAACAACAAGAATGCCGTGGCGGCGACGACTGTCGGCGGTATGGTGCCCAAGAACACTTCGACTGCGCCAACCGATTCGCACCGAAGACGAGCGCCACTGGTTCGAGGCTTGAGACAATAGGCGCCGGGCCACCATGCTTGCATGCCGCCCAACATGACAAGCCCTGCCAGGCGGCGTACTTCGCAAAGGTGCCCATGTGAAGTACGCCACGATCCAAATGATGGCCTCGGCGCTGGCCCCATCACAGCCCCCCGTTTCGGTCAGCACATACTTCCGAATCCATAGGCGGTGGCCGTTGTTTGCGTTCGCGGCTATGACGCCAGCGTGCAGGCTCGCGTGCGGAGTTGATGCTGATCAAAGGAGTTGATCCAGATCAAACCGGAGCTGCAACACAGCGCTAAGCTAGCGCGCAACCAAACACCTGGCCCGGCACCGCCTTTGGAGCGACACCATGTACAAACACATTGCAGTGGCAATTGACGGTGGCGAACTTTCCGCGCGTGCGGTGACCAGTGGTGCGCAGCTGGCCAAATCGTTGGGCGCCAGGCTTTCGCTGATCTGGGTCGCTGAACCCTATGCGCCACAGGTGCTTGCCGTGACTCCGTATCCGTTCGTACCCATGATCAGCAGTGATGAATTCGCGCAGCAGACAGGCGCCATCGCCGCGCGCGTGTTCGCCGACGCTACCTCAATTGCTCGTGCCCACGGCGCAGGCGAAGTGCATTGCGAGCGTGTGACTTCCATGCAGCCCTACAAAGGCATCCTGGAAGCCTGTCAACACGTGGGCGCAGACCTTCTGGTGATGGCATCTCACGGCAGGCGCGGCATCAGCGCGTTGGTTCTCGGTAGCGAAACCCAGAAAGTACTCACCCATTCGACACTGCCGGTGCTCGTGGTGCGCTGATTGCTCGGGAAAGTGCGGGGCGACAAATTCGAACACAGCAGCAATGTACCAGGACCCGCTCTACAATTGCTCACCACAACCCAAGCTGAGCTATCACTTGAGCGCCCCGTCCAGCAAACAATCCGCCGTAATCGCACCCAGCATCTTGTCCGCCGATTTCGCAAGACTCGGCGAAGAGGTGCGACATGTATTGGCCGCAGGCGCCGGCTGGATCCATTTCGATGTGATGGACAACCACTTCGTGCCCAACCTGACTATCGGCCCGCTGGTCTGCGCGGCGATCAAACCACATGTCGGCGACCACCTGATTGATGTGCATCTCATGGTGGAGCCGGTCGACGCGATCGTGCCGATGTTCGCCAAGGCCGGTGCCGGTCTTCTGTCGTTTCATCCCGAGGCCTCAAGGCATGTCGATCGCACCTTGTCCTTGATTCGAGATCACGGCTGTCAGGCCGGGCTGGTGTTCAATCCGGCAACACCGCTGGCCTGGCTGGATCATGTGCTCGACAAAGTCGACTTGATCTTGCTGATGTCAGTCAACCCTGGCTTTGGCGGCCAGTCTTTCATACCGTCGACGCTGGACAAGTTGCGCCGCGTACGTGCGCGCATCGACGCGCATGTCGCCGCGGGTGGAAAATCCATTCGCCTTGAGGTCGACGGCGGTGTCAAACCCGACAATATTAGTCAGATTGCTGCGGCGGGCGCCGACACGTTTGTTGCTGGCTCGGCGATTTTCGGCCAGGCCGACTATGCCGGCGTGATTGCAGAAATGTTGAAGCAGGTTAATCTTTCCGGAGCATGAGCGCAGCAAGTGCAAGCGCTGAGCATGACGCGCTTGAATTCACGCCCCAACGGCCACCGACATATCAGCGCGCAGTTGATCCAGCCAAATGCGTCACGATCATGTCGCGCAATATCTCCGGCGCGATCGGCTTGAGCAGCACAGTAATATCCTGACCATCGCCGGCGACTTCGATCGCGCGGATATCGCCGGTAATCAGCAGTGCCGGCAGCTCGCGGCCATAGTGGCGACGCAAATCGTTGATAACCTGGCGGCCGTTGCGCTTCTCGGCAAGGCGGTAATCGCAAATCAACAAGTCCGGTGGAGCGTCCTGGCGACTCAAGTCAATTTCCAGATCGGCGCTTTGGGTCGCAGCGATCACCTTGAATTTCCAGCGCGTCAGCAACAGGCTCATGGCTTCCAGCACGTCGGGATCGTCGTCGAGCAAAGCAATGACCAAGTCCTGCACCGGCAGCACCTTGACGGGCGCGCGCGTTGTCTGGGCGGTTTCGATACTGGGCTCCAGAGGCGCGGCCGGCACAACGATGCGAAAGCACGCGCCCTGTCCAGGCGTCGATTCCAACTCCAGCCGATGACCAAGCTCGCGCGCCACCCGTTCGACAATGGCCAAACCCAGCCCCAAGCCTTTGCGCCGATCGCGCTCCGGGTTATCCAGCTGTACAAATTCCTTGAAGATAGTTACCTGTTGATCGTGCGCAATGCCCTTGCCGGTATCGCGTACCGCAATGACGACTTCGTCGCCGATCAATCGCGCCTGCACGGACACGCTGCTGTTGGCCGCATGGCGCATGGCATTGTCCAGCAGCTGGCGCAGGATGCGTTCAAGCAGCACGACGTCGCTCGCCACCCCAAGTTGGGTCTCCTCAACGTTGAGACTTACACCCTGCTGCACCGAAATGTCGGCATAGCTCTCAGTCAGTTTTTCAAACAAGGTGTTCAACGAGAACGGCACGATCAGCGGTTGTATCGCGCCGCCGTCGAGCTTGGAGATATCCAGCAAGGCGTCAAACAGACTTTGCATGGCAACGACCGATCGATCAAGTCGCACCGCAACCGCATGCGCATCGGGTGGCAGTGATTGCTCAAGCAGGGCGCGCGTGCGAATCGCAATGGCATGCATGGGTTGACGCAGATCGTGACTGGCGGCCACCAGGAAGCGCGTCTTCGCTTCATTGGCTGCCTCTGCGTCGGCGGTTCGTTGCTGTAGTGCCAGCAACAATTCGGCATTGCGTTGACGCAGATCCACCTGCTCCACGAACTGATGGTTGAGCACCAGCAGCATTCGCGATAGCACCAGGCTCAAGACCACGGCAACTCCCGCAACAATCAAGTAGAGCTGACTGGTGTTGAGCAAGCCGAAAAGCACCGGAGCCAGCATGGGTGGCCAAAAGATGGCGAAGGCCGTGCGCAGCGATGCCAGCGACGCGAATGCGCCACCGGTTGCGATCGCCGCGCAGGCCAGCAACACTACCGACTGAAGGGTGCGGTCACCGCCGGTGCTCAGCATCCAGGGTGCACAGGCCCAAATCCCGCCGGTCGCCAGCGCGCAGGCGCTGAAGTGTTCCAGGTACCGTCGCTTCGTCGCTGCGTTCGGAGTAAAGCGCGCGACGCTCAGGCGCAGGCGCACGCGCACTGCGCCGACGCAGACCAACGCGAACAGCCAGATCAATGCCGGCCAAAGACTGATCGACGCACGCAACAGAATGACCAGAAGCACAGCAAGTAGTGTGCTTGCCATGACTGACTGCAAAGTGTTCGCCACGACGAAGCGCAACGCTTCGCCAAGGCGCAGATCGGCCATGCCGATGGAAGGTGACTCGTTCATTTCGCCCCTGCGAGGAAGGCTATGCTCGCCCACTGTCCCGATATCTTCGCACGCGCGCGTGCGAA
>JAWXCG010000184.1:0-6457 GCA_034440555.1 Pseudomonadota bacterium
AACACTCGGGTTCTGCCTGATTGCAGCGTTAGCTGGAACGAACTACGCAAGGCATAGTGACGACAAAACTACTGTATTAATTGTTTCGCTGGCCCTAAGGCGTCGCGCAGAAATAAAGCGCCTGTTTTGAACGTGACACTCTTGCTGGTCTTTTAACCCGCCTGCTCGGCGCCCAAAGGATTGCGTAGTCCGAGTGCGCGCCCCTTTGCGCGCCGAGCAGGCGGGATAAAATCCGGCGCAATCCGATCATATTGTTTATGCGCGATGCCTGACTTCGCCTCGGTCTTGCGTGCTTTGCGGCGGCATTGACCATTGCGCTGGGTTCCGCCGCCAAGAATGCAGTTGCTGCGACATGCATGCGGTTAGAATCCGGAACCGCCTAATCCCGGCTCCACTATTTATCAATCCATGCGCATACGCACCGTTGTTTTTCCCGTCGCCGGCCTCGGCACGCGTTTTCTGCCAGCCACCAAGGTGTTACCCAAGGAAATGCTGCCGCTGATTGATCGACCGCTGATCCAGTACGCGGTTGATGAGGCACTCGATGCCGGTTGCGACACCCTGGTATTTGTGACCAATCGCTATAAACACGCGATTGCCGATTATTTCGACAAGGCCTACGAGCTGGAGAACAAGCTCGAAGCGGCCGGCAAGCATGAGTTGCTTTCGCTGATCCGCAACATTTTGCCAGAGGGCGTGCGCGCGATCTTTGTCACCCAGCCGGAGGCATTGGGCCTTGGGCATGCGGTGCTCTGCGCCAAGCCAGTGGTTGGTGACCAACCCTTTGCCGTGATGCTGGCCGATGATGTGATCTGGAACCGCGGCCATGGCGCGTTGCGCCAGATGATCGAGATCGCTGAACGCGATCGCGCCAGTGTCATTGCCGTTGAAGACGTGCCGCGCGCGCACACCAATCGCTACGGCATTGTCTCCGCCGAAACCATCGACGAGCGCTTGTCGCGCGTGCATGGCGTGGTGGAAAAACCCAAGCCAGAAGTCGCGCCGTCGACGCTCGCCGTGGTCGGCCGCTATGTGCTGGACGGCAGTATTTTTTCCCATCTGGAAACGACGCGCGTGGGCGCCGGTGGTGAGATTCAGCTCACCGATGCCATTGCATCCCTGTTGCAGCAAAAACCGGTGCTTGCCTACCGTTTTCAGGGCCGGCGTTTCGATTGCGGCAGTCGACTGGGTATGGTCCAGGCCACGGTCCATCTGGCACTGGAAGACGCCGAATTGCACGCATCGGTAGTTGAATTGATGCGCGAACGCCTTGCGCGCGAATGAATACAGATCTGTCCTACATCCTCAATCATCTGGGTGAGGAGCGCGAGCGGTACTTCGATGCGGTGATTCCGCCGATTGTGCAGAGTGCGATCTTTGCGCATCCGGATGTCGCCACCATGCGCAGGCGCCTCAAGGACGAATTTGCCGAGCATGCTTATACACGCGGCCTTAATCCCACGGTGGAGATCGTCGCCCGGAAACTTGCGGCGCTGGAGGGCGGTGAGTCCTGTCTGATGTTCGGCTCGGGTGCGGCGGCGGTCGCGGCCGGCGTGATGGCCCTGGTTTCGGCCGGAGACGAAGTGCTGTGTGTCGACAAGCCCTATGCCTGGACCGGCCTGTTGCTGCGCAAACTGCTGCAGCGGTTCGGCGTGCGCACGCGCTTCATCGATGCGCGTGAAACTGCTGGGGTCGAGGCCGCGCTGACCTCGGCAACGCGACTGATCGTGTTGGAGAGTCCCAATTCGCTGACGTTCGAGCAGCAGGATCTGGCGGCAATCGCAGCGCTGGCCCGGGCGCGCGGTATCCGGACATTGATCGATAACAGCTATGCCACGCCGTTGGGCCAGCAGCCGTTGGCGTTGGGCATCGATCTGGTGGCGCATTCGGCAACCAAATACCTCAATGGCCACAGTGATGTCGTGGCCGGTTGTCTGGTCGGCAGTGAAGCCTTGATGCGGCAGGTGTTTGCCGGCCCGTACATGACGCTTGGCGCGATCCTGTCACCACACGACGCATGGTTGCTGTTGCGTGGCATGCGCACATTGCCAGCTCGTATGCGCCAGATCGCGGAGACAACGCAACAGGTGTTGCAGGCGCTCGAGGTGCACCCGCGCGTGCTGCGCATCCATTACCCTCAGCATGCAACGCATCCACAATGGCAGCTCAGTGCCGCTCAGCTGCGACACGCAAACGGATTGTTTTCGATCGAATTGGATGTGCCCGATGTTGCGGCGATCGATCGGTTCTGCAATGCGCTGCAGCGTTTTCTGCTCGCAGCGTCATGGGGCAGTTATGAGTCATTGGTTTTTCCGGTGGCCGGAGTGCGCGAATGGAAATCGTTGTCGGAATCGGCCAGTGTGCCGCTCAACCTGGTGCGATTTTCGATCGGTCTGGAATCGTCGGAAGTGCTGATCGTCGATCTGCAACAAGCGCTGGAACAGATCTGATCGGTGCCTGTAAACCTTGCTCCGGCGCGCTCCGCGACAGCGCCTCCGGAAACGCCATGCCTAGTCCTGCAACGGCCCCCACCAGGCCGAGGGCGACGGCCAGTGCAGCCCATCCCCGCAGGCGTGCGGCCATCAGCCATGCCTGTTCACCCTGGGCGCTGCCCATGATCCTGAGCTGCGGCGCCGATGCCGGCGGGAATTGCTGCTCGGCCTCGGAGTCACGTGCGATCTGCGTCAGCCCAAATGCGAAGGCTATGCAGGTCAACAGCAGCAACAACGATGCACCCACGCACAGCGCGCGAAGCAGCAGCGTCGATGTCTCGATCTGCGCGTAGCCATTCGAATTGCGCAGGCTGATCAGCATCCAACCTATCAGCGCCCAGCTCATCAGGGTGCCTGCCACGGTGAACAACATTTTTGCTTTGGGTGGGTTCAAAGTCAGTCACCAAGTGCAGACGGCGTACCGTCGCCGGCAAGCCGCAGAGTGAATTCGCTTGTGGCGTTCGGGTTTGCTTGGCAGTCCAAATATCCGCAGCCGCCAGACTACTATCAAGCCAGTGCCGGCGTCTCGGTGCAATACCTGCGAGCCAGTACCTGGCGAGCCAGTAGAGCACGACCGATGTCGATGTTCGGGTGACCGGCAGTGGCGCTGCGGGCTCGTACTCGCTCGCGGTGGGTCCGACCTGGGGTCGGACGCTGTTCGCTCGGACTCAGCACCGCGTCCGCGTAAGGCGTGAACCCATGGGACTGGGGTTACAACGCCTGACCAATAACTCGCAAACGCACATCCAACGCATGTGCTTCAAAGCCGAGGGCCAAGGTGACGATTTCCAGGAATTCGCGTTCACGCGGCCGAATCCGGCTATCGGCGGCGGCCAAACGCAGCAGGGCGTCGTAGAGTCGTTCGACTTGAGCCGAACCCTTGCCAAAGCGCGCGACCACGCGGCGCGCCTCAGCCTCGGGATCGATCTGGCGATGACGGCCGCGGTCAAAGCTTTCTTTTGCAATCCGACGCGCATTGGTGGAGAGATCTTGTTCGTCCATCAATGTGTTGACGAAATCGGTCTCGTGCGTAGTAACGATGCTGTCAGCTTGCGCCAATGCGCCCAACAGGCCAAACAGCACTTCGAGGCTCAGTTGCTGGTCGGGGGTAATGGTGCCACCTCCGAACATTTCGCCCAAGGCGCTGCGCACTTGTCCAATAAGGCTTTGACGGGCTTCAGTTGAGCGGGAACCTGGGTTGGACATGATGTGCTCCTCTAGTTGGAAATCCGCAAATCGGCGACCGGATGAGTTTTGGCGCAACCTCGACGCCGGCAACGGCGGTTCCCGGGGCGGCGCGACAAGTGGGCTGGGCTGATGCCGATGCTGAGGCAGTTTGCCTTGATTGAAAAGCAGGCGACCCCATTATCGGGGGCGGTAATCGTGAAAAGTAACATTTCGACCCCTTTTCCGACCCGAGGAACGTCCAGCGCAGCCTATTCCTGAAGGGTGGCTTATTGTGCGGGAACTTTTAGGGAACTTGGCGATCTGGTCACGCTCTGATCACACAGCGATTGCGTAAGCCGGCCAAGGCCGCAACAATACGGCGCTTTTTTCCCGGCATCGGCCGGATTTAAAATCACCAGGAGCAGCACCAATGAAGCAGTTTTTCCGCACCACCCTCGCCGCTGCCGTTGCGGTCGGCCTGGCCGTTTCGATGAACGTTAGCGCGCTCGACAAGCTGACCACCGACAAAGAAAAGGTCAGCTACATGATCGGCATGGATATGGCCCAGGGCCTGGCCCAGGTCAAAGACGAAATCGACTTGAACGTACTGTTTGAGGCCGTGCGTACACAAGTCGCCGGCGGCAAAATGCTGATGACTGCGGAAGAGTCGCAGGCCGTGCGCACCGAGTTCATGAATAAGATGCGGACTCAGCAAGAAGCCAAGTCGCGCGTGCTGGCCGAGAAGAACAAGAAGGAAGGCGACGAGTACCTCGCCGCCAACAAGGGTAAGCCGGGCTTTACGACCACGGCATCGGGACTGCAGTACAAAGTGCTGACCACGGGCAAGGGCAAGAAGCCGTTGGCTACTTCGCAGGTTCGCGTGCATTACTCCGGCACCCTGATCGACGGCACCAAGTTCGACAGTTCCTACGATCGTGGCGCCCCGGCTGAGTTTGCCGTCAACGGCGTGATCGCAGGCTGGACCGAAGCGCTGCAACTGATGAACGAAGGTTCGAAGTGGCAGTTGGTCATCCCTTCGACCTTGGCCTACGGCGATACCGCCCGTCCGGGACCGATCGGTCCGAACGCGACGCTGCTGTTCGACGTTGAGCTGATCGCCGTGGATCCGGCGCCAGCTCCGGCGGCGGCTCCTGCTGCAGAAGTTGCTCCGAAATAATCCAGCGTAATGGGTTATTCAAGACGCCGGCCTAGTGCCGGCGTTTTTTTTGCTGGGCATAGAGGATTTTGTGGGAGCCGCTTCAGCCGAGAAGCTCGAATCGAACCAGAGCTTCGCGGCTGAAGCCGCTCCCACGACAGCGAAGTCGCCCCTATAACCCCGACGCGCGCAACTGCAGATCACCGCGGCCGGAAAAACAACTCGCGCAAGAACCCGACGCGTTCGCGCCATCCCGGTAGCAGCGCGATGTCGCGGCGCAATGCCGTCAGTTTGTGCGGAGCGTCCAGCATCGAAGCGAGCGATTCGTCTCCGAGTGGCTGGGGCAGGGCACAGGGCAACTGCGTTGCGAACACCGCGACCGAGCGGCAGAGTGCATCGGTTACTAGACTGGCTATGCCCCAGCTCGGTGCCAGCGCGCATGACTGCGTTACCGCTTGCGGATTCAGTACACATAGGCGATCGATGTCGTACAGCCAGATCCAGCGCTTGTGCGGGTTTTTTGCCAGATGCAAGGCAGCGATCAACAGTGCATCCAGTGCTGCAGGTGCGCGCAACGGCTCCATCCCCGGGAGCGCCCGGGCGTCTTGCCAAACCGCCTCAAAGGGTCGCTGCTGCAACATGCGCGGACGGAAAAACGGATGCACATGCACATCGAACGCCACGCTGGGAGGATGCGCCTGGCCGTGCACGACCTCGAACCGGGCCCATTGCTGCTCAATGGCGACGATCGTTGGATAGCCCAGAGCCTGCAGGATCCCGCGCAGTCGTGGCAGCTGGCTGCGATGCACCCATAGATCGATATCCGTGCGCGTCCGTGTACAGGGCTGGGTGTGAAGCGTACGCGCCAATGCCTCGCCCTTGATCACCAAAACGTCGAGTGACGCCTGTAGGCAGGCGGCGGCGAGCCTCTGCAGTGCTTGCTCATGGGCGAGCTCGCGCATTGCCAGTTGCCTTGCTTCATGCTGGAAAATCGCGTAGCCATCGTCGAGCTTGCGCGCCAGCAAAGGGGCCAGCCCTTCGCCAATGCATGCATCCAACTGGTCGGCACTCAATGCAACCGCGGGGGCTTTGTCAGGGGCACCCAGCAGCGCACGTAGCCAATCCAGCTTGGGGTCGGCGTGACATTGCTTCACAGCAAGGTGTTTCAAAGGGGTCATGATTGCAGGATAGCCTTGCGGCCCGGCCTGCGCATAAAGTGACCAGCCCCCGACGCTGCACTAGACTTGGATCATCACCAGTGGGAGGACACCATGTCCTTATTGCTTCGCGTCATTTTTAGCTGGACTGCTGTGGTTTCGCTGGCACAGGCGCAGGTGCCAGAGTGGTTTGATCCTGGCGATTCGACTCTGCAAAACGCAGCGAACGCCAAAGACGCGAGCGTGTCGGCCGCTGACGCTACGCGCGGGCTGATGTCTGCGGGCACGGATCCGGCGCATTCGGTGCAGGCGGTGATTGATGCCTATGGCCAGTGCGATGCCGTTTTTCAGTCGGTTGAAGCGGCGAGCGCGGTGGCGCCGGAGCGCGCCGGCGATCTGGTGCAAGCCGCTGCGATCGGCGGAAAATGCCCTTGTACGGGAGACAACGTATGGTCCGCGGCACGTATGGAGACGCGTACGCGTCT
>JAWXCG010000185.1:0-7765 GCA_034440555.1 Pseudomonadota bacterium
AGGCCGCGCTCGGCCCACTGTCGGGAATCGGCGAGAGTGGCCACGGACGGCGAGGCGACGCGCCCCCGCGCTGCCGAAATCCCCCTCGCGAACGTCCGAACATCCGATCCGTGCCCAACCCGGCGCGTGCGCGACCACCGCCTACTCGCCAGCCTGTTCGAAAAGGGCGACTTGGGCGTGTCCAAGGATGGGCCGTACAAGCCGGAGCACTATCGGTACTGATTGAGGTCGCGGCTGGCCTTCAACAGACGAATGTCTGGTCAAGCCGCTCCTACAGACCAAGGCCCGCGGAGTGATCCGCGGGCTTTTTTCAGCGCTTGCCCAGCAGATCCGAACGGCCGACGACCTGGCGCTCCGGCTTGGTGGGATCTGGGTCTGAAAGTCCCCTGAAGGCCTCGCCTAGTTCGGGTCCTGCCAACGCGTACACCCGCTTGTCGCGAAGGCCGTCCAAACCTTCCATCCAGCTCAGCAGCATCCGCTTGCCGATCTCCGCGAAACCGGGGTGCGTTGCCATCGCCGCACGAACTTGCGGGCCGACTTCGACGATGGCAGCGGCAATCTGTTCGGCAATCTCCGCCTGCTCACGCACTGCAACTCCAAAGGTGGCGGTGATGAATGTCTTCAGGCTCGCGCCCGGATCCCAGGTCTTTCGGCCCATGAACGAGATGGCCGGCGGGTTCCGCTCGTAGTCGGGATACGCCGCGGTGGTGATCATGTCGTAGGCCGGCGCCAGATGGACGTCGTCGTATCCGGAGTAGCGGAGCGCAACATTCTTGGCGTGGCAGTCCGCATTGCGCAGGGCGTATGTGAGCAGCAGCAGCGTTGCCATCTGCCGGAATGCACCTGGCCGGTTGGCGACCGGCACATGATCGCGAACAGCCCGGGCGATGCGCTCCCAGGTGGCTTCGTACTTGGCAGCCGGTCGCATGCCCAGCAGGGCGCAGAAGTCCTCCATTCCCCAGCGCGGTGCGCCGCTTCCATCTACGTCGAAACGATGGACGACCAGGGCTTGTCCGTCACGTGACACTTCGGTCAGCGCGGCGGGCATGACCCGGCCGGTCACCTGCATACACAGGTGTTCGTTCAAGGACACGAAGGGCAGCAGCCGGGACGAGCCTTTGATGATGTGTCGGTGGGTGAGGAGTGTCGTCTTCTTGTGCGGGCCGGCTTCGACACTTTCAGCGTCGCTGTCCAGAAACTTGGGCACGACACCCGATACGCCGCTCGTCGCATGCTGGCGAACAAGCTCGGCAAATGCCTCCTCGGAATTGTCCCCTTGCAACAGGTCGGCAACATCCACAGGCTTCGCGGGCCCATGAAGGTCCGCACCTGGCGGAGCCACTTGAACGCGGCCGATCATGTTGCGACCGATCACCGACAGCAGAGCCATCGGGCTGGCACCGACGTGGGGACCGAACTGCTCCTGCAGCACCTGCAGCAGGTAGCCCTCTGGAAGGTTCATCTGAAAGATCGGGTGCAGTACATCATCCCAGATGAAGGGATTGCGTCGTACGCGCATGGTCAGGGAAACGAAGTCTCCCGCGGCAACCTCAGCGTGATACGTCATCGAACTCTTGAAGTCGCCGACGGCTTCCAGCGTGGCAACTTCACGGCCGAGCACGAAAACCGACAGGCTCATGCGCTGCCGCCCCCGCGTTCGCGACGCAGGTCATCCAGAGATCCCGAGACTCCCGTCTCGACGAACGCGAGCTCCATTCCAAGGACAGATAGCACGGCGAGAAGTTTGCGGGACCCGAACTCGGCCAGCTTCCCCCGCTCGAGTCGGGACAGCGCTTCCTGGGAAACGCCGGCGCGAGCGGCGACCTCCCCTTGCTTCAAGCCGAGGGAACGCCGTCGTGTTGCCAATGCTTCGCCCAGCACGAGGACCGTCTGCATTTTTGCCTTATGTGTCAAATGTATGGATAATTTAGCCATTATTTGACAAATATATCTAAAACTCAAGATCCGTTGTGTAGGCCCGTTTGGCAGTCGGTGGCCCTTGACACCGACTAGTCTGCAATGCAAACGGGTTTTCTGATTCAAGGATACCCAATGCAGCCCAACGACCCGCCGATCGATCCGACCACCCGGATGGAAGTACTGACCCGCGAGTACTCGCGTTTTTCGCGCAGTGCCGGCGGCCTGTCCGCCGTAGCCGGCGGAGTCGCGTGCATTGCGTCCTACCTGCTGGGTGCGCTGCTGCCGGTCACGCCGGGGCTGCGCCTCGTGCTGGTCGCCATGCCCTTACTCTGGCTGGTCGGCAAGCGGTGGCTGGCACATCGCTACTACCAGCGCTTCGGCCACGTGGAGGAACTGGCCACGCCCACGGAGCGCCGATACCACGCTTCTTCGTCGGCTTCACTGCCCTGGTAAGCCTGCTGGTGGTCGGCTCGGTGTTGCGTGGCGTCGCGTCGCACCGTTCAGCGACCGGCCTTGGGACCTGCACGTGGCCGGCTACCTCGCCGTAGTGCTGGTCCTGCTGCTGGTGGTCTGGCACTGGTTGCGCAGGCCGCTGGAATTCATCGTCGGCGTGTTCCTGCTGTGCCAGGCGGCGCTTGCCTTCGGCGGCCGAAGCTATGGCTTCAGCCTGGGCAGCGCGATCTTTCCGATCGCCTCGATCGCGCTGATTGCCGCGGGCTTGCGCGACCACCATCGCTTCCTTCGACTGCAGGCCGAGCTGCGCAGCATCATCGCGGCACGGCAGACGCAGGCATGAGCAAGTCCGGCGATCTCACCGAGGTGCTGCAGCTGGATCGGCTGATCCACGAGCCGGCGCGCCTGCTGATCCTGTCCATCCTGGCCGGCGCCGAATCGGCCGAATTCGGTTTCGTCGAACAGCTCAGCGGCCTGAGCAAGGGCAACCTCTCCAGCCACCTGGGCAAGCTCGAGTCCGCCGGTCAGGTCGAAATCCTCAAGACCTTTCGCGGCAAGCGCCCGCTGACCACGCTGCGGCTGACGCCGGGCGGCCGCCAGTCGCTGGCCGAGTATCGAAAACAGCTGGCCAGCGTCGTGGCCGGTATCCCACAAAATCCTTACAAGGAATCCTGACTTGCGCATGCGCCTCCTGTTCGCCCTCTTCCTCGCGCTGCTCGGTTTGCCGGCTGCAGCGAAAACTCCCGATGCCCGCCAACAAGGCGCCGAGCTCACTGTCGCCTTCTACGAGCAACGTATCGACGCTGTCTGGCAGCGCATGAGTCCGCAAATGCAGGTCGCACTGAAGTCACGCGACAACCTCGCGGCCTTCCGTACACAGATCGGCGAGCAGCAGGGCGCGGAAACCGCCGTGGTCGAAGAGAAAGTCGACACCGAACAGGGCTACAGCATCTACCAGCGGCGCGCCCACTTCGAGAAAGTCCCGATGGTCATCCTGGTGTAGTGGGCGATCGACGCCAACGGAGTAGTCGGAGGCTTCTTCAACCGTCTCGACCAGAGCGCGTCACAGGTGACCGCACCCAGCACGCACCTCGACTATCAGACGCGCACGTCGCTCAGCGCTTCGCGCTCGACCTGTTGATCCTGCGCGACGGCGCCTCGCACACTGGTAGCGGCCGTCGCAATGAGGACTACGACTGTTTCGGCAAGCCGATCCTGGCGCCGGCCATTGGCAAAGTGCTGGAAGTGCTCGACGGCGTCGCGGACAACGTGCCGGGCCAAATGAATCCAAAGATAGTCACCGGCAATCGCGTCATCATCGACCACGGCAACAACGAGTACTCGGTGCTCGCCCATCTATGCAAAGGATCACCTCGCGTCGCGTCAGGCGACGCTGTGCATGCCGGGGACCGCATCGGCGACTGCGGCAACAGCGGCAACTCCTCCGAGCCGCACCTGCACTACCAGTTGCAGGACGGCCCGGCGTTCGGCGCCTCTGCCGGCCTGCCCGCGCAATTTTCCAACTACGTCGCCGACGACCAGCCCGTCGCCCGCGGCGAACCGACTCGCGGGCAGCGCATCCGCCCCGCAACCCAACCTTGAGGAGCAAACCATGGATACCACCACTGCCGGCGCCGTCGTCGTTGTTTTCATCGTCATCATTGCCGGCGCATTCGCTACCCGGCGAAGGAACAAGCGCTGACTAAAGGCTTTGGGGGCGCGGCATTCACGCGGATTCGAGCACCTTTGATCGAACCCTTCATTCTTTTTCGAGTTAGGATGGGGAGCGCATGGCCCACGCATCTCGTCTTCAAGCACTGCCGCTGCCGCTGCCCCGATTGAAATATCTTTCGCCATTGCCCGTCCGACGGCGCTGCATGAATCAGGAGTGATAAATGCGTATTGGAAATTTGTCGTTGTGTCTGGTGCTGGCCGCGCTGGCCCCGCTTGTGCAGTCCGCCCAGATTGAGCTCGTTTCCGCCGCATCTGTTCCTGCGCTGACGCCGAGCAATGGTGCCAGCTTGAATGCGCGTGCCAGCGCAGACCTTCGCTACGTCGTGTTCGAGAGCTACGCGGACAATCTGGTCGCGGGCGACAGCAACCGGCGCAAAGACATCCTGCTGTTCGATCGTGTCGCCAACACCCGCGCAGTGATCTCACGCACAGCGGCCGAGGCGGCCGACGATGACAGCTTCGGCGCCGATATCAGCGCTGATGGCAACACCATCGTGTTCAGTTCCTCGGCGACCAATCTGGTGGCTGGCGACAGCAATGGGCTGGCCGACCTGTTCGTCTACACCCGTCTGAACGGTGCACTGCGTCGGCTGTCGCCCGCTGTCGGCGTACAGCCCAATGGACCCAGCCGCCAGGCACGGATCAGTGGCGACGGTACGCGCATTGCGTTCACTTCGGGCGCCATCAATTGGGTTGTAGGCGATAGCAATGGCGTCGATGATGTGTTTGCCTTCGAGCTCGCCACCGACGCAGTACAGCGTGTTTCGTTGACCGACATGAATGCGGAAGGCAGCGGGCGCATCAGCATGCCGAGCATCAGCGCCGACGGTCGCTGTGTGGCATTCAATGCTGACGCACCGTTCGTTGCAAACGATTTCAATATTGGGCCGGACGTTTTCATACGTGACCTCACCGCACAGGGCACCGTGCGGGTATCGGTCGGATTCGATGGCCGCGAGGCCGAATCGAATCTGTACGACGCCGGGTTCCTTATCGACTGTGACACCACGATGTTCGCCAGCTATGACGGTGCATTGAGTGGTCACGGGCTTGGGAACGGGCTCTTTTTCTATCGGCGCTCCAATGGATGGACTGATCTTGCGCACGTTTCGCTGACCATCTATGGCCGGGTCAACTACACTGTTTCGCGTAACGGGCAGTTCCTATTGGTCGGCGAAGACACTGCCTTTGGCGGATCCGACGCCGAAATCCGCCGCATCAATCTGGCAACATTCGCAAACCTACCGATTGCCGGCCGATTCGGTATCCCACTCGTGGTTTCCGACGATGGCGAGATGTTTATTGCACAGACCGAACGCCCGGTCGTGCTCGCGGACCGCAATGTCCTTTCTGATCTGTTTGTACAAGGCCCTTCTGCCAATCCAAGCTGGCTTTCCGCGCGTCCGACAGGTGCATTGATTGCCCTGGTTGCCAATGGGGCCAGTGGCCGCGCTGACAATGCCGATCCAATCACGCCGGGGGCAGGCACGCGCACCCAGTCGATCACCGATGATGGCAATCTGGTCTTGTTCGATTCGTTGGCCAGCAACCTGGTTTCCAACGACAACAACAATCTTGAAGATGTTTTTCTGCGCAATCGCCTCACAGGGACGACGACTCTCTTGAGTGTCGCCGCAGGCGGCGCCGAGTCTAACGGTCTGTCGCGCGCCAATGACATCTCCAGCGATGGCCGCTTTGTCACCTTCGAGTCGTGCGCCAGCAATCTGATCGTCGACGACAGCAATGGGCTTTGCGATGTCTTCCTGCTCGACCGCCAGAGCAGCACGATCGAACGCATCAACGTCAGCAGCGCCGGTGTCGCCGCGAACCAGCAGGGCGACACCACGCGTGGCCACTGGTCGCGGGTGTCGGCCGATGGGCGTTTTGTGGTCTTTATGTCGATGGCATCCAACCTGGTACCCGAGGCGACGACCGTCCAGCGCAGGATCTATCTGCGTGATCGACAGGCGGGCACCACGACCCTGATCGGCCTGGGGCGTATTGGGGCGATCACACCCGATGGCCGCTACGTGGTGCACAGTGGAGCCTCCGGTATCCAGATCTGGGATCGATTGACGACAGTCAGCGAGCCGATTTCGGTGGGGCTGGCCGGCGCAGCCGAAGATATGAGCTCCGACTGGCCTTCGGTGTCCGACGACGGGCGCTATGTCGCGTTCTATTCCTACAGTACCAACCTGGTGGCCGATGACCGCAACGAGGCGGGGGATGTCTTCGTGCGCGATCGCCAGACGGGTAGCACGGCACTCGTCAGCAGGCCGGTGGATGGCGCCAGCGACACCGTGGGAGGCAGCATCTGTGAGATCTCCGGCAATGGGCGCTATGTTGCCTATTTGCCAACTACGGGTGTCAACGGATTCCAGCCAGACGCGCGCGGCTTGATCGCGGATCTGTACACCGGCAGCATCCAGCCCTTCGTTTCGAATCTTGACGTGATCGCCGGGCGCGACCGGGTGATGCGGCCGCGCCTGACATTCGATGGCGCCAGCGTGGTGTTTGCTGCTTTTGGGCTCAATCGTTCGGCTACCGACATCACCGGCGATATCCCAGACGTGTTCGTGGCGCAGGGCGCGCCGACCGAAGTGCTGTTCTCGGGCGGATTCGAATAGTGGCAGTGCCGAGGGACACCATTGCTTCGTTGATTATTTAGAGCGTGGCCCGCCCCGCTGCTCTTTTCGCTTGTCGATACGCGCATCAAAAACTGCAGAGCGGCGGAGCAAGCCCCGCTCTTCAAGGGCGTCACGAACTCGATGGGCACCGCGACCAGCTGCATATCGCGGTTGACCTGGACGACGAAATGCAGGTGCGGGCCGCTGGAGAATCCGGTGTTGCCGGAAAGGCCCAGCTGCTGGCCCATGCGCACGCGCTGGCCAGGCGACACCTGCGCGCTCTCCCATTGCAGGTGTGCATAGACGCCCATGCTGCCATCGCTGTGCAGCACGCGCACCGAGTTGGCGCGATCGTCAAAGCGCTCCATGTCCAGTCCATTGCCGTAGAAGTCGCGCTCGACCTGCATCACGATGCCATCGCGTGCGGCGACTACCGGCGTGCCTTCGTCGGCCGCCAGATCATAGGCATACGCCGACTGTGCATCGGTATGCGAGAAATGACCGCCTGGGCCATGGGCCAGAGTGAAGCTGCCCTTTGGCAACGGGATTGAGTAGCGATGGCTGTCGTCGTGCTGTGCCCCCGGATCACCCGGCACCGCGCGGTAGGCATGGCGTGTATAAGAACGTCGAGCAACCACAGCGCAAACCGCGCCGGCATCGCGCCCGCGCGCCGACCTCCGCGCAGTTGACGCACCTGGCCGGCAAGATCGCGCATCGCGTGTGTCGGCATTGGGTGCGCCAAGGCTGGCTCGAAGGCGAAGACGAATCCGCGTTCCTGTCCGACTGCGCTGGCTGCGACGACGGCCTGGACGCGCTGCGGATGAGCTCGATCACCTACCGCATCGCTATCGGCGCGCAGGCCGGGCGCAAGGTGGCGACGCTGCAAACGATCCCAGCCGATGCGGATGCGCCCGAGGGCGACGCCGGCAATTTCGGCGGTTTCTCGCTGCATGCGGGCGTCGCCGCCGAAGCGCACGAGAGCCAGAAGCTAGAACGCCTGTGCCGCTACATCGCGCGCCCGGCGATTAGCG
>JAWXCG010000186.1:0-19205 GCA_034440555.1 Pseudomonadota bacterium
CCAGGCATCGTGTGCGAAGTCGAACGCACGGCCACGGACGGCCGGGCCGGCGCCATGCACCAGGGAAGGTTTATTTCGTCAATCCAAACGGAGTAACAGTTGCCCCCAGGCATCGTGTGCGAAGTCGAACGCACGGCCACGGACACCCGGGCCGGCGCCATGCACCAGGGAAGGTTTATTTCGTCAATCCAAACGGAGTGACAGTTACCCGCGGGCATGGTGTGCGAAGTCGAACGAACAGCTATGGGCAAACAGGCGAGGTGCAGCGCTTTGGACATGCGCCAAAGCGCCCATTGAACTCAGCGGAACGCCGCGCAAATTGCGCAGCCGTCCAGTGGACTGCGGGCGCTTCGTCAATGGCGTGGCCTGGCGCGGAGTGGAGTAGCCAGAGACGTCTTCCAATGAGGCCACGCCGACACTCTGCAGCAAGCACAGCTATCCCGATCAACCCGACAAAGCAAAAGATGCCTTGTCGGGTGCGCACTGCAATCAGTGCACATCGCTCCAATATTCGGTCTTCAACAGCCAGGCGATGAAAGTGAAGAAACCCAGGAACAGGATGACCACCCAGCCGACACTTTCGCGCTTGAGCGCTGATGGGTCGCCAACGTATTCAAGGAACGCTGAAATGTCACGCGCCACTTGATCGTACTCGCGCGCGTCCAGTTTGCCCGGTGTAATCGGCTCAAAATGCGAGAACACCTGAACCTCGATTTCCTTGCCACCGGCTCCATGACTCTTGTGCGTTTCGTACACTGCGGCCTGGGTGCCCTGCAGGTCCCACAGCACATGCGGCATGCTGGCGCCAGGGAAGACCATATTGTTCCAACCCAACGGCTTTTTGGTGTCAACGTAGAACGACTTGAGATAGCTGTAGATCCAGTCGGCACCGCCGTGCTTGACGCGTGCGACCAGCGAAAGATCAGGTGCACTCTTGCTGAACCAGACATCGCCATCGGCCGGCTTCATCGCTACTGTCATGGTCTCGCCGAACTTCGTGCCGGTGAAGTTGAGCGAACCCATCACTTCCTCTTCGCTCAGGCCCAGATCTTCGGCCATGCGCGAATAGCGCATGTATTTGATCGAATGGCAGGACAGGCAGTAGTTCATGAAGTACTTGGCGCCACGCTGCAATGACTCGCGGTCGCCGATGTTGGCGTCGGACTGCTGGATCAAGCCATGCCCGCCCTCTGAGGAAGCAACTGCCGGGGTGGCGGCCGCCAGAGCGAACAGAGCAATGGTAAGTGCGATCAGTTTTTTCATGATTGGACCCTAGTGATCGAACGTCACGCGCTCAGGCTCGGGCTTGGTTGCGCCCCAGCGCGACCACCACGGCATGAAGATGAAGAAGCCGAAATAGAAAGCGGTGCAAATCCGTGCAGAGAGAGTGAGCAAGTCAGTCGGATGTTGCGTTCCGCAGTAACCCAGCCAGAAAAAGCACAGCACAAACAGCGTCAACATGAGTTTGGAAAAACTGCTGCGATAGCGCATCGACTTGACCGGACTGCGATCGATCCAGGGCAGCAGAAACAGGATCAACACTGCCCCGCCCATCACCGCCACGCCGGGAAACTGCGAGCCGAACATTGCCGGTACCGCGCGCAACATTGCGTAATAAGGAGTGAAGTACCACACCGGCTTGATCAGAAGCGGCGTCACCATGGGATCAGCAGCGATAAAGTTGTCGTGCTCAAGGAACCAGCCACCAAACGTCGGCGCGAAAAATATGATGAACGCGGCGATCAATAAAAAGAACGCGGTGCCGAACAAGTCCTTCACGGTGTAATAAGGGTGGAACGGAATACCATCGAGTGGCTTGCCGCTGGCGTCCTTCTGTTTCTTGATCTCGATTCCGTCCGGGTTATTCGAACCGACCTCATGCAACGCCATCAGATGCAAGTAGATCAGCCCCGCCAGCACCAACGGCAGCGCGATCACGTGCAACGCGAAAAAGCGGTTCAGAGTGGCGTCCGCGACCAGATAGTCGCCACGAATCAGCTCAACCAGACTGTCGCCGATAATCGGAATCGCGCCAAAAATCGACGTGATCACCTGTGCGCCCCAATACGACATTTGACCCCAGGGCAACACGTAACCAAAAAACGCCTCACCCATCAGCGCCAGCAACATGACCATACCGAGGACCCAGACCAGCTCGCGTGGCTTCCGGTACGAGCCGTAAAGCATGGCGCGAAACATGTGCAGATAGATCACGATGAAGAACAACGAGGCGCCAACCGCGTGCATGCTTTGCAGCAGCCAGCCCCAGTCGACATCGCGCCTGATGTACTCGACTGAGTCG
The DNA here is from genome assembly GCA_034440555.1 of Pseudomonadota bacterium. Classification (GTDB taxonomy): domain Bacteria; phylum Pseudomonadota; class Gammaproteobacteria; order Xanthomonadales; family Ahniellaceae; genus 0-14-3-00-62-12. Next base: position 2,303 of record JAWXCG010000186.1, read on the forward strand.
AAAGCCAACGCAGCATCGGGTTTGAAGTGCATAGTCAACCAGATCCCGGTAAGGATCTGATTGGCGAACAGCACCATCGCCAATGAACCGAAGTAGTACCAGAAGTTGAAATTCTTCGGCGCGTAGTACTTGCCGACGTGGCGGTTGTACCACTCCGTCGCGCCAGGCGCGCGCGCGTTGAACCAGTCGTAACTCGCACCCATCAGGCGATCAATGGAATTGGCCATGACTACGCCACCTCCGCCATCTGGTCGACGCCGATCTCGATCGTGTTGTCGTCGATGAAATGATAGGGCGGGACTTTTAGATTGCGCGGCGCAGGCATGTCCTTGTAAACGCGGCCGGCCATATCGAAACGCGAGCCGTGGCACGGGCAGAAGAAGCCGCCCTTCCAGTCGCCGTCGAATTCCTGCGGCAGCATCTCAGGCACAAAAGTCGGCGCGCAGCCCAAGTGCGTGCAGATGCCAACAATAACCGCGATCTCCGGCTTGATGGCGCGCTGGGCGTTGACCGCGTAGCTCGGCTGCTGCTCGGGATTTACGGTGGAATTAGGATCAACCAATCGATCACTCAACGTTGCCAGGCCGGCCAGCAGATCGGGCGTCCGTCGGATGATCCACACCGGCTGTCCTCGCCACCTTGCTACAAGTCGCTGCCCTGGCTCTAGCTTGCTGATGTCCGCGATCACCGGCGCACCGGATGTCTTGGCCGCGGCGCTGGGCTGCCAGGATTTTACGAAAGGCACAGCGGCAAACACGCCACCGACACCGCCGACCACGGCTGTCGTTGCGGTCAAAAACCGTCTACGCCCGTGGTTGACACCATGATCTGCCATGAGGCACCCCAAGAAGTTACAGAAACTGAGTTGTCTCGCCCGGGGTCGGATCGGTATCCGGCGGGCCAAGCGGAACTGCCGGAACCACGTCGCAGAGCGCAATGTGAGTCGGACCGTTCCTTAAAGCGTGCAGTGTAGCGGAACGCTTCTTGGCCCGACAATCTAGACGCTGGAATACCAAGGGTCGGCAAGGCAGCAAGCAGGGCGCAGCGCAATGCGCAACGCTGGCCGAACACGCGCATGTTGCGGTAGAACACCAATGTTGCGCTAAAACACCAATGTTGCGCTAAAACACAATTTCAATGACCGCTTTGCCACAATGGGCGACTTTCGAACGGGTTCGTCAATGCAACGTTTCGTCGCGGGATTCAAATTCATCGCCCAGTTCACGGTCCTGGGATTGGCGTTGGCGTTTGTGTTGACGCGCCTGTTTCCTGAGCACTTTGGCGAACAATCCACACGCACCGAGACCTCCGCTCCGGTTGCTGCTACCTCTTCCTTTGCGGAGGCGGTGCGGCGCGCCGGCCCTTGGGTAGTCAGCATTTCGGCCGAACGCGTAGTTGCGGCAAGTGTGGCGCCGATTTTTGGCGACCCGACCTGGCAGCGTTATTCCGAAGCATCCTCCCCGGTGCAACAACTGACGCGCAGCCTGGGCTCGGGGGTGATCATGTCCGCGGACGGCTATGTGCTGACCAACTTTCACGTGATTCAGGGCGCGCAGCTTATTCGCATTGGTCTTTGGGATGAACGCGTCACCTCCGCCACTTTGGTTGGCGTCGATCCGGCGACCGACCTCGCGGTGCTGAAAATTGACGGCAGCAACTTTCCAACCGCCAAGTTTGCCGATGAGAGCAAACTTGAGGTGGGTGATGTGGTGCTGGCCATCGGCAATCCCTACGGACTCGATCGCACCGTCACCATGGGTGTCATCAGTGCCACCCGTCGCAATATTCTGGGGCGATCACGTTTCGAGAATTTTCTGCAGACCGATGCCGCGGTAAACGATGGCAATTCGGGTGGTGCCTTGATCAACACGCAGGGCGAGCTGGTAGGCATCAACACGGCAAATCTTGGCAATGGCCTCAGCATCGGTTTTGCAATACCAGCTGCCGCAGCGCGCGAAGTTCTACAACAGATTGTGAAGTTCGGCGAAGTAGTTCGCGGCTGGATGGGGGCAGTATATTTCGATGCGTCCTACTCACCCGTTGCCGGCGGCACCGCCTCGCAACGCGGCGTGCAGATCACGCGCCTGCTGCGTGCCGGGCCTGCGGACAACGCTGGTCTGCGACCCGGAGATATCGTGTTGGCGTTCGACGATCAGCCGGTTATCGACGGCGCCGATCTGCGCCTGCGCGAAGCAGCGCTGGCCCCGGGCACCAAGGTCGAGGTGAGTGTCACGCGCGCCGGGATACCGCTGAATGTGGAAATTGAACTGATGCGGCAACCCAGCACGATTCAGGGCGGCTAACGCCACTCAGCCCGAATTCACGCCAGCGAGTGCGTTCAGATAGCGCTGTCTGAGCAGCGCAACACGCTCGACGTAGACCTTGGTCTCAGCATACGGCGGCACTGTGCCGCGATACTTGGCCACCGCACCCTCGCCGGCGTTGTAGGCAGCGGCGACCAGCGTCACATCGCCAGCGTAGCGTTTGAGCAGCCCGGCCAAATGTTCGACCCCGGCCTTGATGTTCTGTTGCGCATCAAACGCGTTGGTCACGCCATACATGCCAGCAGTCGCCGGCATAAGTTGCATCAGTCCCTGTGCACCCTTGTTCGACAGCGCCATCGGGTTGTAAGCCGATTCGGCATGGATCAAGGCCCGGATTAACGCGACCTCGACACCAAACTCAGTAGCGGCCTTGGAAATTTCAGTGGCGTAGTCCGTGGTGTTAAGCACAATGGCATTCCAGTTGACGCTGGATCGGGCACCACAGGCATAACAGCCCCCAACCAGCACCGTCTGGTAGTGCCGGCCGCGCGGCGGCTTGCTGGAAAACACCACCACGCCGCCCTGCATGTGCTTGTAATAGACGTCGGCACGCTGCGCACTGCGCTTGCTGCCTGACGCCGGTGCGAGCAACACATGCTGGCGATTGCACGGCAGGTTGGTGTAGGTCACCACGCCGGACTTGCCTTTGCAGGTATGCACGCCGCTGGCCGCCTGAGCGCTGGGTAAAAACCAGCAAGCCGCCACACCAAACAGCAAGATTGCGAAAAAACGCTTTGCCATCACTCGAGTTCCCGTACCTGAATGACCTGTTGAGACCAGCTTCCCCGCGTAGAGTTTCCTTCAGTCGCCCGAAAAACGCCAGTGTTTGTGCTTGACGTGGGAAGGAGAACATGGGTTCCGGAGCTATAATCCGTCCCCTTTCACAATTTGACACCTTCATGGCAGGCAAGCTCTACATCAAGACCCACGGCTGCCAGATGAACGAGTATGACTCGGACAAAATGCGCGATGTGCTTCACGCGGCGCATGGGCTGACAATCACCGACAACGAACACGATGCTGATGTGATCCTGATCAACACCTGCTCGATCCGCGAGAAGGCACAGGAGAAAGTGTTCTCGCAGCTGGGTCGATGGAAGGCACTGAAAGCGGCAAACCCGGCACTGGTAATCGGCGTCGGTGGCTGCGTCGCCTCACAGGAAGGCGAGGCAATCATCAAACGCGCTCCCTATGTGGATCTGGTATTCGGTCCGCAAACTCTGCATCGCCTGCCCGCGATGATCGAAGCGCGTCGGGCTTCGCACAAACCCCAAGTCGACATCAGCTTCCCGGAAGTGGAAAAGTTCGATCATCTTCCCGAACCGCGCATGGAGGGCCCGACTGCCTTCGTTTCAATTATCGAAGGCTGCAGTCGCTATTGCAGCTTCTGTGTGGTGCCCTATACGCGCGGCGAGGAAGTCTCCCGACGCTTCGACGACGTCCTTGCTGAGGTTGTGTCGTTGGCCGCTCAGGGCGTGCGCGAGGTGAACTTGCTGGGGCAGACGGTCAATGCCTATCGCGGTGCAATGCATGACGGCGAAATCGCCGACCTCGCACTGCTGATCGAAGCCATCGCGCAAATCCCCCGCATCGGACGCATCCGCTTCACCACCTCGCACCCGCTGGAGTTCTCCGATCGGCTGATTGAGTGCTATGCGAATGTGCCCAAACTTGCCAACTTCCTGCATCTGCCAGTGCAGTCGGGCTCCGATCGCGTTCTGGCTGCGATGAAGCGTGGGCACACCGCAATCGAATACAAGGCGCGCATCCGCAAGCTGCGCGAGGTGCGCCCGGATATCTGCATCAGCTCGGATTTCATAGTGGGTTTCCCTGGCGAAACCGAGAGAGATTTTCAAGCCACCATGAAGTTGATCGATGACATCGGCTTTGATCAGAGTTTCAGTTTCATCTACTCACGCCGCCCGGGCACACCAGCTGCCAGTCTGCTGGATGAAATGACGCAGGAAGAAAAGCACGCGCGGCTGACGCATCTACAAGCCACCATCAGCAGCAACGCGGCGCGCATCAGCCGGGCCATGATTGGCACCACTGAAACCATATTGGTGGAAGGCCCGAGCAAGAAGGACCCCAAGCAACTGTGTGGTCGTACCGAGAACAACCGCATGGTCAACTTCGATGGCAGTGCGCGCCTGATTGGTCAGTTCGTCGATGTTTTGATCACCGAGGCAACGACCAATTCCCTGCGCGGGCGCGTCGCCATTGACGCCAGCGTGGCTGCATGAGAGCGGTCGTGCTGCATGCGGCGGGGCGATTTTGCTGTGCCTTGTTCGTTGCGTCGCTGTCCGTTGGCGCCAGTGCTGCTCACAGCGATCAACCGGCGCAGCGGCTCAACGTAAAAGGCCTGTCGAATCTCTATCGCGTGTCGCCCACATTGTATCGCGGTGCCATGCCGGATACGGCTGGCTTTGACGCGCTGGAGGAAATGCCGATCGCCAGCGTGCTGTCGCTGCGCTGGCAAGCCGATCCGGCCGATGCGACACCAGAAGATGGTCCGCGCCGGCTGCACATACCGATCCGCACTTGGGATTTGGAAGAAGCCCATGTGGTGGAATTCCTGCAACTCGCCTCGGATCCAGCCAATCAACCGATGCTGGTGCATTGCAAACACGGCGCCGACCGCACCGGCACCATGATCGCTGCGTATCGAATCGTGGTTCAGGGCTGGAGCAAGGAAGAGGCACTCGCCGAGATGAAGACGAAGCAATTTGGGCACCACTGGATGTGGAAAAACCTTCGCCGTTTCGTGCTCAACATGGACATCGAGCGGATTCGTCTGTCAGCAGGACTTGGTGCCATCGCGCAACACGACGCGACGGTGGCAGTTGCGGAATCGACCAGGTAACTGGTGCCTCAGGCACCGCGCAAAAGCTGCGCTGGGCTGATCCGGACGATCCTTCGCAACGGCCATCAGCTGGCGAGGGTACCCAGCAGCCCCAGCGTCATCGTCAGTGCAAACACGGTCATTAGGCGTCGCGCAGAAATAATGCGCCTGTTTTGAACGTGACACTCTTGCTGGTCTTTTAACCCGCCTGCGTTGTTGCCCAAAGGATTGCTTACTCCGACTACGCGCCCCTTTGGGCGCCGAGCAGGCGGGATAAAATCCGGCGCAATCCGATCACACTATTCATGCGCGACGCCTTGGAGCCTCGCTCAGACATGCCAGGTCAAGCGAGGCGTAGCTTTAGCCAGGCCCGCGCCATCGCCCAATCGCGATAGACGGTGCGTTCATCGATCTCGAAAAGGTGAGCGACTTCGCTCACTTCCAGTCCGGCGAAGTAACGCAGTTCCACCATTTCTGCCATGCGCGGATCGAGCTCAGCGAGTTGCTTCAATGCCTCATCCAGCGCCGGCATATCGGTATTGTCTTCGATCGGCAACGCCATCGCCTCAACAAAATCCACTTGCTGCCAAACACCGCCGCCGCGCTTTTCGCGCATCTTGGCGCGGGCGCGATCCATCAGCACCTGACGCATCAACTTGGCTGCGGTTGCGAAGAAGTGCTTGCGATTGCTGATATCGAGTTTTCCAGCGCCGAGCAGGCGCACGAAAACATCATTGATCAACGCAGTCGGTTGCAAGGTGTCGTGCCCTTGATTGCCGCGCAGTTCGCTCGCGGCGATGCGCCGCAGATCAGCGTAGACATACGGCAACAACTGTTCCAGCGACGCAGCATCGCCCTCGCTCCAGCGCTTCAACCAACCGGTGACATCCCCCGCAGTAGCCGTCATCCGCCAATCTCCTGATCCGATTGAAGGCCAGTCTACTGCGGCAAGGGGTCACGCTCATTCGGCAAGGGTGCATCGTCCCGGACGGCAATGCCAGATCCGGGACGCAAATCGCAATCCTGCGAATCAGGGCGCAGCGCCGACGCCCAACACATCCTCGACAATGGTGACGATGCGAGCGACCGCACCGCGCTCACGCTCCATGGAAATCAGCGCAGCCTTGCCCATTGCCTCGCGCGTGTGGCTCTCGGCGAACAGACGGGCCACGGTATCGCCCAGTTCAGCGGGATCGCGCACGCGCAGCGCAGCGCCATCATGAATCAGGCTCTCGGTGATCTCGGCAAAATTGAAGGTGTGCGGCCCGACAATGACCGGAACTGCTACTGCAGCTGGCTCCAGCACATTGTGCCCACCGATCGGGTCGAAGCTTCCGGCAACGAAGGCAACATCGCAGGCGGCGAAAAAGTTCATCAGCTCACCCAAGGTATCCGCAACAAAACACTGCGTGTCGTGACGCGCAACTGTATCGTCGCTGCGCGTCAGCGTTCGAAAGCCAAGGCCCCGGCAAAGCTGGGCCACGGGTCGGAAACGCTCAGGATGACGCGGTGCAATTACCAGCAGAGCGTCCGGAAACCTGCGCAGCACGCGCGCATGCGCCTCCAGCACCGACGCCTCCTCGCCTTCGTGTGTGCTTGCTGCCACCCACACCGGGCGAGCGATGCCCCAGTACTCACGCAGCACCTTGCCGACGCGATCAAGCCCCGGCGGAATGCGCATATCGAACTTCACATTGCCGACCACACGCATACGTTCGGGCGAAGCGCCCAGTTGCTGCAACCGCGCTGCGTCCTGTTGACTGGAAGCGGCTATGAACGCAGCACTGCGGATCGCTTCGCGCGCCAAGGGTCGCACCGGACCGTAGCCCTTGAGCGATCGCTCGGATAGACGCGCGTTGGCGACCACGATCGGAACGCTGCGGCGCTTGCAATAGAAAAACAGATTAGGCCAAATCTCGGTTTCCATCACCACGGCGAGGCGCGGCCGCACCCGATCCAGAAATCGCTTCACCGATCCGGGCAAGTCATAGGGTAAATAGACGTGAAAGACGCGATTACCGAACAGTCTCTGCACCCGCGCCGAGCCAGTAGGCGTCACCGTCGTAATGACAAAACTCTGTCCTTTGAACCGGCGCATCAGCGCCTCGATCAACGGTGCGGCGGCATTGACTTCACCGACCGAGACCGCGTGCACCCAGATGGTGTCGTTCAGACCGGAATCCTGAAAGAAGCCAAAGCGCTCGCGCCAGCGACCGAAATACTCGCGATAACGCAGTCCGCGCAACGCCAGGCGATACAGGATCACCGGCGTCAACACGCGCATGGTCAGGTTGTACAACTGGCGCTGGAAAAACATCAAAGTAGGCGCAGTATTCGTGGAGGCCAAGCATAGCCGACACCGGGCACCCGGCCGGTCGCTAAGGAACCTCTGAACAAGTCCGGAGCCGCGATAGCCCCCTGAGTCAGGGGGAAAAAAAACCGAAGGTTGACCAGCTCCGCTGTTGAGAGCGGGGGTTTGGCAAGCAATAAGCAGTGTGGCGAAGACGAAGTGGTGACTTGTTCAGACCTTCCCTAAGATGTGCCCATGCGTTTTCAATATTCCCTACTCGCCCCCAGGCATTGGCCAAGCTGGATTGGCATCGGCATCACCGTGCTATTCGGCAACCTGCCTGCTTCCGTGGCTCGACCCATCGCCCATGGACTGGGCAGGCTGCTACGTGTGCTAGCGCGCGGCCGTGTACGCGTGGCACGTCGCAACCTGGAACTCTGTCTACCAGGCATTGATGCCGCACAACACGCGCAGCTGCTGAAGCAGAGTTTTGCGTCCATTGGCGAGGGCGCATACGAATTTGCGCGCGCATGGTGGGGCAGCACGCGCGGTCTGCTGGCCAGTCCTGTCGACGGATTGGAAACCCTGGCCGAGTACCGACGTCAGGGCCGCGGTGTACTGCTGTTGTCCGGGCATTTTCTGACGCTGGAGATCTGTGGCCGACTTCTGTGCCGCCACATCAAGTTGGCAGGTTTCTATCGTCGTCACCAGCAACCTGCGTTGGAATGGGCAGTAAAACGCGGGCGTTCACGTTATGCGATCGCCATGTTTGCACGCGAAGAACTGCGCGCGGCGATTCGCCACGTCAAGCAAGGCGGCGTGCTCTGGTACGCTCCTGATCAGGATATTCGCGGCAAGGACTCGGTGTTCGCACCCTTCTTTGGAATCCAGGCGAATTCATTTGCTGCCACCCATCATCTGGCGCGCCTGACCGGCGCGGCCGTGGTGCCATTTTTTCACCACCGAGATGGCAATGGTGGCTACGTCATGCGCATCGGTGCAGCTCTGGAAAACTTTCCGACCGATGATGTCATCGCCGACACCACCGCGGTGAACGGGTTGATCGAGCAGATGGTGCGCGAAGCGCCCGAAGAGTACCTTTGGATTCATAAGCGTTTCAAGACACGTCCAGAGGGTGAGGCGTCGTTGTACTGAAATTCGGAAGAGTGACTCGACTCAGCACACTCGCACGTCGTTCCATGAGTATCGATTTTTGATACCGTAGCGAATTCCGATGCGTTCACTTTCATGACAGCGCAATATCCAATCCAGTGTTCGTTCAACAACGTAGGGAGTCACACATGGCTTGGGTACTCGGGTTTCTCGGCGCCGTGCTGGGAATGTTGGCTGGCGCCAGCGGTGCGTGGGCTGTGGGGATGTTCGGCGGCGCGCTGATCGGCGCACTGTTCGGATCCTGGATGAGCCTACGCGGCCGGATTGCATCGCTGGAGCAACGCCAGCGCCACGAGGACTTGCGAACCCAGGCTGCCGCCGCAGCGCAGGCATACGCACCTGTCGATCGCGCACCAAGGGCAAGCCAGCCCCTAACGCCACTCGCGAGCACAGCGGCGCCGCAGCCAGCGCCCGCTCAATCCGCACCCGATGTCGCAGCGACCGCCAGCACCGCTGATGCGCTCGTTGAAGCAGCGAGTGTTGAAGCAACGAGTATTGATGCAAAGATTGACGATGCGAAGCAGGTTGAAGCAGGGAGCGTCGCCGCAGAAAAATCAGACTGGACCGTTGAGCCGGTGCATCAACCTGTGGAACCACGGGCAGCCTTCTTCGCAGCCGGCAGCGAGGCACCACGAGAGGCGGAAGATCTACCCAAATCGGCGCCGGTTGCGGCTAGATTCGCAGCGCAGCGTCGCAGCCCCGAAACAGCCGGGGCGCGCGCTTGGGCGAGCACGACACAGGTCGACGAGAAAAACGAGTCATCTGGTTTCTGGCGCTGGTTCGGCGAAGGCAACTGGGTCGCAAAGATCGGCATCGGACTTTTGTTCATCAGCGTCGGCGCGCTGTTCCGCTACGCAGCACAACAGGGTTGGCTGACGTTTCCGATTGAATATCGTTTCATCGGCGTGGCACTGGCAGCGCTGGTTGGGCTGGGCATCGGCTGGAGACAACGCCATAAGCGGCCGGTGTTTGCGTTGAATCTGCAAGGCGGCGCCATCGGGATCCTGCTGCTCACGGTATTTACTGCGTACCGGGCGCCTTTCCATTTGCTGCCATCCGACGTGACGTTCGCATTGCTGCTGGCACTGGTCGCCGGCTGTGCAGTACTCGCCATCCTGCAGGATTCGCTGGGCCTGGCCGTGTTCGGCATCATCGGCGGCTTCGCAGCTCCGATACTCGCTTCCAGTGGATCGGGTAACCACGTTGCGCTTTTCAGCTACTACGCCTTGCTCAATCTCGCCATCCTCGCGATCAGCTGGAGCAAGGGCTGGCGCGTGCTCAATCTGCTCGGCTTCCTGTTCACCTTCTTGATCGGTACCGTCTGGGGCATATTTAAATACCAGCCCGATCTATTCGCGACCACTGAGCCATTCCTGATCTTGTTCTTCGTGATGTACCTGTTGATTCCGCTATTGCCGGCATTGCGCAATCCCGATCCGGACGAACGCGATCGCGTCGATGGCTCGCTCGTGTTTGGAACACCGCTCATCGGATTTGGACTGCAAGCCTCGTTGTTGCACGACGATCGTTTTGGCATGGCGTGGAGCGCATTGGCTTTGGCTGCCATCTACAGCACACTAGCCTGGTTCGTTTGGCGAAACGCTGGCCTGATGCGCTGGCGCAAGGCCTATGCCGGCCTGTCGTTGGTGTTTGCCACGCTCGCCGTTCCGCTCGCCCTGTCGGCACGTTGGACGTCTGCAGTGTGGGCGGTCGAGGGCGCATTGCTGGTTTGGCTGGGTCTGAATCAGGACGAACGCCGCCTGCGCTGGACCGGGCTACTTATGCAGGCGCTGGGCGGCGCCGCGTTGCTGATCTCGCTTGAACACTGGCCGGCTCATCAAAACCACGCGTTCGCTTTTGGTGCGCTGTTGGTAACCATCGCGGGCTTGTTCAGCGCCCTGCAGTATCACCGTCGTTCTGCCAGTGAGTCGTTGACCTGGCTGCTCGCCGGCTGGTCATTCGTGTGGTGGTATGCCGCGGGTTTGTTGGAGATCGAACGCCACGCGCCGGATACACGTGAGGCCGATCTGGGTCTGCTGCTGTTTGCGCTCACCGGCTTGCTCGGTGCCACGTTGCGCAAGGTGTTTTCGTTTCGTCCTTTTGGCTGGCCGGCGCACTTTGGATTGTTACTGGCGCTTCCTCTGGTCGCCATGATGACGCTGGCCCATGGCACGCCGCTCTCCGATCAGGGCTGGCAGTCGTGGCTGGTTTATGCTGCCACTTCGCTGTTGACCCTGCGCCTGCTCGATCGCGCTGGCTCGCCCGGTGTCGTTTGGTCGCACGCGATCTGGTGGCTGGCGTTGCCAGCCATTGCCTGGCTGGAAATCCGCGATTGGCTCGATACGCAACAAATGCTTGGTGAAGGATGGCGCATTGCGGCGTTGAGCATTCCCGTTTTGCTGCCGCTCGCGGTGCTGTGGAAACGCGTAGCACTTGCCGGCTTCCCGGTACGCAATGGGGTTGTGAGCTTAGGCACCTTGCTGGTCCCTTTGTTCGCGATCTGCACAATCGTCATCGCCACGGTGATTCTCTTCCTGCCCGGAGGCTCGTCACCACTGCCATGGCTGCCGATTCTAAATCCGCTGGAACTCACCCAATTGGCGGCGATCCTCCTGCTCGTACGCATCTATGCAGATCGCATCGGTGGCGGTCTACGCGACAGCAGTGCCTACGTGCCGATATTGGCGTTCGGCTTCGTGGCGCTTTCGATGGCGACACTGCGCAGCACCTATCACTTGGGCGGCGAACCATGGAGCGCCGAAATGTTGACGCGGGCGCTACCACAGTCGGCGCTGTCCATTGTATGGACGGTGCTCGGCGTCACTACCATGCTGATTGGCGCCCGCCACGCGCGGCGCTCCAGCTGGATCGCCGGCGCATCGGTGCTCGGCCTGGTGTTGGCCAAACTGTTGGTCGTCGATATGCGATTCCTGGGTGACCTTTGGGGCATCGCATCGTTGCTTGGCGTGGGTCTACTGTTTGTCGCGGTCGGCTTCTTTGCGCCAATGCCGCCGCGCGAGACCCAAAGCGAGTCGTCCTCGTGAAAACCTTCGTCGTCGTATTGATGCTCGGCTGCGGCGTCGCTGTGGCCAAAGCTGTGACGCCCGACGCCGTGAGCAGCGAAGACTATGCATGGCGCTTTCCGGTGCGACTGGAAGCGCAATCGGACGTGCATGTACTGACGTTGACCCCGGAAATCTACCGTTCAATGTTCGATCCCGGGCTTGGCGATCTACGCCTGGTCGCAGGCGACGGCCGCGAAATCAGTTTCGGCCCGCTGCCCGCGCCACCCATGGAACGCTGGCGCGAAACCCCCTGGGCGATGCAGAAAGTTGGCGTCATCTACCAGCCGATTCGGGATGAAATGCCGCAGGCGTTCCCCGCCACGAACGTCGAACTCGAAGACGAATCGTTCGGGCTCAAACTGCGCCAAGGCGAGTACGCTGCGCACGCCACGCTGAAGCTCAGATCCAACGCCAGGCAATCGCTGCCGATCCGCGCGCTGCGCATCGAATGGTCGGCAAGCGGTGACCTTCCCGAAGGCACGCGCTGGTGGGTGGAGAGTGGCAACCGCGATGATTCCGTGGTGCTTCCCGATCGCGTAAGCACGCGTTACGACGCGAGCAGCGGCAGAGGCGAGTCGCGACTCATTTTTCTCGCGCAGGATCTGATTGAACTGCACGAGTTGCGTGTCCACGTTCAGGCGGTTCCGTCCGGCCTGAGCTTTGACGCCACATTCGCCGAATATGAGCCCGACCCGGATTTATACCGGCACAGCGTATTGCTCACGCCGTTTCAATTCCGCGACCTTCCCGAGCACAGCCACGGCTTCGCGCTCGACGGCCCCTATCCGGTGCACGCCGTCGCGATCGAACTCGCCGCTGGTGACGCGCTCGCATCGGTTCACTTGTTCGCGCGTGATATGAACGCGCCGTGGTGGCAGGACCTGGGCAGCGCCACCGCCTTCGACGTCAAGGTTGACCGCGCCCAGTTCGAACGCGGTCGCATCATCTTCGAGCCGACCAGAAATCGCCAATGGCTGCTGCGCAGTACGCCCGCACTCACCGCGCCGCCAAGACTGCATACCTACTACCGCCCGGATCAATTCCTCATCGCCCACCGAGGCCCGGATGAACTCACATTGTTCGCCGGCCACCGCACCGCGCGACGCCAGCACTATCCAGTAGAGCCCCTGATCCATGACCTGCGCAATCGCCTTGGCGATCACTGGCAACCGGAAGCCGCCAGACTTGGCGCGCGCTTCGAGGTGAAAGGCAACGATGCGCTCAAGGCGCCACCGCCATCACCGCCGTATCGAAAGTGGGCGCTGTGGATTGCGCTCGTACTCGGCGCTGCGATGATTGCCTGGATGGCGATGAGTTTGCTGAATGAATCGCGTGATGTTCCTGAGTAGGAAAAAGTGCATGGCGCAGAAGTTTGCGCGGGCGACTACGAATGCGCGTCGTCATGCCTTGCGGCGTGTTTTGACCGGTACCTTACCGGTGTCCCTGGAAGCCGCAGTGCCGGAACGACCGACAATTGAGGCTTTGGATTTGCGCACCCAGCGCACCGCTTCCCCGATGTCTGATTCGGTCAGACTCAGCTCGGCCAACTTGGCGCGCAGGGCATCACTGCGCTGTATGCGCACCGGAGTCGATACAAGGTGACCTTGGGAAGGGCTGAATAAGTCACCAGTTCGTCTTTGCCGCACTGCTTATTGCTTGCCAAACCCCCCCGCTCTCAACAGCGGAGCCGGTCGCTCTCAACAGCGGAGCTGGTCAACCTGCGGTTTTTCGCCCCCTGACGCAGGGGGCTATCGCGGCTCCGGACTTGTTCAGAGGTTCCCTTGGACGGCCTGCACTTCGAAGTATTCGATCGGGCCGATCGCCTGGGTAATGCTCTTGGGTAAAGTGAGCTGGTTCTTCGACGTGAGTTTGGCGAGCATGGCGCGCAGCAGGAAAGCAAGGATCCCTTGCTTTATCGCAAAATCGCCGTATTCGCGAAGGAGCGAGTCAGATGACTCCTCAGCAAGCCCCCTGTTGCCAAACTCGCCGCGAAAATGGCCAGCAACCACCAGAACAATGTGCCCCAGAAGTTGGAATAGAACGCCAGATGTGTGTTGATCGGAAAACACATCGAGACCAGAGCGATGCCCCAAGGCCGTGCCTGTTCGCGGATCTCGCTTGAAGCGCGGCGCCACTGACGCACGACAAGCGCGACACCGCCGAGCCAAAACAAGAGACCGATGACGCCAGTTTCGGTGAGAATTTCCAGCACAATTTGATGTGCGTGCATGGCGTAGCCGGAGGGTGTGGTGAGCCAGATATCATCAGGCTCGGCGTAATCGGCATAGGCGTAACGGAAAGCGCGTACGCCGACGCCGTTGATGGGATGGTCGACACCCATGCGCACAGAAACGGTCCAGATCGGCAAGCGGTACGCGAGCGCGGTGTCCCAGCTCGCTTCGGTGCCGCGCAATGCCTGCAGGCTGCGATCGACGCGTGCCTGCAAGCGATCAGACATCGCATAACTGCCAGCAAACACCAGCATGCCCATCATGGCAGTCGCTGCGCCTATCTGCAGAAAACGACGTGGTGATCCGGCGGTCTTCCAGATCAGAATCACGCTTACGATCATGAAACTCAGCCAGGCAGCGCGCGCGCCGGCGAGCAGTACAGCGATCGCGAGTACCAGCCAGGCTAAAATCAGCCCGACCCATCGCCAGCGTTTCCAAGTCGCCCATAGCGATAGCGGCGCGAGTGCAGCCAGCACCGGCCCCAATTTGAGATTGTCGTCACTGAATATTCCGCTGACGCGATCGCTCTGCATGCGGCCACCCAGGCTGACGCCAACGCTGGCCTGTAGCAGTGCATCGAACGTCCACAACAACACCAGCAACGCGCTTGCGGACAACAGCCAGGATCGGGCGCGCACATTTTGCAAGGTAACCAGGACAAACCATCCGAACGGAAGAAACCTCAGATCGGTGGCGACCTCCAGCCAGGATTTCTCCGGCGCCACGCTGTCCGCAGCAGAAACCAATTCGGGCAGCCAGTAGGCCAGGAACAACAGGCTCAGCAGGCGCCCGGAGGCATCGTGAAACACCAGCGCGCGATGCTTCCAGCCATCGACAATACCGATCACAGCAATGACCAGCAACGCGAACTCCGGGAGGCTGCCGAATGGCAGCAGCAGCAGCATGGAAATCAACAACCCGACACGCACCACGGCGGCGGCGTCACTCATTGCGCTGCTTCGTCCAAAAGTTCGCGATAGACCGCGAGCGTTGCAGCCTGCATCTGGTGCAGGCGGTAGTGATCAAATTCTGGCGGCGGCGGTGGATGCGACAAGAAATGCTGGGCCGTTTTCAACAACGCGACTTCGTCGCCCAGGCGGATCGCGCCTTGCGGATACAGCTCACCCAACAGTTCGCCCACGCCTCCGTGCGCCCAACCGAGCACCGGCACACCCAGATTCAAGCCTTCAATCACGGTGCGGCCGAATGCCTCGGGCTTGCGCGACAGCTGCAGCACGAACGCACTCTCCGACATGACGTCGCGAACATCAGAGCGTGGTGGCGTTATGACCAGCTGTTCGGCGATGCCGCGCCGCGTCGCCTCACGACGCAGTTCGTCAAGGTAATCGCCGCGACCGGCCTGTTCAGCGCCGAGCAATACCAGCGTGACCGATGCACCGCCGGCGCGCAGACTGGCCAAGAGGCGCAGTGCATCGTCATGTCCCTTCAATCGCGTACCACGGCCTGGCAAACAGATCAAACGCTGGTTCGCCGCCTGTGGATACTGTGCGTCAAATGCGCGTCTCCAATCTGCCGGTGCGCGATAGCCGCGTGGAAATTGCAGCGGGTCGAGGCTACGTGGAATCACCCGGATGCGATCGGTTGGTGTGCGCGGATAGTGCCGCATGATGTGCTCGCGGACCGTTTCGGAAACTGCAATTACGCGCTCAGCGTGCATCATGATCGCGCTGTACGCGCTGACCGAATTGAGCCCATGTACGGTGGTGACAAAACGCGGCTTGGGCGCGCGCATGGATTTCCATGCCAACCAGGCGAGCCACGCTGGAAAACGCGAGCGCGCGTGCACGATGTCGACCTTCCGGAACAGGCGCCTGAGTCGAATCAAATGGCGCAGCGACCACAGTGATTTGCGGCCTATGTCAACAGTGATGTGCTCGGCGCCGATGCGGGCAAGCTCAGCTACCAGCCGCCCGCCGGCGGACACCACGATCGCACTGTGGCCGTCGCGAACCAATGCATCGGAAATTTCAAGAACGGCTCGCTCCACGCCACCAGATTCGAGCGCCGGCAAAACCTGAGCAACGGTGAAGGAGCGAGTCATCGCCGCGTCGCATCGCCTCGTGGCGACGAAATCAGGCCGCCCACCTGTACACCGCGCCGCAATAAGGGCACTTCGCTTCGCCACCCGCCTCGATCGGCAGATAGACCCGAGGATGGGAATCCCACAAATGCATGGCGGGCGTTGGGCAACTCAACGGCACGTCGGCCACAGTGATGTGGTAGACGCGTTCGGCATTGGATGGCTCGCGATTGGCACAGGCGGGATTGGGACGGATGAGATTGGGACGGACGGGATTGGGATGGGACATGGTCACTCCAAATTCAGTGCCTTCCATCTTAGCGAATAGGTTGGGCCCAGGCCTATCAAATCGCTGTGTGCCGCATCAATGGGCCGGCGTCGGGTTGTTTCCCGGTCCGGCAGCGCTTGCCTGATGTCACCAGACCACAATGAAAAACGGGACCGGCGTGCCGATCCCGTCTTTCACTGCAGCTCCGACCGCGGGCGGCGTTACTTCTTTTCTTCAGTCTTCGCGGCGGGTGCCGGCACGCTCTGTGCTGCTTCGGTGTCGATGCGGATCTTCACCACGTCGCCCAAGGCACCAGGATACGTGACGATACCGAATTCCGACCGCTTGACCTCAGTGGTAGCGCGAAAGCCCGCTGCTGGCACCTTGAGAAACGGGTGAGCGGCGACACTGCGCCAGCTGGCATCGAGGACCACACTCTTGGTCACACCATGCAAAGTCAGGTCACCGGTGAGCTTGAAGGTACTGGCGCCGGTCGATTCAACTTTGGTGCTCTTGAAGGTGATCTTCGGATACTTGCCTACGTCGAAGAAATCGGGGGTGCGCAAGTGCTCGTCAAGCTTGACGACACCGGTGTCGATGCTCGATGCATCGATGCTCACCGAGACGCTGGAGTTGGCCAAATCCTTGACGTCAAGCTGCAGTTCACCG
>JAWXCG010000187.1:0-13820 GCA_034440555.1 Pseudomonadota bacterium
ATCGGCGTGCACGCGTTGCTCGAGAACCAGCAGCACAGAGTGCGTACCGAGCAGCACTGACGAATGATTGCGCGGCACCGATCGTGCGCTGACTGGCGCGCCCGGCGATGGCACGGATTGGACAACGGCTTCCGCACGTTCAGCGTGCGCTGCCGGGTCCGTCCGGTTGCGCGCCTGCGGCGTACGGATCGCGGCAACGGCAGTGTGCACGGGTGAAGCCTTGGCGATGGCGGTAGCCGGCGTTGCCGCTCGCAACGGTTCACTGCCACGCGATACCCAGACCTCGAAGCCCATCACCTGCAGCATCCGTTGGCGCTCGGTCTCGCTGAGCTGCGTGGCAAGGCTCATAGCTGAACCTGTTGCAGCTCAGTCCAGAATGCAGCAAAACACTGGTCAATCGCGGTTGCAAATGCGCGCACAGTGGATTGGATACTCTCGGTCTCGGCCGGTACGTCGGCAGCGTACTCGGACAACAACAGTGGCGCGTGCAGCGAACCGTGCTCGACACGCAACTCCAGACGCACTGCCGCCAACCAGGCATCACCGTGCTTGATCCGTTCGAATCGCTCGATGCGCCCAGAAATGCGCAGGCTGTCGATCGATGGCGGCAACCTGTCGGTAACCAGACGCGCGGCGCTGCGTGCGCGCAAAGTGTCGATCAGACGACGCTGCAGCAGCTGCCCTGGCGGTTCATCCCACAGCTGGTAATGGTAGGCCTTGATGCTGCCTTCGGGCCGCTGTGCATAGAGAATCGCCTGATCGTTATAGACACCATCAGCAATCAGCGAGTCAACAACGATCGGAATGCTGAAATGTTTTTTGTCTTCGACGGGTACACGTTCCACCGGTTTGAGCCGGTAGTAACCGACATCCGGCACCGGTGCGCCTGCACATGCAACGAGCAACAGGGCGAGCGCCACAGCCAGTACGGAGCGCAAACGCATCAGTCGTCCTCCACGATTACATTGTCGGCTTTGGGCGTGAACAGCAATCGATTCGGGCTCTTGCGCACCTCACGGGTAAACTCATTGAGGTTGCGGCTTGAGGATTCGAGATTGTGCGTAATGGCATCGATACGTCGCGCCAGTGACGCTGTGATCTGACTGAGATCGATGACCGCCTCGCGGATTTCAGGCCGGACATCCGCCACCGTGCCATGCAGCTCGTTGAGCAATGCGTCCAGGCGCACGCGCGTCGCATCAAGCTCGACGGACATCTTGCGCGCGTTTTGCGCAGTGCCCGCAAGATCGGCCAGGGTGGTATCGATGAAGTCACGATTTTTGGTCGACAGGATGCGGTTGACAGAATCCGACGCGGTGTTCAGTCCTTTCAACAGCGACTCGGCCTCGGCAAGCAAGGTCGGCGCGCTGGCATCCAGGTTCGCGGTAATCGATTCGACCCGCGTGCTCAGGTTCTCAATCAGCGGGCGCAGTCGATCGCGGGTCAGTATCGTAACTTCGCCAGCAAGGTCGTTGACGGCACCGAACAGGTCTTGTCCTTCCTCGCCTTTAAGCACTGCACCGGGTTTGAGCAAGGTACTGCTGGAGCCTTCGCGGATCGCGATTGCGACGTCGGCAAGCAAGCCGCTGGATGCAAGCTTAGCCACCGAATCAGCAGCCAGCGGCCAATCTCGCCGCACCGCCAATTCGACCCGGTAATGGGTTTTTCCGCCTTCACGCAGCGGCTCGATAGCGGAAACCTGGCCGATTCGAAAGCCTTCGTAGAACACTGGCGCGCCGTAACCGAGCCCGGTGACATTGCGATAGTCGGTGAAATAGCTGACCGAGGCACCGCCGCTGCCAGTGATGAAAAACAGCGCAGTCATCAGGATGGCCAGCGCCGCCAGCACTACGATTCCGACCAAGGTGTAGTTGATATCGTCGCGTTTCATAAGTCCGCATTATGGCCGATGCGAGCGGCGAATGGGTTGCCGTTGTAGAGCGGGGCTCACGCCGTTGCCATTGTTCTGATTGATACTGCGGGCTCCAAGCGAGCGCGACGCCGCACGCCCCACTCGGTGCGTGCGGCAGCAAAAGACGAACGTCGCGCTAGCCAATCTTGCCGGCAAGCACAAACACCGACATGGCCGCAAGCCAGACCACCAGCACGCGCCAGATCAGGGCCATCGCCTGTTGCATGGCGAGCATGGCGGTGTCATCGACAGCGCTTTCGGCATCCGATTCGGATTCCATATCCACGCTCGCGCGCGCTGCGGCGGTCATGTAACCCGGTTCGGACGAGTACCATCCCGGCACTCGCTGACCGTGGAAATCGCGCCAGGCAGCGGCTACCGAGTCGAAGTCCGCAGCAATGGCAAGCGCCAGTGTCATCAATTGCGCCGCCGGCCAGTTCATCATGCGATGCAGATATTGGGCCGCCTCGGCCTGCTCGTGAGAGAGGGCATCGCGGTAGGCGCGCGATCCGTCGGCGAGGCAGATCAGTCGATAGAGCAAAGCGCCGCTGGCGCCGAGCAGCAAGAACCAGAACAACACGCCGAACCAGCGAGAAAGCGCGGCTAAAAACACCTGATCGACAACTTGCGCGCTCTCCAGTTTGAGCGGCGGCACCGGCGGATCTTCAGGCAGTCGCTGCAGCGCGGCCAGCCGTGACTCACGCTCGCTGGACGAATGAATCGCCTGAACTTCGATATCCAGATCGCGTGGTCCCCAGCAGTAAAACAATACTGCAGCGGCCAAAATGAAGCTGGGCAGCCCCCACCAGGTTCCCTGCATTGTCCACTGCAGCAGTCCCAACACAAAAACGGGCAGTCCTGCAGTCAATATCAATGCTGTGCGCCAATGCCAGAACTGGGTACCGCCTAGTCGCTCAGCACAAGCGCGAACCCAGTACTGGAACCAGGAATAGTCGCGCAGCCGCGCCAGATCGGGCATCGCATGTCCGAGCAACAAGGCCAGCAAGGTGGCGAGCAGAACGGTGGCCATATTTCTCCATCGGCAATAGGTCACATTCTACGTTAGCTGGCGTTAAATCAGCGCATCGGGGCGCGACCCGCAGGGCCGCTGTCTTGGACGCTGCCACGACAGCCGCCCTCGCAACGGATCGAGGCACTGCGGGTCATCGCTTGCAAGACAGCCCAACGGGTGCACAATCGCGATCCGCAAAATGTGTCGGGAGATTGCCCTGTGTCGCAGAATCGCTGGATCAGAATTGAGCAACTCTTCGCCGAGGCGCTGACTCAACCAGCCACGGCCCGCGACGCCTTCCTTGAGCGCAGCTGCGGCGGCGACACCGATCTGCGGCGCGAACTTGATGAACTTTTGCGCTCGCACGATACCTCGGGGGTGCTTGATAGCGCGTTGCGTGCAGCGGATTCCGTACCCGTGCAACCCTCACTGGCCGCCGGAACGCACCTGGGTTCCTGGCGCGTTGACGCGTTGATTGGGCGCGGCGGCATGGGCGAGGTCTATGCGGCGGCACGGGCCGATGCGGCGTTCGAGCAACGCGCGGCGCTCAAACTTTTGCGCTACGAGGCTGCCGGCCAGATGGATCGCTTCCATGCCGAGCGTCGCATTCTGGCCAGGCTTGAGCACCCCGGCATCGCGCGATTGCTGGATGGCGGAATGACCGCCGATGGACGTCCCTATACGCTGATGGAGTACGTCGAGGGACATTCGCTGACCGACTACTGTCGAGCGCATTCATCGACGCTGCGCGAGCGTCTGGCGCTGTTCGCGCAAGTATGCGATGCCGTCGCGTTCGCCCACCGCAATCTGGTGATCCATCGTGACCTCAAGCCGGACAACATCCTGGTTGATGCCCAGGGCACGGTGAAGCTGCTCGATTTTGGCATCGCCAAATTACTCGACGCGGCCGCTTCCGTGGGCGACGGCGACAACACCATGGCGCCGTTTACGCCCGACTATGCAGCGCCCGAGCAACTCACTGGGCAGCCAGTGACTACTGCTACCGATATCTACGCGCTGGGCGTGTTGCTGTTCGAGTTGCTCAGTGATGAGCGCCCGCTGCGTATGCGCGGGCTACCTTCGACGCAGGCGATGCAGCTCCTCCTGGATCGCACGGCGCCATCACTGTTCCGCATCGCCAAGCTCAATTCCAATCCGCCAATACCGGCACGCCTGTTGGCAGGTGACCTGGACGCAATCGTTGCCAAGTGTCTGCGCAAAGAGCCAGCGCATCGCTACGAAACCATCAATGCATTGATGCGCGATATCGAATCCCATCTGCACAACGAACCCGTATCGGCCCGCGAGGGTGCACGAATGTACGTGTTCGGACGTTTGCTACGTCGTTATCGGTGGGCTGTGGCCGGCGTCGCTGTGTTGATCATAACGCTGGCAGCAGGACTGGCTGGCACGATCTGGCAGGCGCAGCGTGCCCAGACGCAGGCCGCACGCGCCAATGCGGTGCGCGACTTTCTGGTCTCCCTGTTTGAGATCGCCGAAGCTGGCAAGCCGCAAGACCTTCGACCGACAGTGGAAGAGATCGTCGAGCAGGGCGGAGATCGGATACTGGCGGATCGCGCAATGCCGCAGGAGACCAAGGCCGATCTGCTTGGCGTGCTATCGCGTGTCGCGTTAAGCATGGGGGCGCAAACGCAGGCGCAGGAACTGACCCAGGCTTTGCTGCTTTTGAGCGACCAGCTTTACCAATCGGCCGACTCACGTTGGATCAGCGCCAGGCATTTGCGCGCGCTGTCACTGATCGATCGCGCCGAGTTTACCGAGGCGACAACCTTGCTGGAACCGCTGCAGGATGCCTTGCTGCAGCGTGGCGACCCGCTTGGCGTAGAAGCGTTGCTCACCTTGGCCCTTGCCATGTCTGAACAGGGCGGGCGCGTCGATGAGGCGCTGGCCTTGCAACGGGAGATAACAGCCTTGGCGATGAAGGATGTCAAAACCCAACCGCGTAGCGCGTTGCAGGCAATGATCGCCGAAGCCAATCATTTCGGGGGACTGCATCGATACAAGGAGAGTCTGGAGCGCAGCGAGCGTGCATTGACGTTCTGGAAATCGCGCGGCTTGCCACTGAGCAGTGAGGTGTTATGGCTGCATGCCAGCATTGGCAATTCCGCCAGCGCGCTGGGTGATGCGGTGCGCGGCGAGGCGGCCTACCGCGAGGCGATCGCGTTGTCGGAGCGACTGTATAAACGGCCGCACCAGGCCACGGCCTGGTTTGTCGGTCTGCTCGGTAGTTACCTGGTGGCACTGGGGCGCTACGATGAAGCTGAGTCCTATGTGCAGCGTGGCCTGGCGATGCGCCGCGATCTGCTCGGAGACGCGCACCCGGACACCTTGTTCGCGGTCGCGGCGCTGGCCCGGCTGCGTGCCTCGCAGACCCGAACCGATGAGGCGCTGACGGTGTTGTCCGAAGGCGTGTCCATCTGCGAAAAGGCCAGGTTGCAGCATCAAGCCTGCGTGCGCCTGCTGCAGACCCGCGGTCAGGTGCACGCGATGAAAGCAGACTTCGAAGCGGCCCAGGCCGACCTGAATGCGGCGATCACCGTGCAGCGAAAGATATCCGGCGAAGATGGCGCAATGGTGGCAACTCAGTTCGGGGCGCTCTCGTCAATGCAGCGCCTGGGAGGCCGCTACGAGGAAGCGATCGTCACCGCTGAACATGCGCTCGCCTTGTTCGAAAAGGCCGGCGGTGGCTATTTTGGCGAAGTTGCTGACGCAAGATATCAACGCGCCCGGGCCAACTTTGAACTCGGCAAGCACCAGGCTACGCTGGATGAAATCACCGAGGTCGAGGCGCTGTACTCGAAGCAGTCTCGGGATGACTTCATTATTCGCATCCGCATGTTGAGCCTTAAAGCGCGTGCGCTGTCGCGATTGAACCGCACTGACGAAGCCCGACAAACTGCGGCGGCGGCCCTGACGCTGGTCAACAAAGCGCAAGGTGTGGACCCGAAGATGATCGCCGGACTCAAGCTATTGGACGCAACTGGCGAAGGCTACTGAGTTGCGGCAGTTCGACTTGGGTTCCTGCGTCTAGCGGCGCGCCTGATCATTTCGCAAGGCCAATTGCGCTATCGCGAAAATTTGCGCGTCGGGAAACAACCGTTCGTGAAGTCGCACAGACCATTCCAAGTGCCATGGCTCAGCCTCGCATCCTGGACTGCCACTCGTTCCACACAGCTCGAAATACGCTGCTATTCAGCGATGCCAGGCATTGGCTCGGCGCACGATGCCTGGACATTTGCTTGCCCGACTCACTTGCCCTCATCCGCCAATTCCCGATGTAGCCAGGCCCGCGCCAGGGTCCAGTCGCGGCGCACCGTGCGCTCTGAAATATCCAGGGCCAGCGCCGTCTCGGCCTCATCGTAACCAGCGAAGTAGCGGCACTCGACAACCTGCGCCAGCCGCAGCGAGGTGCGCGCAAGCTGGCCCAGGGCGTCATTCAGCGCCAGCGTCGTGGCGTCGTCCTCGATCGCTACTTCCAGTGCGTCGGTCAAGGGCAATGGGACCACGCCGTCACCCCGCTTGCCGGCAAGCCTGGCCACGGCATGATTGACCAAGGCATGGCGCAT
The DNA here is from genome assembly GCA_034440555.1 of Pseudomonadota bacterium. Taxonomy (GTDB): domain Bacteria; phylum Pseudomonadota; class Gammaproteobacteria; order Xanthomonadales; family Ahniellaceae; genus 0-14-3-00-62-12. The sequence goes on from JAWXCG010000187.1 coordinate 6,512, forward strand.
CGCCAACGCCGCGGCGCGCAGGAAATGCGCATCGGTGTTCCAGTTTTTGGTACCGCGCAATTTCAGGTATGCCTCATTGACCAATGCCGTGGTCTGCAGCGTCGCACTGGCACCGACGCGACTACGCTCGCGATGCGCCATGCGTTTGAGATCATCGTAAAACAGGGGCATCAGCTGATCGGCTAACGCGTTGACTTCTTTCGGCAACGCTGCGTCCCAGCCTGCACTGGCGTCGGTCGGAAATACGCGGTCGGTCTCGCTCATAGCTTAAGCATAACTGCCATCGGACGGGTCGTGGCCGTTTCGACCAGCGAGCACATGCGCGACCACACCGGGGCAAGACCCACCCAAGCATGAATGTCCACTTCGCGGTGTGATCTCGCCGCAATGATCTTGGCCGTTTCCAATGCCACTTCCTGTTTGCCTCTTTGACAGACCGGATCGGAATAACGATTCGGGGTGGTGAATTCCCACATCGCCAACATAAAAGCACGCCCCCCCTCAACGGAGCAGCGACAGTGGGAAAACAATGGATTTTCCATCCTTTTTCATTAGCGCGCGCCATGCTGGTGATGCTCGCGTCGGCAGCAATGCCCTCTCATTGCCTGGCTCAAAACCCCAACGACGGATTTGACCCCAATGCCAACGGGGTCGTTTACGCGCTGGCCGTACAACCCGACGGCAAGATTCTTGTCGGTGGCAATTTTACACTGATCAGTGGGCAGGCCCGCGCTAACCTGGTGCGGCTGAATGCTGATGGGAGTATTGACACAGGCTTCAACACGCCTGTCGATGGCGACGTTTTTGCCATTGCGATGCTAGCCGACGGCGGCATCGTCATCGGTGGTTCGTTCACGCAAGTTGGCGCGAGCGCGCGTAACAACATCGCGCGGCTGCACCCCGACGGGAGCCTTGATGCCCTGTTCAATCCCGGCGCAAGCAGTTTCGTCTCGGCATTGGCCGCACAACCCGATGGAAAAGTGCTTGTTGGTGGTTTGTTCAACATGATCGGCGGGCAACTGCGTGGCAGCATCGCCCGCCTCAACTCCAATGGCAGCGTCGACACCGGATTCAATCCCGGCGCCAACAATCAAATCACTGTGTTGTCGCTGCAACCCGATGGAAAAATCCTCGTCGGGGGCATTTTTAGCCAGATCGGTGGGCAACCACGCACCGGACTCGCGCGCCTGAACGCAAGTGGCAGCTTGGACGGCGCGTTCAATCCTGGTGCAAATGACGGTGTTTTTGCCCTGGCGCAGCAGCCCGACGGAAATATTCTGGTCGGTGGTGTATTTACCTTGATCGGCGGGCTGCCGCGCAACAATCTCGCGCGTTTGAACGCCAATGGCATCGCCGATGGGGCATTCAATCCAGATCCAAACAACAGCATCTTCGCTATCGCGGTGCAGCCTGACGGCAAAATCCTGGTCGCCGGCAACTTCATCGCGATTGGCGGCTTTTTCTTCAACGGTATTTCGCGACTGAATACCGACGGCAGTGTCGACAGCGCATTTGACGCAGGCACGAATGGGAACGTCTACGCACTGGCGCTGCAGTCCGATGGCCAGGCCGCTATTGGTGGTGATTTCACCACAGCCAATGGAATGGTGCGCAACCGAATCGCACGCTTGACCAGCGACGGAACGGTCGACACCACGCTCAATCCCGGCGCCGACAACAGCGTTTCGGCGCTCGCACTGCAGCCCGACGGCAAGATCCTCATCGGCGGCTCATTCTTTCAAATCGGTGGACAACCGCGTGACCGCATTGCACGCCTCAATGGCGGAGGCACTGTCGATGCAACATTTGCTTGCAGTGCGAACGGCGATGTCGCGGCAGTGGCGGTACAGACCGATGGAAAAGTGCTTATGGGCGGAGATTTCACCGAGATCAACGCGCAGGCGCGCAATCGAATCGCACGCCTCAACATCAATGGCAGCATTGACAATACCTTCAATACCGCTGCAAACGACCGCGTCCTCGCACTGGCCTTGCAGCCCGATGGAAAAATCCTGGTGGCTGGTACTTTCACCTTGATCGACGCCCAGTCGCGCAATTTCATTGCCCGCCTGAACACCGATGGCAGTGTCGACGCCATGTTCAATCCAAATGCGGACAGCCTTGTTGCAGCTATGGCACTGCAGCCCGATGGCAAGGTCATTGTCAGTGGACTGTTCACGACGATCGGTGGCCAGCCGAGAAACCGGATCGCGCGCCTGAACGCTGATGGCAGCATCGATCCCATGTTCAATCCGGGCGCCGACCTTGAAGTGATTGCACTGGCACTGCAGCCCGATGGGAAAATACTCGTTGGCGGCGGTTTCAGCATGATCGGCGGGCAGCCGCGCAACGGTGTAGCGCGGCTGAACATCGACGGCAGCATCGACGGCGCGTTCAACCCGGATGCCAACGGTGGCGTGGTGACGCTTGCGCTGCAGCTCGACGGAAAAATCATCCTGGGCGGCAGCTTCACCATGATCGCTGGGCAGTTGCGGGCTTTTATCGCTCGACTGAACGCGAATGGCAGCCTCGACACTGCTTTTGTCGCCAACGCCAACGGAGGCGTCAACGCTCTGGCAATTCAGCCCGACGGCAAAACCCTCGTCGGCGGAGCATTCACGATGATCGCTGGGCAGACACGGGACCGCATCGCGCGCCTCAGTCAGCCGCAGGCGACATTGCAGTCGTTGGAACTCACATTTGGCGCCAGCGACAGCGTCGCGCGCTGGGAGCGTTCGGGCGGCGGACCGGAACTTGCGTTACCGCCGCAACTGCTGTTCTCGTTGAACGGCAGCGTCTATGCGGCAGTCGGCACCATGGAGCGCGTCAGCGGCGGCTGGCGCTACTCAGGGTTTGTTCCGCCCGCGAACCAGCAGTTCTATCTGCGCGCGCGAGGTCGAACCAGTTCAGGGCTGATCAACGGCTCCAGCGGCCTGGTCGAAAGCACGCGCCAGTTTTATCTGGACAAGGTATTCACCAGCGGGTTCGAATGAAATCATGCAGGCGGAAGCGGCGACCCACTGCAATTCCTGTGATATACCCGGTTCAACAGTTGGTAATCGCGGCTGACAGCCGCTCCCACAGGTCAGCCACACTATTGTCCACTGTGTGCATCCGGAGAAGTATCTGTGCAGCACGAACTCTGGGCGCGCCTGGAACAGCTTTTCGCCGAAGTCACGACGCAGCGACACATCGATCGCGACGCATTTCTCGCGCGCAGCTGTGGCGGCGACACTGAGCTGCGCCGCGAGCTGGACGAGCTACTGCGCGCGCACGACGCCGTCGGTGTTCTCGATAGCATACCGCGTACCAACGACAGCGCGCCGCAACCCTCGCTGATCGCGGGAACCGCTCTGGGGTCATGGCGCATCGACAACATGATCGGCCGCGGCGGCATGGGCGAAGTCTACGCAGCAACGCGAATTGACGCAGCCTTCGAACAACGCGCCGCTCTCAAGCTCTTGCGCTTTGAGGCTGTCGGCCAGTTGGATCGCTTCCATGTCGAGCGTCGCATACTGGCCAGACTGGAACACCCCGGCATCGCCAGATTACTCGATGGCGGAACGGCGCCGGATGGGCGGCCTTACACCGTGATGGAGTACGTCGCGGGACGCTCGCTGACGGATTACTGCCGCCACCATTCCAGCTCGCTGCAAGAGCGTCTGACTTTGTTTGCCCAGGTCTGCGATGCAGTAGCGTTTGCCCATCGCAATCTGGTGATTCATCGTGATCTCAAGCCCGACAACATCCTGGTCGATGCTCAGGGCACAGTGAAGTTGCTCGATTTCGGCATCGCCAAGTTGCTCGATGCAGCAGCGTCGGCGCAGGATACCCACACCACGATCGCACCGTTTACGCCCGACTACGCCGCCCCCGAACAACTGAGCGGCCAACCGGTAACGACTGCGACGGACATTTACGCACTGGGCACACTATTATTCGAATTGCTCACCGGCGAGCGCCCGCTGCGCATGCGCGGCCTGCCCTCGACACAGGCCATGCAGCTCGTTCTGGATCGCGCCGCGCCAGCGCCCAGCCGCACTGCGCTGGCCAATGCCGATGCACCACTGCAAGCACGGCTGCTGGTCGGTGATCTCGATGCCATCGTCGCCAAATGCCTGCGCAAGGAGGCGGCACATCGCTACGAAACCGCCAACGCACTGAAGCGGGATATCGAATCTCATCTGCGCAATGAGCCAGTGCAAGCGCGCGAGGGTGCACGCCTATATGTGCTCGGACGCGCACTGCGGCGCTATCGTTGGGCGTTAGCGGCCGTCGCCTCGCTCATCATCACACTGGCCGCTGGTCTTGCCGGCACGCTCTGGCAGGCACGCCGCGCCGAGACGCAGGCACGCACGTCCGCTGCCGTGCAGGAGTTCGTGAGCGATCTGTTCCGTGCCAATTCCAGCAGCCAGGACGATCCGGTCAAGGCACGCCAGACGACCGCTCGAGAGTTGCTGGATCTCGGTGCGAGAAAAATCGATACCGCGATGGCTGATGCGCCAGCGGCAAAGCTGAGCGTGTTGAAATTGTTGAGCCAGCTATATGAAGACCTGGCGCTATACGATGAAGCCGTGCGTTTGCGCCGCGAGGCCGTCTCGCGCACGCGCCAACTGCACGGTGCAGATTCCACCGAGACCGCCGGCGCACTGGCTGAACTGGCCGGCGCGATATACGCATCCAATACGATCGAGGTCAGCGAACCCGAAAAACTGCTGGCGCAAGCGGCCGCAATTCTTGATCGCAAGAAGGACTTCAGCTCGAAAACCCGCGGTGTGCTGCTCACCAAATTGGCCGAGCGTTATCTGAATGTTGATGCACCGCGGGCACTCGACTATGCACGACAGGCGGTGCGCGTGTTGGAAACCATGCCGCCAACGGCCGATCTCGCAGAATCTCTCTACCAGCGCGGTCTACTCGAACAGAATGCCGGCCTGGTGCGTGACGCTGAAGCCTCTTTCAGTCGTGCCATCGTTGTTTCGCGCAACGTAGATGGCTACCCAAACAAAAATCTGCCGCGGTTTTACGCCTACCTTGGCGAAGTTCAGAATCGCCTGCTGGACATCGCGGGTGCCGAGAAAAGCGCGCGCCTGGCAATGCAAATGGCCATCGCGATCAACGGCGAAGATCACGTTGATGCGCTGCAGACGCGGATGCGTCTTGGCCGCACGCTCTTCATCACCGGCCGGACGCAGGAAGGACTGGCGTTGTTGCTGTCGGCGAAACAGCTCGCGCTCAAAATTCGCGGCGCAAACGACACCTCGCACACTCCAGTTGCATTGATGGACTATGGCTACTCGCAAGCTCAAGCCGGCGAGCTGGAACGGGGTCTGGACGATATACAAAAAGCTATTGCGTTGCACCGGTCCTCGGCTGGCCAAGGCAGTATTTTCATGGCGACCATGCTCGAACGCGCGGCATATCCACTGTCGGAGATGGGCCGCTATGGCGCGGCGCATGCATATCTGGATGAGGCCAGTGCACTGCGGATTCAAGCGAGAGTGGCGCCGCGCACTTCCCCCTACAATACGAACACGCGCGCGCGTATCCGGCTCGCACTTTTCGAGGGAAACACTCAGACCGCGCAATCCCTGCTCGATGAATTGTTCGTCGATGCTGATGAGTCGCTGGGCATTTCCCTCACCTTGGTCGAACGATGGCTGCTGACCGCGGAAGTCGATCTGGCATCCGGGCGCAACATTCCCGCCAGAGAACTCGCCCAGCGCGCGCGCGCCAAAATCCAATCCAGTGGGCAAGGCGCCTACCATGCGTTCTACACGATACGCGCCGATCTCGTTGAAGGCGCGGCAACGTTGCAGGTTGCCCGCCCCGCCGCCGCGCTACCACTACTGCAACGCACTTTGGCCGTTCGCGAAAAACTGCTGGCCACGGCCAGTCCGCGCATCGCTGAAGCACAGATTCTATTGGCCGAATGCCATCTGGCGTTGGGCGATGTGACGTCGGCGCGGTCACTCGCGAACGCAGCCGCTGCCATCCACGCGCTGCACAACGAGCTCGGCGAACACTACCGCCGCCCGCTCCGCCAATTGCAGGCGAAGCTGGAGGGAAAATAGGCCGGGCGCGGCACCCGCTTGTTCACCTCTCGGGACACGACCCAATTCATCGGAGTTGGTCCGGCGCAAGGATGACGGCAAATAACGCGCGACCGATCATGCCTGCAACGCAGTACGACCCGGTGCAGGTCATTACTGCGCAACGCCGGGCTGCGCCTGCGCTCGCTCGGTGGGCGAACCAATGCGCGCTTTACAAGCACTCCTTCGCTCACTGAAGTCGAACCTTGGCTCGTAATCGCCTTCGCCAGCGGGCGAAACATGCCGAGTATCCGATTCGCAATGGCCGTTTCCGAAGCCGTTCCCGGTTAGCTGTAGTGAATACTCCGCGCGACATGTCAACGGTGCGAAGCAGCGACATCGAGCGCTCAGCGGATTGCCTGCCGCTTGTTGTTTTTAGAAGTGACTGCGCCTATGCCGTGCCGGCTCAACGTTTTCGGTTTGCTTGCGGCGAGGTTCGCCGGCTTCCGGAGCGTTCAACGGCAACACCACGATCGTTCGCGGCAGGGGGCGGCGGGGCGGAGTCAAACTGGAAGCGAACGGTCGGTGAAAGCAAACTGCATCAGCGACCGCGCGGCCCCGCCGTCACCGGCGACACACTGAACACGATCATCAACTTGAACCAAAAAGGTTTTTGAAATTGGGAGCTGCACATGTCAAGCATCAAGAGTCGGATCGCCCTGATAGCCATCATGCTCGTTGCGGCCAGTGTGTCGAAGGCGACCGTTTTCGTCGTCAACACCACAGCCGATAGCGGCGCTGGAAGTTTGCGCCAGGCGATTCTCAGCGCCAATGCCCAGATCGTGACCGGCGCCACCGCCTGTGCGCCGCACCGGATTGAGTTCAATATTGCAGGCGTCGGGCCACATGCGATCCGCCCACTTTCAGCGCTGCCTACTGTGTTGATCACCATCACCTTCGACGGTTTCACCCAGCCTGGATCGGTAATCAACAGCGCGCTCCAGGGAAACAACAGCGTGTTGAAAATCGAACTCGATGGCACCTTCGCCGGCGCCTCCGATGGGTTGCTGTTCTCTACGACCGTTCCCGGCGGTGGACCGGGGTGCAGCGGCAATGCATCTGTGGTGCGCGGCTTGGTGATCAACCGCTTTCAAGGTGCTGGCATCCGCAACGAAAGTCCCTGCGTGCCGCCGTTGTTCTGCCAGGTCGGAGGCTTGCGCATCGTCGGCAATTTCATCGGCACCGATGTGACGGGCAGCAATGCGTTGGGCAACGGC